>JBOGKJ010000026.1:0-19329 GCA_050745565.1 Terriglobales bacterium | reverse complement strand
AGAACGCCTTCGGCGCCATGGGTCGCATCGCCCCCAACAACTACGTTATGGATGGCGTCATCCCACGCACTCAGATCGCCCCGGTGCTGGACGAGATCGAGGCCATCGGCCGCCGCCACGGCTTCCGCACCGGCAACATTTTCCACGCCGGCGATGGCAACCTCCACCCGCTGGTGTTTTTCGACGAACGCGCCGGCGAGCTCGAGCGCGCCCTCGCCTGCAGCCGCGACATCGTCGCCGCCTGCGTCGCCGTGGGCGGCTCGATCACCGGCGAGCACGGCGTTGGCATCGAGAAGCAGGACCTGATGCCGTGGATTTTTTCCCCCGAAGATCTGGACTTCATGCGCTGCATCCGCGCCGCCTTCGACCCGGCCGGCCGGCTGAACCCGAACAAGATGATCCCCCAGGCGCACAGTTGCGGCGAAATCCGCGCCGATGCGCGGCTTTACGAACAGACGCTATGAACGCCGCCCCAGCCAGTGCCGCCGAAGTCGCCCGTCTGATCGGCGAAGCCGGTCCGGCGGGCGTGAGTTGCCGCCGTCAACCCGGCTGTGGCCACTGGCATCTCGACCTGTCGCGGCTGAGCCAGTTGCGTTTCTACACCCCCGGCGACCTCACCGTCGGCGCCGAAGCGGGCATGACCGTCGCCGCGCTCAACGCCGCGCTTGCACCCGAGGGGCAGTTCGTGCCGCTCGATGTGGCCGCGCCTGAGCGCGCCACCCTGGGCGCGGTGCTCGCCGAGCATCGCTCCGGGCCCTGGCGGCAGCGCTATGGCAGCGTGCGCGATTTCACCATCGGACTGGAGATGGCGACCGCCGCGGGCGAGCTGGCGCACTGCGGCGGCCGGGTGGTGAAAAACGTCGCCGGCTACGACTGGATGAAACCGGTGATCGGCGGCCGCGGCGCGCTTGGCATCATCACCGCGGTGAATTTCAAGGTGTTTCCGCTCCCCCGCGGCGTACTCACTGCCCGTTGCGCCCCCCTGGACTGGGACGAGGTCGAGGCCCTGCGGCTGGCGTTACTGCGCTCGCTGCTGCGGCCGCTGGCGGTCGAGCTCGAGTCGCACCCGGAGCGCGGCCGCTCCGTCTGGGTGCAATGCGCCGGCTCGCCCGCGGTGCTGGCGCGCTGCCGCGGCGAACTGACCGCCATCGGCCACTTCGAGTTCACCGAGTCGCCGCTGCCTCAGGCGCCTGCCCGCGCCGGGCGCCTGTGCCTCCCTCCCGCGCAGGCGGTGGCCGCGTTGGCGGCGCTGGGACCTGCCGCCCACGTCGTCGGCCGGCTCGGGCTGGGAGTGTTCGAGGTCGCGCCCGCGCCCGCCTCCCCGCCCGTGCCCGCGGGCGCCGCGCGGCTCATGCGCCAACTGAAAGCGGCGCTCGACCCCGACGGCCGCCTACACGGAGACCACTGCCGTGGCTGAGCCCAGCGCCTTTCCCACCGCCCGGCCCGGCGTGCCAGAAAACGAGTGCGGGGGCGGCGAAGCCGTGCTGGGGCCCGCGCCAAGTAATGCGAAGCGCGGGCCGGGCTGGGGCTCGTGGGGCCCGCGGCCCGGCGCGCCAGAAAACGAGTGTGGGGGCGGCGAAGCCGTGCTGGGACCCGCGCCAAGTGACGACGCCCCGCGCGCCGCCGACTATACCCGCTGCATCCGCTGCGGCTTGTGCCTGAACGCCTGCCCGACGTTCCGGCTGCTGGGCGAGGAGATGGATTCGCCCCGCGGCCGTATCTACCAGGTGGCCCTCGCCGATGCCGGCCGCATCGGCCTCGAAGACGGCCTCCGCCTCCACCTCGACCGCTGCCTCGACTGCCGCGCCTGCGAAACCGCCTGCCCCTCCGGCGTCCCCTACGGTGCCATCCTGGAGCGCGCCCGCGCCGGGTTGCGCGCCGCCCGCCCCTTCGCCCGCTGGCAGCAGTGGCTCTTCACCGGTCTGCTGCCGCATGCCGGCCGCCGCCGCGCCGCCGCCCGCCTGCTGCGCCTGGCGCAGCGCACCGGGCTCGACCGGCTGGCGCCCGCCCGCCTGCGACGGCTGGCGCCGCCGCTGCTGGCGCCGCCGTTCGACGCCCGCCGCGAACCGGTCGAGGCGTTTCCTCCGGTGCGCGCACGGGTGCTGTTTCTGCCCGGCTGCGCGCAGTGCGAGTTGCTGCCCGAGCTCAATCGCGCCACCGTGCGGGTGCTGGCCCGGCAGGGCTGCGAGGTGGTGATGCCGCCGGCGTTTGGCTGTTGTGGCGCGTTGCACGTGCACGCCGGCCTGCGTCAGCAGGCGCGCGCGCTGGCCCGCGCCAACCTGGCAGCGCTCGAGCCGCTCGCCGCCAGCGCCGCTGCCGTGATTGTGAACGCCGCTGGCTGCGGCGCCGCGCTCAAAGCCTACGGCGACCTGCTGGAGTCCGACGCCGCCTGGCGTCCACGCGCGCTGGCGTTCGCCGCCCGCGTGCGCGACGTCACCGAGTTCCTCGACCAGCTCGGGCTGCGGCCCGAGCTGCTCGGACCGCTCCCCGCCGTCGCCACCTACCAGGACGCCTGCCACCTCGCCCACGCCCAGGGTGTGCGCGCCGCCCCCCGCAACCTGTTGCGCCAGATCCCCGCGCTTGAGCTGCGTGAACTCGAGCGCGCCGATCAGTGCTGCGGCTCCGCCGGCGTCTACAACCTCACCCAGCCCGATCTTGCGCGCCAGTTGCTCGCCGACCGCGTCGAGGTCTTCCGCCGCACCGGCGCCACCATCCTCGCCACCGCCAACCCCGGCTGCTCGCTCCAACTCGCCTCGGCGCTGCCGCCGCCGGTGACCGTCGCCCACGTGGTCGAGCTGCTCGACCAAAGCCACCGCGCCGCGCTCTGATATGCACCGCCCGCTTTAACGTTCTTCGGCGGCTTCGGTGGCGTAGGCGGCACGCTCGATGCCGCGCCAACTCACCCCCTCGTGCGTTGCCAGCGCGGCGCCAAACGGCGCCACGGCGTAAAAGCACACCAGCCAGACCACCAGCGCCGCGCTGGTCGCCGCCGCCGAGTCCGCCCCGAACACCTGCACCAGACCGAAGATCGTCAGCACCTGAAACCCGCCCCCCACCGCCGGCAGCGTCGCCACCGCGCCAATCGCCGTCAACGTCATCAGCAGCACGCCTTCGGTGAAGCTGAATCCCGGCAGCATCGCCGGATAGGCCCGCACCACCGCCCAAATTGACAGCGCCACCACCACCCAAAGCACCACCGTGTAGAAAATCGTCTTCAGCAGCTTGGCTGAGTTGGTGAGGGCGGACAAGCCGTCCGCCAACGCCTGCAAAAAATGCACCACCCGCCGCCGCAGCCGCTGCCTCCGTGCCTCCGCGCGCGGCCGCAGCCGCGCCAGCAGTTTCGGCGCGCGCACGTGAAACACATACAGCAGCACAATCAGAAAAGCGATGCCGGCGCTCATCAGAATTCCC
Source organism: Terriglobales bacterium (assembly GCA_050745565.1). GTDB lineage: Bacteria > Acidobacteriota > Terriglobia > Terriglobales > SCQP01 > SCQP01. The sequence goes on along the minus strand of JBOGKJ010000026.1, from coordinate 15,918 downwards.
GCGCGCCGGAATGCTTCCGCGTAACCCGCATCGCGCGTTAACAGATGGATGCGCGGGCTCAGCCCGAGATCGAGGCTCAGCAGGAGCACGATGCCGAACATGTCGAATACCCGCTCCAGCAGCCAGACGGAAAGCTGCGGCGAAAGCTCCGAGCCGTGCTTGCGGGCGATATAGTAGGGCCGCACCAGCTCGCCGGCGCGGCCGAGCAGGGCGGTGCCGGTGAAGCCAATCACCGTGCCCTTGAGCACCGGCCAAAATCGCCCCCCGGGCTCCATCAGTCCCTGCCAGCGCCAGGCCCGGATCACGTAGCTGGCGTAAATCAGCACCACGGAACCGGCAATGTACCACCCCTCGGCGTTCTGGGTGGCGGTCCACACCGCCCGCCAACTGAACTGCCGCCATTCCGGGCTATGATGAAACTGCCATGCCAGAAGCGCCACCACAGCCGCGGCCAAAATGATGGCAAATATGCGCTTACGGTTCATCTGCGGGGGGCTGGAAAGGGTGCGTCTCTGTCATTATAAGCGGCAGGCCCTACGACAGGCTGAACCAAAGCCACTCCAATTGCGTTACTGAAGGTGTGAGCGCTGCGAGCCTATGGTCCAACCCGGTACGGCATGGCTGGTTTAGCACCAGCCAGTCCGCACTTGCGCCGGCGCGGCGGGACACCCCTCCGCCGCCCACACTGGGAATCCACGTGCACGATCGCCAGCTTGTAGACCGCTGCCTGACCGGCGACGGGGCGGCCTGGGACGCGCTGGTGCGGGAGCACGCGTCGCGGGTGTACAACCTCTGCCTGCGCTTCACCGGCCGCGCCGAGGACGCCGAGGACCTCTCGCAGGAGGTTTTCATCCGGCTGTATCGCAATCTTTCAAGCTACCGCGCCGACGTCGGTAGCCTCGCCACCTGGCTGACGACGCTGACGCGCAACCTGTTGATTGACCACTATCGGCGCACGAAAGCCGACCGCCTCACCGACCCGATTGAAACCACCAACGCCGAGGGGGAGGCGGTGCCGCTGCCGCTGACTGCGCCCGGCCAGACGGCCGAGCAACTGGTGTGGGGCCAGGAAGTCCACGAGCAAGTGCAGCGGGCGCTGCTGCGGTTGTCGCCGGAGTTGCGCGAAGCGGTCATTTTGCGCGACCTGCAGGATATGGACTATAAAGAGATTGCCGCCGCCATGCGCGTGCCCGAGGGCACGGTGAAATCGCGCATCAACCGCGGCCGCATCGAACTGGCACGGCAGTTGCGGGCCAATTTCGGCAGCATGGGGGCGAGGACATGAAGGACGCCGAAGGCGCGGCGCTGATGGCTTGCGCCGAATTCGAGGACAGGCTGAGCGACTTCCGCGAAGGCACGCTGACGGCGGAGGAGAGCGCGGCGCAGCGGCGACACCTGCAGACCTGCGCGGCCTGCCAGGCGCTGCTCGACGACGTTGCGGTGGCCGCGGCTCAACTCGCGGCCCTGCCGCGGCTCGCGGTGCCGGAGCGGCTGCTGGCCGCCATCCGCCGGCAAACGCTGCAGCCGCCGCCCGCGGGCGTGCCGCGTGTGCTGGCGCCGGCGTGGCGGCGGGCGTGGCGGACGGTGATGTCGCCACGGTTTGCCATGGGCGTGGCGATGTCCATTTTCGGGGTGGCGCTGCTGCTCAATGCCGCCCAGGTGAACTTGCGCGACCTGTTCCAGGGCGGCGATGGCGGCGGCTTCAGCGCCACCACCCTGGTGAACGGCATCGCCCGGCAGGCGGACCGCACCTGGGCGCGCGGTGTCAGCTACTACCATGATTTGCGCGTGGTCTATGAAATCGAGGCCGCCATCCACGCCCTGCGTCAGCCCACGGCGCCGGCGGCGGCGCCAGCAGGGCACGACCGCAGTCAGCGCGGGCCCGGGATGAGCCCGGAACAGTTGGCGCTCGCCGCGCCGGCGTCCTCAGGAGAACCTTATGAACTGCTACCTGCACTCTGACCGCCCGGCGACAGCCTACTGCCGCACCTGTGGCCGGGCGCTGTGTCCCGAGGACCAACGCGAGATCTACGGCGTCATCTACTGCCAGGAGTGCCTGGCCCGGCCGCTGGGGCAGGCGCCACCGGCCGCCGCCGCCCCCGGCATCGCCGCCCCCGCGGCCGCCCCCGCCTCCACTCCTGGCACGCCCTCACCCGGGCTGGCTCTGGCGCTGGGCTTCATTCCGGGCGTGGGCGCCGTCTACAACGGCCAGTATCTGAAGGCGTTCGTGCAGGTGGTTATTTTTGCGTTTCTGATCGCCATGGAAAATTCCGTCAGCGCCGCCGTTGACACTTTTTTCGGCCTCGCCATCGCTGCCTTTTATTTCTACATGGTGATTGACTCCTTCCATACCGCCAAACGGCTGCAGGCCGGACTGCCGGCCGACGATTTCCTCAATCTCGGCGGCGGCGCCGGGCAGCCCATCAACGCCCCGGTGGCCGCGATCGTGCTGATTGTCATCGGGGTGATCTTCCTGTTGCGCAGCATGGGATTTTTCTATTACGACATCTCGCGCTTCTTCTGGCCGGCGATCCTGATCGCGGTCGGCATCTATCTCTGGCTGCGGCAGCGGGGGCCGCAGCAGGGCTGAGCCCATGGCCACACCCCTGCCCACCCCGTGCCGCTGCGCTGCCTGCAATCTGCGGCGGCTCACTGCGCCGTTGGTGTTGATCGCGCTGGGCGGGCTGCTGCTGGCGCGCATGCTGACACCCGCGTTCACCACCGCCGCGCTGGTGGGCGCCTTTCTGGTCTTCGTGGGCCTGTTGGGTCTGGCGCGCCACGCCGCCCCCCGCCCGGTGAACCATTACCCGTCGGGCAGCTTGTTTTTTCCGCTTCTGCTGCTGGTGATTGGCGGGCTGATGCTGGTGGGCCACTGGCTTCCCCACGCTCCGCTGGGCGCCTGGATCGCCAACTACTGGCCGCTGCTGCTGATCGTGTGGGGACTCATGCGGCTGGTGGAGCATTACACCCGCCCGCCGCGAATGCGCAGCGGCCTTTCGGGCGGCGAAATCTTCCTGCTGATCGTGATCATCGTCTGCGGGCTGGCCTATAGCGGCACCTACCGCTTTGCCCACTCGCGCTACGCCAATTACTGGGGCGTCAATGTCGCGTCATGGAACCCGTTCCTGCGCGCCTATGACTATTCGGCCTCGGCGCATGCTGTGTTGCCGGCCTCGGTTGGGGCCGCGCCCACCGCCGTCGTCATCCGCGGCTACCGCGGCGATATCCGGCTCCAGCCCGGCCCGGGGCCCGCGATCCAGGCCGAGGTGGACGACACAGTCCGGGCCCAGGATCAGAACGAGGCCAACGCCCTGTTCCAGCGCGCGCAGCCCACCATCCGCCAGGAAGGCAACCAATGGGTGGTGCTGCCCGCGGGCGAGGACAGGGGCGGCGCCATCAATGCCGATCTCCGCCTTACGCTGCCCGACACGCTGCCGGTGGTCATCTACAGCCACGATGGCGACATCACCATTCCCGCCTGGCGCGCCGCGCTCGATCTGCATACCAGCCATGGCGCCATCACGGCCGCCCATGTGCAGGGCGGCGTCGTGGCCGCCAGCGAGCATGACACCGTCAGCCTCGACCAGGTGACCGGTAATGTGACTCTCACCGGCGGCGGCGACGATGTCGCCATCTCCAACGTCACCGGCGTCACCACCCTGTCCGGCGATTTCGTCGGCGCGCTCAGCTTCCGCAATCTCGCCGGGGGGCTGCACTTCCATAGCAGCCGCACCACGCTCGATATTGCCGCCCTGCCTGGCACGGTCACCTATGACATGGGCGAAATCGCCATCGGCCAGGCCCAGGCGATCTCGCTCGTCACCCGCGACGCCCAGGTCGAAGCGCGCGATTTCACCGGCCCGCTGAGCGTGCGCACCACCAATGATTCCGTGCGCCTGGCCACCACCGCCGCACCCACTCAGCCCATCATCGTCTCCGACCGCAACGCCGACATCCTGCTGACGCTGCCCGCCGGCAGCCAGTTCCAGCTTGAAACCGAGGCCCGCAACGGCAGCGTCGAAAACCAATTTGCCGCCGCCCCCGGCGGCCCCAGCGTGCATCTCGCCACCACCAACGGCACCATCCGCGTTCGCCGCGGCCCCGCCGGTGCTGCCCGGTTAGCGGTTAGCCATTAGCTCGAACCGCTACCTTGCACGCGTGGCGACGTGCGGCCCACCACGAGCCCCGCGATCCCCCAGCCAACGCGGCCCCAAAGCTAATCGCTAATGGCTAATCGCTACTTCGCTATTCGCCTGCCGTCTTGCCGCGCTCGCGCCAGCGCTCCACGATCACATACAGCACGGGGATGAATACCAGGTTCAGGAAGGTGGAAAGCAGCATCCCGCCGAACACCGTTGTGCCCACCGAATGCTGTCCGGCCGCGCCCGCTCCGCTCGCCAGCATGAGCGGCACCACGCCCAGAATGAAGGCGAACGACGTCATCAGAATGGGCCGCATCCGGATGCGGGCGGCCTCGAGCGCGGCTTCGATCAGGTCGAGGCCGCGGTGGCGCAATTGCTCGGCGAACTCGACGATCAGGATGGCGTTTTTCGCCGCCAGCCCGATCAGCATCACCAGCCCGATCTGGCAATAGACATCGTCCTGGAGCCCGCGCAGCGCTTGGGCGCCGAGGCCGCCCAGCACCGCCACCGGGACCCCGAGCATGACGATAAACGGCAGCACCCAGCTTTCATACATTGCCGACAGCGTCAGGAACACCACCAGCAGGCCGAGCCCGAAAAACAGCGCAGCCTTGCCCCCCGACTCGATCTCCTCCTTCGAGATGCCGGTCCACTGATAGGTAAAGCCCGCCGGCAGCGCCTTTTGCGCCACCTGCTCCATGGCGGTGATGGCTTGGCCGCTGGAGTAGCCGGCGCGGGCCGAGCCGTCAATTTCGGCGGAGCGGAATACGTCGTAGTGGGACAGCACCTGGGCGGTGGTGGTCTCGCTGACGGTGACGAGGTTCGAAAGCGGGATCATGTGGCCGCTGGCGGCGCGGACGTAGTACTGGCCGATGTCGCCGGGGTTGCTGCGGAACTGGGGCGCGGCTTGGACGTAGACACGGTAGACACGGTCGTTGTAGAGGAAGTTGTTGACGTAGACCGAGCCCATGTAGCCCTGCAGTGTTTCAGTGATCTGGCTGAGCGGGATGCCGAGGCTTTTGGCCTTGTCGCGGTCAATGGTGACGACAAACTGCGGGTCGTTGGCGGTGAAGCTGCTGAACAGGCCGGTCAGCATCGGGTTCTGATCGCCGGCGGCGACCACCGCCTGGGTGGCGGCGAACAACTGCTGCGGGGTGTGGCCGCCCTGATCGAGCACCTCGAATTGGAAGCCGCCGAACTGGCTCAAGCCCTGAATGGGCGGCGGCTCGAATGGCACCACCAGCGCCCCGGAAATGGCGAACAGTTGCCCGCGAAGCCGGTTCACGACCGCCGCCGCGGAGTGCTCGGGTCCAACCCGCTGGTCAAACGGCTTCAGACTCACGAAGACCATGCCCTGGTTGGGGGCGCTGCCGGCCTGACTGAAGCCGCTGACCGCCAGCATGCCCTCGACTTCGGGCTGGCGCGCAAGAATACCTTCGGCCTGCCGGGCAATCTTTTCGGTGTACTCAAGCGAGGCCCCCGGCGGCGCCTGCACCAGCAGAAACAGGTAGCCCTGGTCCTCGGCCGGCAGGAACGACGACGGCACTGCCTCGAAGACGAAATAGGTCGCCGCCAGCGCGCCCAGAAACGCCAGCCCCACCAGCCAGCGCCAGCGCACCAGCCCGCCCAGAAAGCGCCGGTAGCCGCGGGTGAAGCTGGCAATGCCGTTGTTGATCCACTTCCATACGCCCCGCTTGCCCGGGTGCGCCTTGCCCAGCAGCAGTGCTGAGAGCGCCGGCGACAGGGTCACAGAGTTGAAAACCGAAACGGCGACGGCAAACGCGATGGTGAGCCCGAACTGGCGGAACAGGATCCCGGTGGTGCCCGGAAACAGCGACACCGGCACAAATACCGAAATCAGCGCCAGCCCGGTGGCCACGACCGCGCCGGTAACCTCGGTCATCGCCACCGAGGTGGCGCGATGCGGTTCGGTCACGCCCTCCGACAAATGGCGCTCGACGTTTTCGACCACGACAATCGCGTCATCCACCACGAGCCCGGTCGCCAGCACGATGGCGAACAGCGTGAGCATGTTGATGGAAAACCCGAAGGCATCGGCGAAGGCATAAGCGCCCAGCAGCGAGACCGGAATGGTGACACCGGGGATGATGGTGGTGCGCCAGTCCTGCAGGAACAGGAACATGACGATGATGACGATGATGATGGCTTCCAGCAGCGTGACCAGCACGTCCTGAATGCCCTGGCGGACGGCGGTGGTGGTGTTGAAGGCGATGGCGTAGTGCAGGCCGGGCGGGAAGTTCTTGGCCAGCAGATTCAGTTCGGCCTCCGCGGCGCTGGCCACCGCGAGCGCATTGGCGGCGGGAAGCTGTTGGACGGCCAAGCCAACGCCGGATTGTCCGTTGTATTCAATGTTGGAGCTATAGTCCTGGGCGCCGAGTTGGGCATAGCCGACGTCGCTGAGGCGGACGAGGGTGCCGCCCTGGCCGGTGCCGACGATGATCTTGTCGAACTGCTCCGGGGTGGAGAGCTGACCGGTGGCCCGCACACTGATCTCGTAGTTCTGGCCGGGCGGGGCGGGAGGGGCGCCGACCGAGCCCACGCCGACCTGGACGTTTTGTTCCTGCAGCGCGCTGATCACATCCGGGGCGGTGAGGCCGCGTCCGGCGAGCTTGGCCGGGTCCAGCCAGATGCGCATGGCATAGAGCTGGGAACCAAACACGGTGGCGTTGCTGACGCCGGGGACGCGCTTGATGGCGTCCACGATGTTGACGTCCACGTAGTTGCTAATGAACAGGTTCGACAGTTGGTTGTGGTCGCTGTAGAAGCCGGCCACGAACACGAAGCCGGCGCCGAAGCCCTTGGTGATGGACACACCGGTCTGCGTGACCTGGGCGGGCAGCAGGCCGAGCACGTTGTTGACGCGATTTTGCACGTCCACCTGGGCGAGATCGATATTGCGGTCAACGCTGAAGGTGGCGGTGATGCTGGCCAGGCCGGAGTTGGTCGAGGAGCTGCTGATGTACATCAACCCTTCGGCGCCGTTGATGGCACGCTCGAGCGGGGTGGTAACGGCGGACTCGACCTCCTGGGCGTTCGCGCCCAGGTAGGCGGCGCTGATCTGAACGGTGGGCGGTGCGAGGGTGGGGTACTCGGCCACCGGCATGCTGGGAATCGAGATCGCGCCGGCGAGAATGATGAGCAGCGCGAGAACGGTGGCGAAGATCGGCCGCCGAATGAAAAACTCGACCATGGCGCCCCGCTAGCCCCGCCCGCCGCCGGGCGCAGCCCCACCGCGCGCGCCCCCGGGCGGCGCGGCCATAGGCGTGACCGGCATGCCGGGAGCGAGGATCTGATGGGTCGAGACGATGACGCGCTCGCCCGGCTGCAGGCCGGCGGTGACCTCGTAGCTGTTGCCCTGGATCTGCCCCAGCGTCACCGGCACCTGCTGGACCATGTAGCCCTGGCGGGGCGCCGGCGTCGGCGCGGCGATATCGAGGTAGCCGGCGTCGCCCTGCTGCACGACCGCCAGCAGCGGCACCAGATAGCCGGAATGCGTGCCCCAGGTGACGCGCGCCTGGACATACTGCTGCGTCCGCAGCGACTCGCCCGCCGAGGGCGGCAGCGCCGCCTTAGCCAGAATGGTCTGCGTCTGGTTGTCCACCTGCGGGGAGACGAAATAGATCGTGCATTGCGCCAGCAGGTGGCCCTGGGAGTCGAGCACGGCCACCGGCAGTCCCGGCCGGAGCTTGCCGGCGTCTTCGAGCGGCACCGGGATGTACACTTCCAGGCCCTGGCCGGAGTCGAGCGTTGTAAGCTCGGTCGCGGTCGTTACCAAGTCGCCCACTTTCACCGGAATGTCGCCGATGACGCCCGCCCGCGGTGCCGTGACCTGGTAGTAACTGAGCGAGGTTTGGGCCTGCTGGATCTGCGCGTCCAGCGAATCGGCCTGCGCCTTGGCCGTCTGGTAAGTGGATTGCGCCTGCTCGTAGTCCTGCTGGGTGCCGATTTTCTCCTGGTACAGCTGCTGGGCGCGCCCAAGCTGGGTCTGGTCGAATTTCAGCGTGGCGGTGAGCGCGGCGCGCGATGCGACGAGGTTGTTGACCGTGGCCTGCTGCAGCGCGTCGTCAATCTGCATCAGCGGCTGGCCTGCGGTGACCTGCTCGCCTGAGTGCACGTCAATTGCGCGCAGGATGCCTGCGACCAGCGGCATCACCACCGTGGATTGGCGCGATTGGATGCTGGAGACAAACGTCGAAGTCGTCGGCACCGGCACCGGTTCGGCCACCTGCACCTGCACCGGCATCGCCGGCATCGCGCCGCGGCCCGCGGCGGCCCCGGCGGGCGCGGCGGCCTTCTGGCCACAGCCGGCCAGCGCGGCGGCAACCGCGGCGACACACCCCACCATGTTCCACACACCCAGCTTTTGGGCTTTCATCGAATGATTCAGGATATCATTGCGCCGCCGCCCCCGCCCCGAGCGGCGACGTGGGCGCAGCTCGGCCGCTGGGCAATTGTGGCGATGAGGGCGTCGGCTGAGCGCTGGCAACCTTACGGGCAGGGGAGGTTCGCCGTCGAACGGATCTTTGAGTTTTTAACCACAAGGCGGCGGAAACCGGTCGCTCCGCACTGGCTGCAGCGCATGGGTTCTCCCTACCGAGATCGCTCCAAGCTTGGTGTCACTCGGGCTCAGGATACACCCGCTTCCGAGTGCGCTCCGCAACGCCGGTCGCGGGCGCGGCTAGTAGGCCGTTCCGGCCTCGCCGGCGGCGTCGTCGGCGCGGAACAGCGCGCTGTAGTCCTTGACCGTGACGTCCAGGCGGCGGTGGCGGATCTTGTCGTCGAGTTCGGCCAGCACCTCGGCCAGCGGCTTCGCGCCGCGATCTTTTTCCTGGTAGGTGCGCACCGCGACCGCTCCGGCGTCGGCCTCACGCTGGCCCACGACCAGCATGTAGGGGATTTTGTGCAGCTCGGCCTCCCGAATGCGGTAGCCGATCTTGCTGCTGGGCTCCATCAGCTCGGCCCGCACCCCGGCGGCCTCCAGTTGCGCCAACACCCCGCGCGCGTAGCCCTCCTGCGCCTCGGTGATGGGCAGCACCACCGCCTGCACCGGCGCCAACCAGGTGGGCAGCGCCCCGGCGAAGTGTTCGAGCAGGATGCCGAGAAAGCGTTCGACTGACCCGAACAGCGCGCGGTGGATCACCACCGGGGTGCGCGCCTGGTTGTCGCGGTCAATGAACTCGAGCTCGAAACGCCGCGGCTGGTTGAAGTCCAGCTGCACCGTGCCGCACTGCCACTGGCGGTTCATGCTGTCATGGATCTTGACGTCGATTTTGGGCCCATAAAAGGCCCCGCCGCCGGGTTCCACCGCGAACGGCAGCCCCAGCGTCTCCAGCGCGCGCCGCAGCCCGTCTTCAGCTTTGACCCAGAGCTCGGGCTCGCCCATGGCCTTGTCCGGCCGGGTCGCAAGCGTGATCGAGTAGCGCAACCCGAAAAACGCGTAGATCTGCTTCAGCAGGTCCAGCACGCGCACAATCTCGTCCTGGATCTGATCCTCGTGCAGGTAGATGTGGGCGTCGTCCTGGCTAAATACGCGCGCCCGCATCAGCCCATGCAGCGCCCCCATGGGCTCGTTGCGGTGCAGCAATTGGCCTTCGGAGATGCGCAGCGGTAGCTCGCGGTAGGAGTGCTGCCGGGTTTTGTAGTACAGCATCGTGTCGGGGCAGTTCATGGGCTTGAGCGCCATCGCCGGACCGGAGGCGCCGCCGGCGGCCTCCTCTCCGCTGCCCGCCTGCACCAGGAACATGTCCTGCTGGAAGTGCTCCCAGTGGCCTGAGGTTTCGAACAACTCCTTGCGGTACAGCACCGGCCCCATGATCTCGATGTAGCCGGCCGCCTTGTGGGTCTCGCGCCACAGCCGCCGCAGCTCCTCGCGCACCACCAGCCCGCGCGGATGCCAGAACGGGCAGCCCGCCGCCCAGGGGTGAAAGCTGAACAAATCGAGTTGCTGGCCCAGCTTGCGGTGGTCGCGCGCCTTGGAGTCCTCGACGAACTGCAGGTACTCGGCCAATTCCTCCTCGCTCTCCCACGCCGTGCCGTAAATACGCTGCAGCATCGGGTTGTGCTCGTCGCCGCGCCAGTAGGCGCCCGCCACCGACTGCAGCTTAAAGTGGCCACACACGCCCGCCTGGGCCACGTGCGGCCCGGCGCAGAGGTCAATGAAGCGGTCCTGCTTGTAGAGCGACACGACCGGATCGGCGATCGCGGCCAGCAACTCGAGCTTGAACGGCTGCCGCCACTCGCGGAAGATCTCGATGGCGCGCGGGCGCTCGAGCGTGGCGCGGTAGAACGGCGGGTTGCGGGCGACGATGCGGCGCATGCGCTTTTCGATCTCGGGTAGATCGGCCTCGGTGAGGCTGCGCGGCAATTGCATGTCGTAGTAGAAGCCGTTCTCGATGGGCGGGCCGATGGCCAGCTCGACACCCGGGAAGATCTCACGCACGGCCTGAGCCATCACGTGGCTGGCGGAGTGGCGGATGCGCCGCAGCCGCTCCTGGCGCGGCAGCGCGGCGGGGGGCTGGTTGGGCTCCCAGTGCAGTTCGGCAAGAATGGCGTCGGCGGCGGCCATACCTTCAACTGTAAACTGTAAACTGTCTTCATGACCATCGAGGAGACGCTGCGCTCTGGCGCCGTCCATACTGCCGAGAACGGCTTCGTCTATGGCATCGCCGGCGCCAACGGCCACGACCGGGGGTTGCCGCACCTGGTGCAGACCGTGCCGCGCACGCTGGTGCCGCGGCTGGGGCGCTCGGCCTGCTACTTCGTGCCCTTCCTGTACAAGCAGCGGCGGAGCGTGCTGGTGGGGCTCGAACCCGCCGCCGAGGGCGAAAACCGGAAGGAGCTCTGCCACCACCTGGACGTCAAGCCCAGCGGCAACCTGCTGCTGATCAGCCTGAACTTCTACGAGCACGACGACTATGGGCTGGCGATGGAGTTTTTCGACAAGGTGGCCTACCTGGCCGCGCTCGACCCCGACCCGCGCGAGGACTTCGAGCAACTGCTGCGCCGGCAAATGGAGCAGGGCAAACCCGGCGAGTTGACGCAGGAAACCTGGGAGTGGCGGCAGGCGCTGGCCGAGGCCAAGCCCGAGGCCGCCGCCGAGGCCTGGCGCAACTATGCCCGCGCCGCCCAGACCGACGCGCTGGGGCTGTACATGGCGGCGCTGTACACCGACGTGTTTTACGAGGACTTGTTCGAGCCCGGCGGGGCGCCGCCGCCGCTGGCGCCGGCGCCGGTGGCCGAGCGCGTCCGGCTGGCCGAGCGTCTATATCCCGCCAACCGCGGCTTCAATCTGCAGCTGGTGCACCAGCGGCCGCGGCGGCGTTCCAAGGAGACCGCGTGAACCCTCCCCCAGCGATCCAGGTACCGGGCGCCGGCGACGTTGATCCGCGCGCCAAGGCCCGCCATCTCCACACCCGCGTCCGGCCGATTGACTATGACCAGATCACTAGCGTGGCCGACTTGGTGGGGGCGATGCGCGGGGCCTCGATTCAGGCCCGCAACCTCGGCCTGTGCGCCGAGGTGCTCGACAACATATATTCCGATCCCGAACGGCCGACGGTCATGCTCGGGCTCGCCGGTCCGCTCATCGCCGCCGGTCTGCGTAAACTGCTGCGTGATCTGGTCGCCGGCGGCTTCATTGACGTGATTGTTTCCACCGGCGCCATCCTCTACCAGGACATTTACCAGGCGCGCGGCTTCGGCCACTACGTCGGCGACCCCAACGCCAACGACGCCGAACTGCGCGACCTGCTGATTGACCGCATCTACGACACTTATGTGGACGAGGAGAAGTTCATCGAGACCGACACCTGGCTCGGTTACCTCGCCGATGAGCTCACGCCCGGCAACTACTCCTCGCGCGCCTACATGGAGTACGTGGGCGGCAAACTCGACGACGATCAGTCCCTCGTCGTCGCCGCGCAGCGCCGCGGCGTGCCCATGTTCGTGCCCGCCATCAACGACAGCTCGATCGGCATCGGCCTCACCCACCATTACCATCGCGCCGTCCAGGCCGGGCGTCCCCACCTCTCAATCGACTCCATCCGCGACAACTACGAGCTCACCCAGATCGTGGTGCAGTCGAAAAAGACCGCCGCCATCTATATCGCCGGCGGCGTGCCCAAAAACTACATCAACGACTCGGTGGTGATGGCCTACATTTTCGGCGAGGAGAAGGGCCACAGCTACGCGCTGCAACTCACCGCCGATGTGCCCCACTGGGGCGGGCTCAGCGGCAGCACGCTGAAAGAGGCGATGAGCTGGGGCAAGATCCAGACCCAGGCGACGACGGCGATGTGCTTCGTTGAGCCCTCCGTGTCGCTGCCGCTGCTGGGCGGCTACGCGCTGCAGCGCAAGCTGGCCGCCGGGCGGCCGCCGCTGAAGCTCGACTGGCAGGGCGACCGCCTGCGCTCCCTCAGTCGCTAGGGTAGTACGTCACCAATCCCGCCCGGTTAGCTTTTCGCAGGAGTCGCGCCGTTTGCACGCGGGCGAAGTCGGTGCGAAGGGCTGCGAAAGTCCGGAGGGATGAAAGCGCCAGTGGCGCTTTCATCGCTCCCGGCAAACGCAGCGGTGCGGCCCCCCCTCCAACGACGCCGCTCGCGCCCCCTTGGGCTCGCCGGGCCCCGGGCCGGCGCTCCACAGCCCTTCGAGTGCGGGCACGGCGTAGCCGGGCAGGGGCCCGCGCCCGGCATAGTTGGCGCGGGCCCGAGCGCGCCTTCGCCGCGTCCCCCGCGACAGGCAGCGACATAACGAACAGTTGGCTGTGGCCGGTGCGTACCGATGTCGGCGCGGCGTGCTCCGAGTTTCCTGTATAGTGGGCCGGTTGGATCAATCGCGGAGGCGAGATGACAACTCTGAGCAGGCGGCGCGTGGCGCGGTGGGGCGTGTTGGTGGCGGCGGTTTTCTTTCTGGCGGTGGGCGGGGTGGCGCAGGTCAGCCCCGATCTGTACGCCGGGCTGCAGTGGCGCAGCCTGGGGCCGCACCACGGCGGGCGGGTGGCGGCGGTGGCGGGCGTCATCGGGCGGCCGGGCACGTTTTACGTCGGCCTGCCGCAGGGCGGCATCTTCGAGACCACCAGCGGCGGCATGACCTGGTTCCCGATCTTCGACCAGATGCAGCAGGTGTCGAGCATCGGGGCGATTGCGGTGGCGCCCTCCGACCCCAACATTATTTATGCCGGCAGCGGCGATGCGGTCGAGCACGAAGCCAACTCGGGCGAGGGCGGCGACGGGATGTACAAATCCACCGACGGGGGCAAGACCTGGAGGCACATCGGGCTCGACGGCACCTACAAGATCCCACGGATCATCGTGGACCCGCGCGACCCGAACCTGGTGCTGGTGGCGGCGCTCAGCGGACGCTACGGCAGCCAGCGCGGCGTCTTCCGCAGCGAGGATGGCGGCAAGACCTGGAGCAACGCCCTGCAGTTGGACGCCGCGACCGGGGCGCGCGATTTGGCCTCGCCGTTTGACGATCCCGACGTGATTTTTGCCACCACGTTCGCCGACGGCGACGCAGCCCCGCCGGGCGGGCGCGGCGGCTTCGGGCGGGGCGCTGCCGCCGGCCCCAGCCACACGAAGCTCTATAAATCGGTGGACGAGGGCAAGACCTGGAGCCAAGTCGCCAGCAGCCCGCTGCCCAGCGGGCGCATAGCGGTGACGGTGGCGATGCACACCCAGGGACAGCGCGTGTTTGTGATTGGCGGCGGCGGGCTCTATCGCTCCGACGACCAGGGCGCGAGCTGGAAGCGCATGGCCGCTGGCGACCGGCGCATCTCGGGCAACAACTACATTTGCGGCGTGTGGGTGGACTCGCAGAACCCGGACGTGGTCTACACCATGAACACCGCCGCCTACCGCTCGACCGATGGCGGCGCGACGTTCACCGCCTTCAAGGGCGCGCCCGGCGGCGAGGACATGCACGAGGCCTGGATAGACCCGACCGACGGGCGGCGCATGATCTACGGCAACGATCAGGGCGCGGCGGTGACGTTCGATGGCGGGCACACCTGGAGCAGCTACTACGCGTTGCCGGCGGCGCAGCTTTATCACATCTCCACCGACAACCGCTATCCCTACTGGGTGATGGGCTCGCAGCAGGACACGGGCGCGGTCATGATCCGGTCGCGGGGCGACGTCGGCGACATTTCGGAGGTGGACTGGCTGCCGCTGCCGTCGTCGGAAAGTGGCACCGTCACCGCCGATCCGCTGAACCCGGACATTATTTATGGCGCCGGCTACGGCGCCGCCGGGGGCGGCAGCGGGATGGTGAAGATCAATATCCGCACCGGGCAGTGGGAGAACGAGGCCCCGAATTACGGCGCCGACGCCTCCAAGTACCGCGCCAGTCGCGACAGTTGGCGGCGCGTCGATCCGTTCGACCCGCACACCATCTATATGGACATGCAGTGCCTGCTGGCCTCGCATGACCAGGGACATTCGTGGCGTCCGATCAGCCCCGACCTCACCACCGCGAAAGGTGCGCCGCAGGTGGCGTGCGGAAGCCCGGCGGCCGGGGCGGGCGGCCGCGGCGGACGGGGCGGGACGACACTTAACGATTTCGCGGTCTCTACCGTGCGCAAGGGCGTGTTCTGGACGATCAGCAGCAACAGCCAGGTCTACAACTCGATGGACGGCGGCCTGCACTGGACGAACGTGAGCAATTTCCCGGACGCCGGCGTGACACTCACCACCATCGAGGCCGGCCACACCGACGCCTCGACTGCCTACATCGCCGGCCAGGCCACCGCGATACGCAATGGCGCGGGCGGCGGCAACAACGCGCCGCTGATCTGGCGCACCCACGACGGCGGCAAGAGCTGGACCAGGATCGTGAACGGGCTGCCGAGCGGCGAGCCCAGCGGGAGTTGGGTGAATGTGGTGCGCGCCGACCCGGTGCAGAAAGGCCTGCTCTATTGCGGCACTGAGTCTACGGTGTATGTCTCCTTCGACGACGGCGATAACTGGCAGTCGCTGCGCCAGAACCTGCCGACGACCTCGATCCGCGGCATGGTGTTTCATACCGCCGACCACATGAACGACCTTGTGATCGGCACTTTCGGGCGCGGCATCTGGGTGCTCGACGACGCCTCGCCGCTGCGCGCCATCGCGGCCGGCGCCGCGGCCGTCACCGCCGCGCCGGCCTATTTGTTCAAGCCCGGCGACGCCATTCGCGCGCGCGTCAGCGACAACTGGGATCAGCCCATGAACCCGGAATTGCCGCATGCGCCCAATCCGCCCTACGGCGCCATCTTCTATTACTATTTGCGCCAGGCGCCGACGGCGCCCATCAAGCTGCAGGTGTTTGATGCGTCCGGCCGATTGGTGCGGACACTCTCGAGCGTGCCGCCGGTGCTGCCCGAGATATGGCCCTATCCCCGCTACTGGGCGGCCACGCCCGCCGATCTGGCCCTGCCCACGCGCGCCGGGACCAACCGCTTCAACTGGGACTTGCGCTATGACGATCCGCCGGCGCTCAGCCAGGACGTCGAGAACCAGATGAACGTCGAGCCGGGCGGGCTGGTGACGCCGGGGCCGCACGGCATGCAGGTGATCCCCGGCGTTTACACCATGAAGCTGACCGTGGAGGGCCAGACCTACACGCGGACGGTGACCGTGCGCAACGATCCGCGCGTCGGCCAGGGGCCGGCGGTGATGGCGGCGCTGCGCGCCAAACACAAACTGGTGATGCTGGCCTACGATGCCGCGCGCGCGAGCTATGCGGCGAACGAAGCGGTGGCGGCGGCGCGCGCCGCCGC
>JBOGKJ010000025.1:0-10248 GCA_050745565.1 Terriglobales bacterium | reverse complement strand
GCGCCGAGCGGCCGCGTTCGGCGCCGAGCGAGGCCACCGCGCCCCCGCCACCGCCGCCCGGACCGCCCCCGTTTCCCGACATCGGCGCCGCCGGCCGCGCCGTCGAGCAGACCACCATGGGCACGCGCCCGCCGGCCAAGATTGTGGCCAGCTTTGATGGCTTGGGCGAGGGATTCGTCGGCCTCAACCCTCCGCCGCCGCCACCACCGGGCGCGGCCGCCTTCCGTCGCCGCCGCGGCGGCGCACTGGACCTGAGTCTTGCCGCCGGCCCCGATCAGATCGTCCAGATCATCAACTCCGAGCTGGTGGTGTACAGCAAGAAGGGGAGGAAATACCCCGCCACCGGCAAGGTGCTCTATGGCGCGGTGCCGACCGACACCGTGTGGTCGGGCTTTGGCGGCCGCTGCGCCTCGACCAACAGCGGCGACGCGGTGGTGCGCTACGACCAGTTGGCGCGCCGCTGGCTGATCGTGATGCCGATTTTCTCGCGCCCGCCCAACGACCCCACCGGCCGCTACGGCATGTGCTACGCCGTCAGCCAGACCTCGGACGCGCTCGGACGCTATTACCGCTACGAGTTCGTCCGGCCCCATTTCCCCGACTACCCCCGCCCCGCCGTCTGGCCCGACGGCTACTACCTGCCCACCAGCAGCGGCGACGGCGTCATCCAGAAGCAGGACTGCGTCGCCGACCGCGCCCGCATGCTCAAGGGCGAGCCCGCCACCGAGCAGTGCGTCGTCATTGACGGTGTCAGCTTCCTCAACAACGCCGACCTCGATGGCACCAAACTGCCGCCGAAGGGCGCCCCCGACATCCTGCTCGCCGCCGGCGGCACACAGCTCAAAGAGATCTACAACAGCGACGTCATCTACTGGTGGAAGGTCCACGTGGACTGGTCCGACTACCATCGCACCACCGTGACCGCGGGCACGCCCATCCCGGTCGCTCCCTTCCACTTCCTCTGCAACGGCCAGCTCAGCAAATGCGTATCGCAGCCGCTGGCCGGCCATTATCTCGATTCCCAGGGCGACAAGCTTATGCAGCGGGTGGTCTACCGCAACTGGTCCGGGCATCAATCCATCCTGGCCGAGCACTCCATTGACACCGCGGCGCACTCCGGCGCCGTGCGCTGGTACGAGTTCCGGCTCAACCAGGCCGGCGACCCGACCGTGTATCAGCAGGGCACCTACGCGCCCGACGCGCACGACCGCTGGATGGCCAGCATGGCCATGGACAAGTCCGGTGACATCGGCATCGGCTACTCCTATGGCGGCGACGGCGCCTATGCCGGGCAGCGTTTTGCCGCGCGCATGGCGGGTGATCCGCCCGGCAAGCTGACGCTCAAGGAGGCGGTGCTGGCCGAGGGGGGCGGCTCGCAGGAAGGCAACCGCTGGGAGGACTACACCACCACGGCGATCGATCCCTCCGACGACTGCACCTTCTGGTACGTCGGCGATTACCTGAAGCCGGACGCGACCGCTTCAACTACGCGCATCGGCGCGTTCCGCCTGCCGGGCTGTAAGTAGGCGGCGCGGCCGCCCTTTTTCTGGACGCCCTCCGGTTGCTCCCACCCCAAGGCGCAAGCGCCTTGGGGGCCCCGCTGGTCGGGCCGCGGCTGAAATTCGCTTGACGGCAACGCGCGCCCGCTCTGCTCAGGGCGCGTCCAAGTTGCCTCGTTAGGCGGCGTTTGGTCTACCGGCCGCTCAGGAAGGCGTCGAGCACGCGGTCAAACGCGGCCGGATCCTCCGCGAACGGCAGGTGGCCGAGCCCGGCCAACAGCTCGAGGCGCGCGCCGGGCAGCGCGGCGCGCAGTGCCGGCGCGGTGGCGGCGGGCACGACGGCATCGCGCTCGCCCCAAACCAGCAGCGTCGGGGTGGTGATCTCCGCCAGCCGGGCGCGCAGCCAGGCATGATCGCGCCGCCAGTGGCGGCCATAACCGCCCACGGCTGCGCCCAGCCCGCGCTGGTGCAGCACGGCGGTGTAGTCGGCCACCGCCGCCGGCTGCAGCCGCCCGGCGTCGCCATAACAGCGCGCCAGGAGTTGGCGGTGAATGTCGGACGAGGAGTGCGCCCCGAGCCAGGCGCCGACGCGCGCCGGTAGCGGACGCAGCATGAACTGCTGGCCGCGGTTCGGCGTCCACAGCGGATGGGCGGGCGCGACCAGCGCCAGCCGGCGCAGCGCGCCACGCCCGGACGCACCCGCCGCAAACGCCAGCGCCATCGCCCCGCCCCAGGACGAGCCCACCAAGTCAAAGCGCTCGAGTTCCAGCGCCTCAACCGCCTGCTCCAGCCACGCGCTCAGCCCCGCGAGCGCAAACCTGTCGCGGCCGCTCCCGGTGCTCCCGCTGATGCCCGGCAGCTCCAACAGCCAGCAGGTGTAGCGGCCGGCGAGCCCCGCCGCGGCCGCGTGCCACTGCGCGGCGCAGCCCAGCAGGCCGTGCAGAAAAATGACGTCCGGCCCCGACCCCAGCCGCTCATACACCAGCCGCCCGGCTCCGCCGGCAAGCGGCCGCGCCAGCCGGACTGCCTCCGGGGCGCCGCGGCCGGGGCCGGACATTACCTGAGCTTCTCCGGCAGGTTCATGTCGAACTGCATCTCCGGCTGGATCAGCGCCGCCAGGGGCCGCGCGACCTCCTCGGGCGAGAGCACGCCAGCGAGCGTCCACTGATCGGCGCTGGCGGCGGAGATGCGGGCGGGGATAGGGTCCATCTCCGCATGGGAAACCCGAATCACCGACAGCCCCGACTGGGGGTGCGCCCCCGCGGCAAAGCCATTCAGACGATGGGTGAGGAACCGCACCGCCTCGGCGGGCGAATCAAAGCCGGGGAACTGATGCTCGGCGGCGGCATGGGCCGTGATCGCCAACTGGTGCTCGCCGGAGCGGGCCTCGACCGTATAGCGGCTATAGGGCGCTCCCTGGTCCTCGATGGCCAGACTGATGGTGGCGTGCTCGGTGGGAATAGCCAGGCTGAGCACGGCGGCGGCGGCGCGGGCCGAGACCCAACTGCGCACGAACAGCACCCCCGGCTCGCGCTCGCGGCGGACATAGATGCGGTAGTTGACTTGGCGGAAGCCGCTGAGGATGTAGGGAAAGGCGGCGCCGGCTTCGAGGCACACCGTGGCCAGGTAGGCGCGCGGGCCCGCCGGCGTCTCGCGCACATCGAGGGCGATGCCTGGCGGCACCAGCCCAGCCACACGCTCGGGGGCGACGGCGTGGATCACGTACAAAAGATTGCGGAGCTTCAGCGCAATGGCCATGTCTTAGCTTATCGCGGCGACCGGAAGCTGCGGCGTCGCGGTAAGCGAGGCATCGGCGAAGGCGGCACGCTCGAACGAGGGCAGCGCGGCGGCGGCGATCATGGCGGCATTGTCGGTGCATAGCGACGGCGCGGGCGCAAACAGCCCCAGCCCCTGGCGCTCGGCCGCCCGCCGCATTTGCTCCCGCAGTGCGGCGTTGGCCGCCACCCCGCCGGTCAGGTAAATGCTGGCGGCGGGCGCGCCCTCGGCGGTGGCCTGCTCGACCGCCGCCAGCGTCCGCCGCACCAGATCGCCCACCACCGCGCGCTGGAAGGAGGCGATCAGGTTGAGCGTCGCCTGGTCGCACACGGCGCGCCACTCCTCCAGCGTTGCCGACCGGCCCAGGTCGGCCATGGCCCCCCGCCGCTGTTCGATGGCGTCTTCCAAGTGCTGCGTCTCCACCTGGCGGCGGGCAGCAGTCTTGATCCCGCTGAAGGAGAAATCGAGCCCGTTCCCCTTGAGCTGGATCGGCGAGAACGGCAGCGCGCGCTCGTCGCCGAACACGGCCAGCTTGTCCATGAGCGGCCCGCCGGGATAGGCCAGGCCCAGCAGTTTGGCGACCTTGTCATAGGCCTCGCCGGCGGCGTCGTCGCGCGTCTGCCCCAGCAGCCGGCAGGCGTGGCCGTCGCTGCCTGCGTCGTCCAGCCGGTAGAGCTGCGTGTGCCCGCCGGAGACCACCAGCGCGATCGCAGGCATTGGCGGGTCGGGCCGTCCATTGCGGCGCTCCTCCAAGCGCACCGCGTGCAGGTGCCCGGCGAGGTGGTTCACGCCGATCAGCGGCTTGGCGGTGGCCAGCGCCAGCGTCTTGGCGTAGGTCAACCCCACCAGCAGCGCTCCGGCCAGCCCGGGGCCGTAGGTCACCGCGATGGCGTCCACCGACTTCAGGCCCGCGGCGGTCAGCGGCGCGCCCGCCGCAATCAGCCCCGCCTGCTCGGCCGCCCGCCGCGTCACCGGCACGATGTTGCGCAGATGCTCGCGGCTTGCCAACTCCGGCACCACGCCGCCGTAGAGCTGGTGCACCGGCACCTGCGACAGCACCACGCTCGAAAGGATCCGGCGGCCATCCTCGACCACCGCGGCGGCGGTTTCGTCACACGAGGTCTCGATACCGAGGATGCGCGCCATTTCATTCATTGTAGGCCCCCAGGGGCGCGTCGGTCGGGCTGTGGCTGAGCTGCCGGCAGAGCGGCGCGGCCGCCCTTTGCTGGACGCCCTCCCGTTGCTCCCACCCCAAGCGTCGGGCTGCGGCCGAAATTCGCTTGGCGGCAACGCGCGCCCGCTCTGCTCAGGGGGGCGTCCACGTTGCCTCGTCGGGCGAACGGCTGTGCGTTGACATGTGGTGCACATGCAACTAACATCAAGGGAAATGGCGAGGATGATTCAGATCCGCCACGTCCCGGAGACCGTCCATCGCCGGCTGAAGGCCAAGGCCAAGGCGGAAGGTCTGTCGCCCTCCGATTTCCTGCGCCGAGAAGTGGAGCGCGTGGCGGTGCGGCCAACGTTGGCAGAGATTCGGGCGCGGTTGGCGACACTGCCACCCATACGGCCCCGCCAGAGCCCGGCCGCGCTCGTGCGCGCGGCCCGCGCCGAGCGCGAACGCGAGCTGTCGTTGACTGGCGCGGGTGCCGTGGCCGCGCCATCCCCGCGCCCCAACGGCTATGGAACGCCGGCCCGGGGCCCGGCGAGCCCAAGCCGGCGCGAGCGGCGATGGTCGTTCTAGACGCCTCGGCCCTCCTCCGCCTGCTGCTGAAGCCGGAAGACGAAGGCGAGCTGCCCCGCCAGGAAATTCACGTTCCGCACCTCTGTGATGCCGAGGTGGCGCACACGCTCCGTCGGCTCTGCCTGCACGGCGTCGTAGACGCGCCCCGAGCAAGGATCCTTATCCAGGCGCTTGAGGATGGAGATTGGGAGCGGCATCCGCACTTTCCCTATCTGGAGCGCGCGGCGGCGCGGCCGCCCTTTTCTGGACGCCCTCCCGTCGGTCGGGCTGCGGCCGAAACTCGCTTGGCGGCAACGCGTGCCCGCTCTGCTCAGGGCGCCTCCAAGTTGCCTCGACGCGCGTGGGAGCTGCGCCACAACTTCATCGCCTACGACGCTCTGTACGTCGCCTTGGCGGAGGGCTTGGCCTGCCCGCTGCTCACCTTCGACCGGCGGCTGGCCGGCGCCGCTCGCCGCTTCGCCCGCGTCGAACTGCGCGGCGCGGCCGCCCTTCTCGGGACGCCCTCCCGCTGCTCCCACGCCAAGGCGCTTGCGCCTTGGGAACCCCGGGGGTCGGGCTGCGGCCGGAATTCGCGTGGCGGCAATGCGCGCCCGCTCCGCTCAGAGCGCGTCCAGGTTGCCTCGTTATGACCGCGCCCTCGCTCGCCCAAAGCACGCGCCGCACGCTCGAGATGATCAAGTTCGAGCACTCGGTGTTCGCGCTGCCGTTTGCGCTGCTGGGGGCGATGCTCGCCGCCGGCGGCTGGCCAGCCTGGGGCGTCGTGGGCTGGATCGTGGTGGCGATGGTGGGGGCCCGCAGCGCCGCCATGACCTTCAACCGCATCGTGGATCGCGATGTGGATGCCCTCAATCCCCGCACCCGCACCCGGGCACTCGTCACCGGCGCGCTTGGGGTGGGTTTTGCCTGGGGGTTTTTTGCGATCAGCGTGGCGGTGTTCGTGCTGGCCGCCTGGCGGCTGAACCGGCTCTGCCTCGAGCTCTCGCCGGTGGCGCTCGGCTGGGTGTTGTTCTACAGCTATACCAAGCGCTTCACCTGGCTGTCGCACTGGGTGCTGGGGCTGGGGCTCGGCATCGCCCCGGCCGCCGCCTGGATCGCGGTGCGGGGCTCGCTGGCGCCAAGCGTCCTGCTGCTCACCGCCGCGGTGATGCTGTGGGTGGCGGGTTTCGATCTGCTCTACGCCTGCCAGGACGTGACCTTCGACCGCAGCCGCCCGGAGCTGCATTCGCTGCCCAAGCGCATCGGCGTGGCGGCCACGCTGCGCTGGGCGCAGGCATGCCACGTCGTGATGGTCGCGCTGCTCGCCTGGCTCCTGGTGGCGAGCCATCTGGGCGTGCTGGCCTGGGTCGGGCTGGGACTGGCGGCGGCGCTGCTGGTGTGGGAGCATTCGCTGCTCTCGCCCGGCGACCTGTCGCGCATGAACGCCGCCTTCTTCACCATCAACGGCTACATCGGCCTGCTGCTGCTGGCGTTCTGGGGCGCCGCCATCCTGATCTGACATGCGGCGGTTGGAGCAAAATCAGCCCCGCTGCAGCAAATTGACCGCGTCGCGGATGCGGCTTTGCAACAAGCAAAGCCGCGCGTCCCTATCCACTATTTGCGCGGCCAACGCTGCTTTTGCTCTGGGCATTTTGCTTCTGGGTCAGGGCCTGGCGGCGGCCGCCACGCCGGCCCAATACGCGGCGCCCTATCACCCCAAAATGGCCTACGCCGAGCAGGCCTCGCCGGCTCGGGCGCGATTGCCGCTGCCGCGCATCCGCGGCCAGATCACCGACCGGGCCGGCAATGCGGTTCCCCAGGTCGAACTCGGCCTCTACACCGACGCCGCTCCCCACAAACTGCTGGCGCTTGCCCTGAGCGACGACCACGGCAAGTTCGACTTCGGCGGCGCCATCCCCTCCGGCAACTACCGGCTGATCGCGATGTACCCGGGTCTGTGTACAGCCAATGTCCCACTCGAACTCAACCGCAATGCCCGCCGCCGCAGCCTCGCGCTTCGCATGGAATACCCCGGCCTCGATGTCTGCAGCCACGCCACGCTAAAGTGAATGAGGTTGAGGGCTGAGGGTTGAGAGTAGAGAGTAAATCCGGGCAGGTTCGGCGGCGATGTGGTGGAGGGCGCTCATGGCGTCAGCGGTGCGGCCGCCCTTTTCTGGACGCCCTACCGTTGGCTCCGCCCCGTTGGTCGTGCTGCGGCCGAAATTCGCTTTGGTGGCAACGCGCGCCCACTCGGCTCGGTGAAGGCGCCACCGGCGCCTTCGCCCGTTCAAGTTGCCTCGAATGGTCTAGGATGGGTCCGGAGCCGCTTCGGCGGGAAGGGGTGCGATGTTGAAGCTCATGCCGCTCTTGACGGCATCGGTGCTGGCGCTGGCGGGCTTTGCGGCTGCCGCGCCGCCGCCCTGTGCGGCGACGCCGGCTGAAGCCGCGCTCGAGCGGCAGGCGTTGGCGTTCCTCAATGCGCAGCGCGCCAACCGCGCTTTCGCGGGCGAAACGAAAGGCAAGGCGGCGCCGCTCAAGGCCATCCCGGCCGTTGCCGGCGTGGCGCGATGCCATTCCAAAGCCCTGGCGCGGGCGCACGCGCTGACCCATGCGGGATCGTCCGGCGCCGACGCTGGCGCCAACCCTGGCGCGCGGCTGACCGCGGCCGGCGTCGCCTGGCGGCAAGTGGGTGAGAACGTTGCCATGGCGGCGACGCTCGCCATCGCCGACGCCAATTTAATGAACGAGCCGCCGGACCAGCCCAACCACCGCGCCAACATTCTGAACCCGGCGTTTACCGAGGTCGGCATCGGCATTGTCCGCTCGAGCGATGGCCTGCTCTGGATCACCGAGGACTTTCTGAGGCCGCCGCCTGCCGCGCCCTACTCCACCGTAGGGGCGGTCGCGCTGCTCGCGAAGCCGAGCTCGCACCCGATGCCGGATCGGGGGCCCGTGAGCCCCAACCCGGCACGCTGAGCGTGCCGCCGCCCGTGGCTGACCGCTACGGCAGAATCACAGTTGCCGTAGTCATCCGAACTGCCGCGTGGCGCCGGCCGGCGGCCGGCGCGCGGGTCGGCGACCCGCCCCACATCAGCGCCACGGCTACAGCGTCTGTGATTTTGCGCTAGCGCACCTGCACGGGTTGGGAGGTGGCGACGAGCTGGCCGCCGGCGGTGATGACGACGCGGAGGCGGTAGCTGCCGGCGGGAGCGCGGAGGGTGAGGTTGGTGTTGAGGCCGCGCGACTGCATGGTTTGCCAGGTGGCGTTCTTGAGGGCCATATCCATTTCGGCTTGTTTGCCGGCGATGAAGCGGCCATTGGTGTCGAACAGGCCGGCGATGAAGATGAGGTCGAGCGTGTGGCGGCCGTGGCTGGAAGCGAAGGGCAGGTGGCGGGCGTCGAGGTGGAACTCGACGTTGACGGCGCCCGCGCCGGGGCGAGCGCCGACGGTAGCGGGCAGGCCGTTCTCTGTATCGGTGGCGCGCATGGCGGAATCCATTTGCCGTTGCGGGGTGAGGCCGGCGGGAACCGGGGGCGGGGCGAAGTAGCCAGGGCGGTACTGGAGGATGTCCTTTGACTTGGGCGTGAGCTCGATTTTGAGTTTGTGGTACTTGCCGTTGTGGGGGATGTCGCCGGGCGAGAAGGCGATGGCGTAGCTGACCGACGGCATCAGGCCGAGCTGATCGAAGCCGAGCGTGAGGTCGCTGTTGTCGTGGAAGAACAGGCCGCCGGTGGCGGCGGCCATGCGGGACATGATGGCGTCCTGCTCCTGGCGCATGGGGAATTTCGCACTCTCTTCGAAGATGAAGGTCACGAGCGGGAGGGTACCGACGTCGGTGGCCTCGTTCAGCGGGCGGCCGGGGGCGTCGGTGAACAGGCCGCGGGCCTCGAGGGCGTTAATGGTGATGTCGGCGTGGAGGGCCTGCTGAATGATGGCATCCTGCTGCTGTTCGAGCAGGATGCCGCCGGTGAGGAATCCGCCGGAGGCCATCAGCAGCATGCGGTTGCCGGGCTGGCGGGCGAGCAACCTGAGCGCGCCACGGAGCGGGGCGACGGTTGAGAGCGAGACGCCTTCGGCCGCGTCCCAGGTGGACTCGGCCTGGGCCAGGATGACCTCATTTGCATTCTGTTGGGAAAGCGAGAGGTTGGCGACGGGCTTGCCGGTGAAGTCATCCACGACGCCGTTTTCCGGGCAGGCGTTGTTCTCGGCGATGGCGGCGTTCAGCGCCATAGGATCGTGCTGCACGGCGATCAGGTAAGCCTGATAGGGCGTGATGCGGGGGCAGGCGAACTGACTGTCGGACTGGCGGGGGTGGGCGCGGATGCGGGCAATGGCGGCGAGCAGCGCGGTGGCGTCGCGGGTGAAGTTGACCTGATTGACCCCGGAGGCGGTGAAGACGGCGACGTGGTCGTTGGGGCCCATTGCCTCGCGGACGAAGCGCTGGGCCGCATCGCGGGCGTGGGTGAGGTCGGGCTGGGCGGTGTTGACGTCGTCGAAGAAGAGGGCAACGGAGCGCAGCGGGGCGGAGGCCACGGCTGGCCGTGGCGCGGGGGCGGCGTGCGAGGCCGAGTAAGGCGTGGGTGGGGGCGGCGGGCCGGCGCGGACGGCGAAGGCGGTCAGCGGGCGGGGCTGACCGTTGTCAAAGAGCTGGAAGTCGGAGCGCATCAGACCAGCGACCGGCTGGCCCTTGGCGTCGCGCACCACCACCTCGGTCGGGACCTCCGTCACTTGCGCGATGATGAGCGTTGGCGGCAGCCGGTAGGCGTGGGCAGAGGCGCGGATTTCCTGCTGGGCGGCGGCGGCTGTGGCAAGAGCCGCACACGTCAGGGCCACGCCGATGCTCGCTGCGCAACGCATGGCTCAGCATACTGCTGTTGCCGGCCAGCGTCATGGGCGCCGCGCCTTGGGCGAATTGCCAACTGCTAATTGCTGCCTTTGCGGCAGGATCACAGTTGCTGTAGTTACCCGAACTGCCGCGTGGCGTCGGCCGGCGGCCGGCGCGCGGGTCGGCGACCCGCCCGACACCAACGCCGCGGCTACAGCATCTGTGATTTTACGTAGGCGGCGTGCTGCAGGCATACAGTGCTGAAGACAGCAGCGCCGCGGCCACAGCATCTCTGATTCTGCTTTAGAACAAATACAGGGTGAAGAAGAGGAAGATCCAGACGACGTCCACGAAGTGCCAGTAGTACTCGGCGGCTTTGAGGGACATGTGGTAGTCGGCGTTGTATTCGTTCTTCTCGAGACGCCAGTAG
>JBOGKJ010000024.1:0-6975 GCA_050745565.1 Terriglobales bacterium | reverse complement strand
CGCGACTCCTACATGTCCAACATGAAGGAGACGATGAACATGAACAAGGTCCTCTACCAGGAGTGGTTCCCCGAGATTCTCTACAACCACCACCAGACCGGCCCCGCCGGCGGCGTCATCTTCATGCCGCCCTTCCGCGATCCTTTCAACTACAACTTCAACGCCCTGATCCCGCTCGATATCGAAGCCGTGGGCACGGCCATGCACCAGCGCCTGGTGGAGCACGACCTGGGCGGATCGGAGCAGCGCAAGGGCGCCAACTATTCCACTTGGTGGGACGGCGGCGTGCGCACCACCGCCTACTTCCACAACGTCATCGGCCTGCTGACGGAAATCATCGGCGAGCCCACGCCCATCCAGATTCCGCTGGTGGCGGCCAAGCAGTTGCCCAGCAGCGACTGGCCGCTGACGGTGGCCCCGCAGACCTGGCATTACGCCGAGTCCATCAAGTACGAGATGCAGAACAACCGCGCCGTGCTCGATTATGCCTCCCGCAACCGGGAGCGGCTGCTCTATGACATTTATCTGATGGGTCATCGCGAGATCGAGGCCGGCAACTCCGATTCCTGGACCATCACCCCCGACCGCATCGCGGCGCTGGAGAAGGCCGGCGCGCCCCCAGCCGGACGCCGCGGCGCCGCCGCCGCCGGCGGGTTTGGCGGCTTCGGGCGCGTCCGCGGCCTCAACCCCGATCTCTACAACACCATCCTCCACAATCCCGCCTACCGCGACCCGCGCGGGTACATCGTTCCCGCCAACCAGCCCGACTTCGCCACCGCCACCAAGTTCATCAACTCCCTGATCAAAAACGGCACCGAGATCGAGCGCGCCACCAGCGACTTCAGCGTCAACGGCACAAGCTATCCCGCCGGCAGCTACGTGGTGATGTCGTCGCAGGCCGACCGCGCCTTCGTGCTCGACATGTTCGAGCCCCAAAACTACCCCAACGACTTCAGCTTTCCCGGCGGCCCGCCGATCCCGCCCTACGATACCGCCGGCTGGACCCTCGCCGACCAGATGGGAGTGAAATTCGACCGCGAGCTTGATGCCTTCAACGGCCCGTTTGATAAGCTGCCCTTCGGCCAGCTCCAGCCCATGCCCAGCATGTCGGTCAGCGGCGCCGCCTCCCCGGCCGGCTACCTGATCAGCCACCAGATCGTCAACGCCGCCATCGAGACCAACCAATTGCTCAAGGCCGGCGCCGATGTCTACTGGATGAAGGAACCGCTCGCGGCCGACGGCCAACAGTTCACCGCCGGCGCCATTTACGTCCCGGCTTCGGCCGCGGCCCTGCCCATCCTTCAGGCCGGCGCCAGGAATCTCGGCGTGCCGGCCTATGGCATGGCCACTGCACCCGCCGGTGCGGCCATGAAGCTGAAGCCGATACGCATCGGCCTCTACGATCAGTACGGCGGCAGCATGCCGTCGGGCTGGGTGCGCTGGATGTTCGACCAGTACCAGTTCCCCTACCAGGTGGTCTACCCGCCCAACCTCGATGCCGGCAACCTGCGCAGTCAGTTTGACGTGCTGGTGTTTGTGGATACGGGCCTGCCCGGCGCCGGCGGCCGCGGTGGCCGCGGCGGCTTCGCCCGCCCCGCGCCGTCGGAAGCCGAGCTCGCCACCGTCCCCGAAGAGTACCGCGTCCGCATCGGCTCGCTGACCGCCGCCAAGACGCTGCCCCAGATCCAGGCTTTTGTGAACGCCGGCGGCACCGTCGTCACTATCGGCAACGGCACCTCCATCGCCGAAGCACTGGGGCTGCCCATCACCAGCTACCTGACCCAAATGGGCCCGAACGGCCGCCGCGAACCGCTGCCCAACACTAAGTTCTATGTGCCCGGCTCGCTGATGCGCATCACCATCAACAACCAGGAACCCATCGCCTACGGCATGGGCGAGTACGCCGACGTGGATTTTGACCACAGCCCGGTGTTTCGCGTCGTCCCGAACCTGAAGACGGATCCGGCGACCGTGGCCTGGTACAACGGCGACAATACGCTGGTGAGCGGCTGGGCCTGGGGCCAGTCCTACCTCAACGGCGGCGCCGCCATCGTCAGCGGCAAGATCGGCGCAGGCACCGTGTACGCCATCGGGCCCGAGGTGACGTTCCGGGCGCAGCCGCAGGGCAGCTTCAAATTCCTGTTCAATGGCGTCTACGCCGGTTCGGCCACGCCCGTCAGCGGCATCGGGCAGTAGACCACACCGCAGACCCGGCTAGGGGCGCACACGTAACCCAGCGCCGGCGGCCACCCTGGACTGTTCGCGGTCAAGGGTCCAGAATTCGCCTGCGCTAAGTGCGAGAGCGCAGGCGACGTGCAGGGTATCCAGGCTACGCATCGGGAGCCGGGTGCCGAGCTCCAATGCCAGCTGTACGGCGGTCTCCCAGGCCGGGCTAGGCACGGAGCGCACGCGCCAGATTCCGGCCGCGATATCCTCTGCAAGCGCCTGACGCACCTCATGGGCCTGCCGCGACGAAAGCTTGGAATCGCGGAGATTGCGGGCCATGGCGTGCTCCCACTCAACCCGATGGAGCGGCAGCAGCCATCCGCGCTGGTCACTGGAGGCGCGCAGATCCCAAGCTGCGCGGGAATGCGTTTCCTGGAGATAAAGTGCGATGACGAAACTGGTGTCCGCGTAGATCAATAGCGGGCACCCCGCCGCTGCTGCAGGATGGTTCGGGAGCCCGGCACACGAGCACTGCCGAATATGCGGCGGGCCCGGGCGGCGAAGTCGGGAAGCGACGTGAGCGCAGGCTCGGGCGCCTGCGCCGGGACGATGCGCGCGAGCACGACGCTGCGTTCGCGCAACTCAACCGTCTGGCCGGCACGAAGCCACGCTTTGAGCTGACGGGTGTCGCGCAACTGGCGAAGATTGACCGACCGCATGTCCGTATTATGCCACAACATGTGACACATCGAATTGACGGGCGCGGGCCCCTGCCCCTGCTCGGCTGAGACGCTCGCAGCGCCGTGCCCGCGCTCGCAGGGCTGTGGAGCGCCGGCCCGGGGTCCGGTGAGCCCACTGGGGCGCGAGCGGCATGGTCGGAGGGGGGCCGCGCCGCTTCGTTTACCGGGAGCGGTGAAAGCGCCACCGGCGCTTTCACCCCGTTGGAATTCCGCGGCCCTTCGCGCCGATTTTGCCCGCAGTGCAAACGGCACGACTCCCGCGGCTGGCTGCACCCGTGCGCCAGCGAGCTAAGGATTTAATCGCTGCGCCCCAGCCGGCCGGCGGCGTAGAGGCGCGCATCGACGCGCGCCAGCCGGCGCGCCGCGCCGTTGCGAAACACGGCATAGTGCGGCAGCGCCACCAGGTGCTCGGCCACGTACCAGAGATCGTCCTCGGCCGTCGTCCAGCCGCGGCGGTCGAAGCGGGCGAGATTGACGGGCCGGGAGTACCGCCGCAGTGTCTTTTCCGCGTCGTCGTTGAAGTAATGCTCAAAGTAGGACATGACCAGCTCGCGCGCCGAACGGTAAACCGGTTCGCGGAAGCGCAGGCCGGAGTAATTGGACTTGCCGATGGCGCCCCAGTGCCCATGGCGCCGGAAAACGGCGATGACATGGTCGGAGTCGCGCACCGCCTCGAGGTCGAGCAGCAGCGGCGGGTCGCCGTGCTCGCGCAGCGCCGCCGCCGCCAGCAGCGCCCCTTCGAAGCAGTGCGCGGTGCGGTCGCGCAGCACCCGCCGGGGCGAGCGGATGGTGTCCCCGCCGGGCTCGTGGTTGTAGGCAAGTTTCTCGTCCAGGAAGCGCTGGATGCGCTCCGGCGTCCGCAGCGCCGCCAGCGTGCGCCGCTCCGTGACGGTGAATTCGGAGTTCATGGCCGGCCCCAGTTTACACGCGCGCGCCCAATTCCGGCAGGCCGATGCTGGCGAGATAACGGTAGGTGCCGTCGTAGAAGCCGGGCTCGCGCGTCGGGTCGGCGGCTTCGCCCCGCGGCACGACAATAACCATACCCTGGCGGGCGCGCGTCAGCAGCACACGGTACGCGTTGCGCCGGTAGACGCGGCGCTCCTCTTGAAGTATCCGCTCCCACCGCTCCCCGCGAAATGCATGGTGAGACCAGCCCTCCGGGCCGAAGCGGAGGTCGCCATCCCAGCACACCACGCTCCAGTCGAGTTCCAGGCCCTGGACGTCGAACTCGGTGGCGGCGTCTTCGAGGTAGTAGCTGGATCGGGTGTCGGTTTCCGGCTTGAGGAACCATTGCACCGGGTCCACCTGCACACGCACATCCACGGCCAGCGGCTTGAGGCGGGAGCCTTTCGACGAGGCCAGCAGGCCGCAGCGCGCGCTCCCACGCCTTTGCTCCCGAACCCAACACCGCGCCTCCTCCAGGTCCCGGCTGAGCAGCACCGGATAGCGCCCGTTGAGCCCGGCGAAAGCCTCGCCGGCGCGGCCTTCGTCGCAGGCCAGCAGCGCCTCCACGAAGTCATTGAGGCCGGCCGCGCGGAACGAGCGCATGGACACGTCCAGGTGCAGCACGGGATCGTCATGCAGGCGTGGGCCCGCCAGCCGGCGGAGCCAGGGCTGCACCTTGGCGTCACGGCACAAGTGCGGCGATAGATGAACTTCCCAGGCGGGAAAGTGCTCCGCCAGCGCCTCCAGCCAGGTGTCAATGCCCGCCTCGCCGGTGTTGATCTCCTGACCCTCACCCACCAGGCAGACAATCAGCGCCCAGTCGGCATGACGATCCATATACTCGATCAGCAGCTCGGATTCTGATTGGTTTATGCCGGCGCGCTTCCGGCGGCGCAACATGAATTTGGCGAGCTGTGGCTGGTTCCAGACGCGCTGTGCCTCGTCGAAAATCGCCACGTGCTCATCGGGCGGGCTGGAAGCGGCGAAATAGTCATCGCGGTATCGGTGAATGCTCTGAATGAACGCCTTGGCTTCGCGCCGCACCGCGGCCAGACGCAACCCCGGCTGCGCCAGGTGCCGCCGCTGGTACCCGTCGCGCGCCAGCGCCTCGGTCAGCACCGCCACCAGCGGTCCGTTGCCGGACAGGTACACTCCGCGCGCACCGGAGCTGTGCGGCGCGGCCAGGTCGAGGCCGACCAGCGTCTTACCCGCCCCCGGCACGCCGGTGATGAAACATATCGCCTTGCGATGCCCGTTCCGGCAGCCGGTCATCAACTCCCGCGCCCGGCCAGCGGTGGCGCTGAGGTTCTGCGCGCCGGAGCGCGCGACCGCCTCCACGGTGTGGCCGGCGTAGAGCGCGCGGGCGGCTTCGATGATGGTAGGCGTGGGTTGGTAGGAGGACTGACTCCAGGCAGCGGCCGCGCCGGGTGCCGCTGGCGTGGTGACAGCGGCCGCGCGCTCCAGCGCCGCCCGCAGGCCCGCGGGGGCGACTTCGACCGGCTGGTAAACGCCGTCGGCCGCGGCCCGCAGCAACGTGTCGCCGTCCGCGGGGGCTTCGGTGGCGACCAGCACTGGCAGGATCGGCCACTCGTGGCTGCCGGCATGAAAGTTCTTCAGGTCCAGCGCGTAGTCCCACACCTGATTGCGGTCGGCTCTCAGAAACTCACTCGCGCCCACCTTGAACTCGATCACCACAACCAGCGGGCCGAGCAGCACAATGGCGTCGGCTCGGCTGCCCATGCGCGGAATTTCGAATTCCAGAAACAGGTGGCCATCGAGCCCGGCCAATGCCGCCTGCAACAGCACGATCGAGGCCTCCCAGGCGCCGCGCTGATCCAGTTCGACGTCAAACGTGCTCTGCGCCGTTAATCCTCCGAGCACGGCCCCGGGGGCGGCGCCGGCAAACGCCGCCAGCGGCGCGTCGTACCAAGCGCGGGATTGGGGTGCGGGCTGGGCTCCCGAAGTCACAACCTCTGACATCATGCCAGGCCGCCGCAGCCATGGCCACTTGAAATAAGGCAATTGACCGAGAGATTCCTCTAAGTCCAAAAAGTCGCTGCGGACGGGGATTTCGCCGGGCGCCCATCGGACGCTGGCTCGCTACTCTGGAGTCACTTCGTAGCGGGGCGCGCGGCGTCGTCGCGCTGGGGCCCGCGCCAGTCGTTGCTCCCACCATTCGTCCGAAAGGACTTTTCTTGCGATTTGTTGCCTGCCTCTCCCTATTCATCTGCCTTAGCCTCGCCTCCGCCTGCGGCGGCCATGCCACGGCACCCGCCGGTTTGCCCCTCGTGGCTGCTCCGGTCTCAACTGCGGCCAGCGGCACCGGCCGGCTGTTTCCCTCCGCCACTGCCAACTGGCTCTACTCCGCGCCCAGCGGTGCGGCCTTGAATGTCTCCGGCATGGCCGCGGGCATGAAGCTGCAGTTAAACACCCACGACGCCGGTTTTGACTATCCAGTGCAGTATGCCGACGGCAGCCAGGGCTGCACCGAGTTCACCGACACCGCCATTTACGCCTATCACGACGACATTTGCGTGCCCAAGCCCGCGGGCGGCTTTCAACCCTCCTACGGCGGATGGGGCGCCGATGACGGCCACCTGGTGGTGGTGGACCGCGCCTCTGGCGCCTACTACGATTTCTGGAAGCTCTACACCGACGGCAACGGCCACCCCACCAGCACCAACGTCGGCCAGATCGTTTCCGGCTCGCTCGGCGGCAACGGCACGCCCGGAACCACGGCCGCCGCCATCACCGGGCTCGCCGGCGACATCCTGCCCGGCGAGCTGGACTGCGACACCTGCCTGCGGCACGCCTTGAACGTGGTCGTGCCCGGAGCCAGCAACAGTCCGCAAGTCGGCACCCAAGCGCCGGCGGCGAAAACCGACGGCCAGGCCGCGGGCGCGGTCTTCCGGGAGGGCGCCAAGCTCCGCCTCGATCCCGCCGTGGACGTGGATTCGCTTAATGCCTCGACCGCCGCCAAAGCCATCCTGCATGCGCTGCAGGATTACGGCGCGGTGATCACCGATCAGACCGGCGGCGACGCCATCGGGCTCTACTCGGCGCTGGCCACGGCACCCGATCTCAGCGGACTGCAGCAGGCGCTGCCGCACTTGTGGATCTACTA
>JBOGKJ010000023.1:0-7173 GCA_050745565.1 Terriglobales bacterium | reverse complement strand
CGGGTGGAATGCACCCCTGTCAAACGCCAATTTAAATACCCCCATTTCGCCGGTCGAAAAGTCACCCAACCCAGCGACCGGCCGCGATCGCGACGATGACCGCGCATTCCGCGGGAGTCGCGCCGTTTGCACCGCGGGCAAAGTCGGCGTGAAGGGCTGCGAGGCCCGCGCCGGCTTGGGCCCGCCGGGCCCCGGGCCGGCGCTCCACAGCCCTTGGAGTGCAAGCGCGGCGCTGCGAGCGTCTCAGCCGAGCGCGGCCAGGGGCCCGCGCCCGTCAATGTCGGCCATTTCGATCAGCAATGTCTCCAGTCCAATTTCCAGCGTTGCCAATCACTTACAAGCCAAAACTGGACAATGGGAAAATTCCAGTTCTTTGCAGTTCACCGCCAAACTGAGACACGGAAATACCCGATGCTCATGCCCCGAACGGAGCCCGCTAGCCGCGGCGCCCCGCTGAACCGGTCGCGGGAGTCGCGCCGTTTGCACGGCGGGCAAAGTCGGCGCGAAGGGCTGCGAGGCCCGCGCCGGCTTGGGCTCGCCGGGCCCGGGCCGGCGCCGCCCTTCGAGTGCGGGCGCGGCGCTGCGAGCGTCTCAGCGAGCAGGGGCAGGGGCCCGTGCCCGTCAATAGAGGGCGCAATCACACTCGGTGCCGCCACCGCAGCGCCCAGCGCGCTATCCTGTCCCCATGGCGCTCGACTTCACCACCTCCTGCCTGGCCGATGCCCTCTCGCTGTTTCGCATGTACAAAAAAATGGGCGAGGCGGCGATGGCGCAATTGGACGACGGCGACTTCGCCCGCGCGCTCGATGCCGAGATGAACTCGGTGGCGATCATCGTCAAGCACATGGCCGGCAACATGCGCTCGCGCTGGCAGGGTTTTCCCGAGGCCGACGGCGAAAAGCCCGACCGCAACCGCGACAGCGAGTTCGATGCTCCGCCCCAGGGGCGCGAGGCGGTGCTGGCGCTCTGGGAGCGCGGCTGGGCTGATGTGCTTGATGCCCTCGAGCCGCTGCGTGAGACCGATATGTCCCGCCGCGTGACCATCCGCGGCGAAGCCCACTCCATCACCCAGGCCGTGCACCGGCAGATGACCCATTACGCATACCATGTGGGCCAGATCGTGTTCCTCGCCAAGCACCTCACCGCCGCCGGCGGACGGGAGTGGCACAGTTTGAGTATCCCGCGTCGAGGTTCCGCCGAGTTCAACCGCCGGGTAGCCGAGGGAAAAGCCAGCCAGCGCTGAGGGGGCTCCGCCGCACCCGGGCCGGACCGCCTTCGGCTCCAAACTGTGATGTAATTAGGCATGCGGTCCCTTTACTCTTTTGCAGTTCTGCTCGCCTGCGGCGGCGGACTGATTGCGCAGGCTTCGGCTCAAACCGCCCCCGCCTCCCATGCCAGTACCGACCCCGTCGTCATTTCGGTCGGCACCGAGCAGATCCGCGCCAGCGAGTTCAACGCGCTGATCAAGTCGGCCCCGGCTCAAAATCAGGCCGCCATGATGGCCAACAAGCGTGCGGTCGCCGATCAGCTCGGCAAAATGCTGGCTCTGGTGCAGGAGGCGCATCGCCGCGGCCTCGATCAGGACCCGACCTTCAAAACCGAGATGATGCTCGCCCGCGACAATGCGCTGGCGAAATCCGAGGTGGATAAGCTGCAGGCCACGGCCGCCCCCTCCGACGCCCAGATTCAGGCCTATTACACCGCGCATGCGACCGAGTTCGCCCAAACCAAGGTCCGTCACATCCTGATCGGCGATAACGAGACCCCCAACGGGCCCAACCCGCGGACAGCGGCCCAGGCGCTCGCCAAAGCCAACGAGCTGGAAGCCAAGTTGAAAGCCGGCGCCGATTTCGCCGCCATCGCCAAGGCCGATTCCGACGATCCCGGCTCCAAGGACAAGGGCGGAGAACTGGGCGACATTTCACCCGGCGAAACCGTGCCGGAGTTCGAGTCGGCCGTCGCCAAGCTTCCGGTCGGCCAAATCAGCCCGCCGCTTCATACCCGCTTCGGCTACCACATTGTTGAAGTCGAGTCCCGCTCCGCCCTGCCGCTGGCCCAGGCCAAGCCCATCATCACCGAGCATCTCACCGACGATTCGGTGAACAGCCGCATCAACCAGATCGCCACCGCCGCCCACGTCGTCATCAGCGACACCTACTTCGGGCCAGCCAAGCCCGCCGGCAACCCCCACTAGCCCCCGGCCCTGCCGGGCCGCCTCCAAGGCTGCAGGAAAATGAACGAACGGCGCTGGCCGTGGTCTTTAGGTGCAGGAGCCTCGAAGCCTGCCATGGCAGTCCATACCGCCGTGCTCGATCAGACCCAGGCCGCAGCCTACGACACTGCCAGTTGGGAGGCGCTGATCGCCACCCACGCGCGCATGTTGTACCGCATCAGCCTGGCGGTGCTGCGCCAGCCGGCCGATGCCGAAGACGCCGTGCAGGATACGCTCCAGCGCGCCTGGAAATACCGTGCCCGGCTGGCCCAAGTCGAGGATCCGGCGGCCTGGCTGGCGCGCATCGCTTGGCGGGTCGCCAAAGCCCGCCGCCCTCGGCCCGGCGCCGTCCCGCTGGACGAGGTGGCCGGCATCGCCGAACTGCGGGCTCGCGGCGCGTCGGCCGAAGAGTTGGCCTCCCAGCACCAAATGCGCCGGTTGGTCGAGCAGCACATCTCCCACTTGCCTGCCAAGCTGCGCGAACCCCTGCTGCTGGCCACCGTCCAGGAGCTGCCCGCCCGGCGCATCGCCCAACTGTTGGGCATTCCCGAAGCCAGCGTGCGCACCCGCTGCCTGCGCGCCCGTCGTCTGCTCAAGGAAAAGATCGAGGCGGCCTTGGAGGTGCATCATGCCGGCCGACATTGAACGCGTGCTGGACAAGGTTCTGGAAGATTTCAGCGCGGCTCAGCCGGCGCCCGATACCCTCCGCGCCTGGTGCGCTCCGCCGTGCACGGCGCCGCCTTCGCATCACTGGCTGAGCCGGTCCGCCCAAGCCTGGCTCGCGCTGGCCGCTGCAATCGTGCTGCTGCTGGGCCTGCTCTGGTACCGCGGTCATTACACCCGCGCGCAAACGGCCCCGGTGCTGGCCCATGAGAAGGTCACCCTTCAGACCCTTCCGCCCGGCGAAGCGCCGCCTCTGACCGATGAGCAGCAACAGTTGATCCAACTGCTCAAGACCAACCCGGGCGCGCTCGCCTCCAAACAGCCCGGTGAGCTGCAAAAGGCCAAGCCCGTAAAGCATCAGTAAGATCGAGGCTCAAAACGCGCGGTGGCCGGCCGCAAACAACCCGATCACCACGAGCCCCAGCAGAACCCGGTACCACACGAAAAAGCGGAGCGTCCGGATCTTCAAAAACTGGATGAAAAGTCCAATCGAGGCCACCCCCACCACGGCGGATACGATAATGCCCACCAGGAATGGCGCCTGCATCCCGGCCGGAATGCCGGTCTTCATCACATGATGAACCTTATCCACCACCGCCCCAGCGATGATCGGTGTCGCCAGCAAAAACGAGAACCGGGCCGCGGCCTCGCGCGACATCCCTGCAAACAGCCCCGCGGTTATCGTCGCCCCTGAGCGCGACACCCCCGGAATCACTGCCACCGCCTGCGCGCATCCAATCCACCACGCGTCCCGCACCGACGTCTGCTCGTAATCCTTGCGCATGCGCCGCAGCGACGGCGCAGTCGCAACCGCCGCCCCCCCCCGCGACTCCGGCGGGTTGGCTCCAGGCCCCCCAGCCGCCGACGGCTTATCCACCGCTCGGTCCGCCCAGCCCATGATCAATCCCACTACGATCAGGCCGGCGGCGATAATCAGCGGGTTGCGCCAGGTGGTTTCGATTTCCTTGTCGAACAGCAGCCCCACCACCCCTCCCGGTATGGTGGCCAGGATCAGCAGCCAGAGCAGCTTCTTCTGCGCCGCCAGCGCCGCGCCCACGATGGGCGCTCCGGTGTGGACGTCAATCGCCGCCCCAAAGCCGGCTCGGATGATCCGGATCCAGGTCATGAAGAAAAACCCGATCACCGCCGCCAGCGTGCCCGCGTGCAACGCCACGTCAAAGGTGAGGCCAGGATCGGGCCATCCAAACAGCCACGGAAACAAAATCAGGTGGGCCGTGCTGCTGATCGGGAAAAACTCGGCGATGCCTTGCACCACGCCCAGGACTGCGGCTTGCCAGATGGTGATCATGGGTTAAGCCAGTATTACAGAAGTTTGGCCCATCGCGGTGCAGCCGCAACCAATCTGCGAGGGTAGGCCGCCACGGGTGCGTGGGATAAACGGGGGCGGCGCCAGCGTCGGTACTGTTCCGACCGGCGCCCCTCGGCCGCGCCTTCACTGGCAACTGGCAACTAGCAACTAGCAACTTCCCAGCCGCTCTCCATGGGAGCCGCCGCCGCGGCCCAGTGCGCCACCGACCGCCGCCCTCGGCCGCGCCTTGCCTTTCCCGCGTACCTTTCTAGCCAACTCCCCCCCTCGCCGCCGCCGCCAGTCGCCCCCGTATCATGGTTTCATGCACCCGCTGCGCCCCACCGCCAACCGGCGGTTCAATGAGTTGGTGGGATTGGTCTGGCTGGTAGGTGCCACCCTGCTGCTGCTGGCCCTGGCAAGCTATCATCCCGCCGACCCATCGCTCGACGCGGTGGCCATGGTGGTGCGTCCGGTAAATTGGGTCGGCCCGGTCGGGGCAGTCGTGGCCGATCTCCTTTTTCAAGGACTCGGCATTGCCTCGTTCCTGCTCGTGCTCGGTCTCGCCAGCTTGGCTTGGCGTTGGCTTCGCGCCCCTCACAGCTCGCCGGCCAGCCGCGTGCATGTGATCGGCCTCTTGTTGTGCGTCACCGGGTTGGCGGGCCTGCTGGCCGAGCTCCCGGTGCAGTTCGCGTTCCGCGGCAGCGTGCCCGTGCAGGGCTTGCTCGGCACCGCAGTCGGCTATGCCCTGGTGGCGCTGTTCAACCCCGTAGGCGGCTATATCGTCACCGCCACCGTGCTCGTCGCCGGGATTTATTTGGCGACCACGTTCTCGATGGCCCGTTTCCGCAAACAATGGCTCGCCACCCTGTGGCCGGGGGTCGGCGTAGTGCTGGCGCCATTCGCCCGATTGGCGAGGCCGTGGCAAACGTGGCAGGAACGGCGACGGACCCGGTCCGCCGAGCGCGAGCAGGAACGTGCCGCCACTCGCCCGCGCCGCGCCCGGCCGCAAGCAGCCGGGATCGCGACCAGCTTCGTTCCTGCCTCGCGGCCGCTCACGGCATCAGGGCTGGAACCGGTCGCCGAGTCCGCCGCCAATATGGCCCGGCGCGCGCTGCCGCCCGAACTCTCCCTGACGCTGCCCGATGCCCTCGCCGCCGCGCCCGTCCGCGTAGCCCCCAAGCTGGCTTCGCACGCCGAAGTCAAGCCTGCCCGGCAGCCCGCCAGCGGCGCCTATCACCTGCCCGCGCTCAACCTCCTTCAGGAGCCCGAGCCCGGCAGCCGCGTCCAGGAAGCGGAACTGCAGGATATGGCCGCCCGCCTCACTGCCAAGTGCGAGGAGTTCGCCGTCGGCGGACAGGTCACCCAAATCAACCCCGGCCCCGTCGTTACCACCTACGAGTTCAAGCCCCAGGCCGGCGTGAAATACAACCGCATCACCGCCCTCAACGACGATCTCTGTCTCGCCCTGGCCGCCGAGTCCATTTACATCGAGCGCATACCCGGCAAAAGCACGGTCGGTATCGAAGTGCCGAACCCGCACCGGGAAACCATCTTCTTGCGCGAAATCATCGGCTCGGAGGCCTTCCAGCGCTCGCGCTCGCCGCTCACCATGGCGCTCGGCAAGGATGCCAACGGCCATATCGTGGTCAGCGACCTCGCGGCCATGCCCCACCTGCTGATTGCCGGTTCCACCGGGTCGGGCAAGTCGGTGGCCCTCAACAGCATGATCGTGTCGCTGCTGTACAAGTCCACGCCTGACCAGGTGAAGTTCATTCTCGTCGATCCCAAGCGCCTCGAACTCGGGCTCTACGACGGCATCCCCCATCTCTACACGCCCATCATCACCGAACCCAAACTGGCCGCCAACGCGCTTCGCAACGCTACGCGCGAAATGGAGCGGCGGCTGAAACTGCTCGCCAGCCGCGGCGTCCGCAACATCGCTCAATTCAACCGCTTGTTTGAGAACCCCGCGCCCGGACTCTTTGACCACCTCGCTCAGACCGACGACAATCGGCCGCTGCCCTACATCGTCATCATCATCGACGAGCTCGCGGACCTGATGATCGTCGACGCCAGTAACGTCGAGGAATCCATCACCCGGCTCGCTCAAATGGCGCGCGCCGTCGGCATCCATCTCATTCTCGCCACCCAGCGCCCATCCGTGGACGTGATCACCGGCCTCATCAAGGCCAATTTCCCCGCCCGCATGTCCTTCCGCGCCGCCACGCGCGTGGACTCCCGCACCATTCTCGATACCCAGGGCGCTGAACTGCTGCTGGGCAAGGGCGACATGCTCTTCCTCCCCCCCGGCACCTCGCGCTTCCACCGCGTGCATGGCGCCTTCGTCACCGAACCCGAAATCGGTGCCGTGGTCGAGGCCTGGAGCGAACAGGGTCAGCCGCAATTCGACATCGACTTCCTCAAGGCTCCGCCCAAGGACGATGGCGACGCCGCCAATGCGGAGTTGGGCGCCGGTGGAAGCGAACGCGGTGAGGCGGGCTCGGCGGAAGGGGACGACAACGATCCCCTTTTTGAGGATGCCGTTCGTGTGGTGGTGGAATACGGCAAGGCCAGCACCTCGCTGTTGCAGCGCCGCCTCCGCATCGGCTACGGCCGCGCTGCCCACCTGATTGACCTGATGTACAACGATGGAATCGTCGGTCCTGCCGATGGCCCCAAGCCTCGGGAGTTGCTGAAACGCCCCGACTGGATCACCGAAGTAGAAGCTGCGCTGCGCTAGCCCGGATTTCCATTCGCGGGAGTCGCGCCGTTTGCACTTCGGGCAAAGTCGGCGCGAAGGGCTGCGAAAGTCCGGAGGGGTGAAAGCGCCAGTGGCGCTTTCTCCGCTCCCGGCAAACGAAGCGGCGCGGCCCGACCTCTGGCGAAAGGCCGCTCACGCCCCCTTGGGCTCGCCGGGCCCCGGGCCGGCGCGACCCAAAGCGGGTGCCCGGGCGCAGCCGGGAAGGGGCCCGCGCCCCTCAATGTCCGG
>JBOGKJ010000022.1:0-5977 GCA_050745565.1 Terriglobales bacterium | reverse complement strand
GCAAGCGAAGCGGCGAGCCTGCTGGGCAAGCGCAGCGTGCGGGCGCGGCGGGAACGGTGGGGCGAGGAAGAATTCGCACGCAAGCTGCGGGAGTGGGGCAAGCTCGGCGGCAGGCCGCGCAAGCAGGCCAAGGAGGCGAAATGAGCGCGGAGCAAAACCCCATCGTAAAGATAGAGCAGCGCAGGCGGCCCAAGGTGAGAGGTGTCTTTGAGCGGCCCAAGGGCACGGGCCTTTGGTGGATTCGCTACACCGACGCCAGCGGGCGCGAGCACCGCGAGAAGGCCGGGACACGGGGCATGGCGCTGGCTCTGTTGGCCAAGCGCAAGACCGAAGCCATCCAGGGCCGCAAGCTGCCGGAGACGCTGAACCGCCGCGCGGTCACCGTGGAACAACTGCTGGACGGCGCTGCCTCCCACGTGCGCGAGCATTACAGCACCGTGCGGATGTCCGCCAAGACGGGCACCGGAGCTACCGACTCGCGGTATCCGGCGCTGGTGGCTGCGCTGGGCGACCGGCCAGCAGCCGCCCTCACTCCGCTGGAAGTTGAGCGGGCGCTGGCGAAGCTGGCCGCTGACCGCGAGTTGAGTAACGCCACGGTGAACCGCTATCAGGCATTTCTGAGCCTTGCCTACCGCCTCGCCACTCAGAACGGGATCGTTGCCGTCAATCCCTGCCGCGCGGTCCGCCGTCGGCGGGAAGACAACGCGCGTATCCGGTTCCTGTCGCCGGAGGAAGAATCGCGGCTTCGGGCCATCATCCGCCAAGACTGCCCCGCACATGAACCCGAGCTTGACCTTGCCCTGAACAGCGGTCTTCGCCAAGGTAATCAGTACCGGCTGCAATGGCAGGATGTGGACTTCGAGAGACGCCAGATTACGGTGGCGCGGACCAAAAACGGCCACGCGCTTTATGCGCCGCTCAACCAAGCCGCCGTTGGCGCCCTGCTCAAACTGAAAGCTCTGGCTGGCAATAGCCCTTGGGTAATCGTGAACGCGGCGGATGGCAAGGGCCGCTACCGTGGCCTTCCACGGCGCAAGCCTCGCAACTGGTTTGAGCCCGCCGTGGTCAAGGCGGGGATTGCCGGGTTCCCGTGGCACTGCCTCCGGCACACCTTCGCCAGCCGCTTGGTCATGGCCGGGGTTGACCTGCGCACCGTGCGGGAGTTGCTCGGGCACCGTACAATCCAAATGACGGTGCGGTATGCCCATCTCGCCCCGCAGCACACCCTCGAAGCGGTGGAGCGGCTGGGGCGGTTCGCCGCCGTACCAACCGGCACCAGAACCGGCACCGGCGGTTTTGAGGGGAGCCGGGACGGCGAGACAGCACGCGTACAAGTCATTCCAGTACAATGACTTGCAGGGTTTTGCGGGGCCATAGCTCAACGGTTAGAGCAGCGGACTCATAATCCGTTGGTTTCTGGTTCGAATCCAGGTGGCCCCACCAACGGGACGCGCGGCGAAGCCGCGCTGGAGTCAACCGATGCCGGGCTGGGCGCGATGCCATGACGCCGCCAAACTCAATCCCACGCCGATTCCAATCCTCCGCCGCCGGGTGGCTGGGGGCGCTGGTCCTGCTGCTGGCGCTGGCGCCGGCCCGGGGCGTGGCTCAGAAGCCTCCTCCGCCGCCGGCGCTGGCCGCCGGACAATTGCTGGTGGCCAGCCCGCGGTCGCGCGACCCGCGCTTTCAGAAAACGGTGATCCTGCTAATTGAAGTCAATAGCGAGGGCACGGCCGGAATGGTGCTGAACCAGCCCGGCAACCTGCCGCTGGCGGCGCTTTTTGCCAGCGTTGACGCCGCGCATGGGCGCACCGACCACGCCTACTGGGGCGGCCCGGTGGAACCCACACGCCAGATCTGCCTGCTGAACAGCACCGGCCCGCTGCGCGAAGCCCGCCAGCTCCTGCCCGGCCTGTTCTTTAGTACCACTCAGGCGCTGATGCGCCTGGCGCTCAACGCCCAGCAGCCGTCCTCGGTGTTCCGCGTCTACCTTGGCTACACCGGTTGGGGCCGCGGCCAGCTCCAGGCCGAAATCGCCCACGGCGGCTGGACCGTCCTTCCCGGCTCCATCGCGCTGGTCTTTGACGCCAACCCGGCCACGCTCTGGACGCGCCTGACCACTTCCGTGCCTGCGCCCCGCGGCTAAGGCGGAATCATTGACGGGCGCGGGCCCCAGCCCGGCTACGCCGGGCATCCCGCTTGGGCTTGCGCCGGCCCCTGCCCCTGCTCGGGTGAGACGCTCGCAGCGCCGTGCCCGCACTCGAAGGACTGTGGAGCGCCGGCCCGGGGCCCGGTGAGCCCAAGGGTGCGCCGGCCAGTGCCGCGCGGCAGTTCGGATGACTCAGCAACTGTGATTCTGCCGTAGGTGCGGGCCCGTAACCAACGCTCAACTGCGCGCCAGCAGCCGTTGGCGCAGGCTGGGGTCGGCGGCGCAGTCAATCGCGGTCCGGGCCAGCGCCAGCGCGCCTTCCAGCACGGCCTGGTCGGCGACTGGCGTCACGCAGTGGGCGGTGAACTCGGGCTGGTGGTTGGAGGCGGGCGCCGAGTTGATGCCGATCATGGGGTGAATGGAGGGTATCGCGTGGCTGACGTTGCCCATGTCGGTTGAGGCCGCCAGGCGCGCCATCTCCGGCGGCAGCGGCGGGAAAATTCGCCCGGCAGCCTCGGCGTTGCGGAGGTAGCAGGCGCTGAGGGCGTGATCGAAGCGCACGTCGGCATAGGGCTTGTCGCCGCCACGCACCTCGAGCTTCGCCCCGGTGGCG
Organism: Terriglobales bacterium; assembly: GCA_050745565.1. Classification (GTDB taxonomy): domain Bacteria; phylum Acidobacteriota; class Terriglobia; order Terriglobales; family SCQP01; genus SCQP01. The sequence goes on along the minus strand of JBOGKJ010000022.1, from coordinate 3,218 downwards.
ATGGCGCCCGCCTCGAAGCAGCGCAGAACCCTGGCGCGGGCCTCTTCGAGCTCGATCAACGTTTGACCTCGCACGATGTAGCGCGCCGCGGTGTGCGCTGGCACCACGTTGGGCGCATCGCCGCCGTGGGTGGTGATGCCGTGCACGCGGTCGGTGGGGCGCAGGTGCTGGCGCAGCAACCCGATGGCGGTCTGGGCGACAGTGAGGGCGTCGGCGGCGTTGATGCCGCGTTCGGGAAACGCCGAGGCGTGCGCCTCCTTGCCGGTGTAGCGCACCTCGAACATGCTGGCGGCGATCAGGTTGGCCTCGAGCATTTCCATCGGCGCCGGATGCGCCATCATCGCGGCATGCACGCCCTGGAAGGCGCCCCGCTCGAGCAGCAGCACCTTGCCGCTGGCGTCGCCCACCTCCTCGGCGGGCGTGCCGATCACGCTCACGGTCAGTCCGGCATCGTCGGCGGCGGCCGCGGCCGCCATCGCCGCCCCCACCGACATGGCCGCAATCATGTTGTGCCCGCAGGCGTGGCCGATCCCGGGCAGCGCGTCGTATTCGGCGCAGAAGGCGACATGCAGCGGGCCGCTGCCCGCCTGCGCCAGGAAGGCGGTGGGCAGGTCGGCGATGCCGCGCCGCACCTGGAAGCCGGCCGCGTCCAGCGCCTCGCACAGCCACGCGCAGGCCTGCTCTTCCTCAAAGCCCAGCTCGGGGTGGGCGTGAATGCGGTGGCTCAGGTCCAGCAGTTGGCGCTCGCTGGCGCGGAGCCGCGCCCGCGCCGCATCTTTGGGGGTCATAGGCACCTCCGCGCCAGTATACGCGCCCGGCCCCGCTATTCGCCCTGGCGGAAGCGGTGGATGCGCCGGCGGTCGCGTTTGCTGGGGCGTCCGGGGGCGGCGCCGGAGGCCAGCCAGTCGGCCTTGGCCTGCGCCTGCGCCGCCAGGCGGCGGGCGCGGGCGTCGTCAGCTTCGCGGTAGAGGGCCTGGGCGGGCGCGGGCGGGCCGCGCATCTCGCTCAGCGCGGCGACCTCGACCTCGAAGGTCGCGCTGTCGGTGGTGACGCGCAAATGGTCGCCCACCCGGAGCTCGCGCGCCGGTTTCGCCTTGACGCCGGCGGTCTCCACGCGGCCGAGCTCGCAGGCGCGCGCGGCCAGCGCCCGGGTCTTGTAGAAGCGAGCCGCCCACAGCCACTTGTCCAAGCGCATGCTGCATTATGGCGGCCGGAGCCGCGCCAGAGCAAAATCAGCCCCGCGAGGCCCGGCAGGCCAGATGGCATGCGGCTTTTCCACCAGGGAAAGCCGCACGCCGCCGCCCGAAGCGAGCTACATTGACCGGCACGGGCCCCTGCCCGTCTACGCCGGGCATCCCGCTTGGGCTCGCGCCGGCCCGGGGCCCGGTGAGCCCAAGGGGGCGCGAGCGGCCTTTCGCTACGGCAGAATCACGGTTGCTCTGGTCACCCGAACCGCCGCGTGGCGCCGGCCGGCGGCCCAATGCCACTTGGTTAAGGTAGGGAGTAGCGAAATAGGTACGCATCAAGCAGGGCATTTGGAAGGGGCGGAAGGGGCTGTCGAAGTGGCGGTATGCGCATTCCTGCTGCTGCAAACGAAGCCTTTGAGCTTTTGGGAGCAATGGGTCTCCCAACATGCTTTGACGGGCTAAAAACGGGGTTGGGGCTGAATTGGCGGGAGCCAATGCAAGCTGCCTCGTCGCACAAAACCTCGCCCCGCTTATCCTCGCGAAGTCTGGCGCCAGCGGCAGGGCTACCCAGTCCGCAGGGCAGCCGCCATGGAGGCATGATCCGTGCGCCTCCACCTTAACCAAGTGGCGCCGGCCGGCGGCCGGCGCGCGGGTCGGCGACCCGCCCCACGGCAACGCCGCGGCTACAGCATCTGTGATTTTGCCCAGGCGGCGTGCTGCAGGCATACAGTGATGAACATAGCAACGCCGCGGCTACAGCATCTGTGATTTTGCTCTAGCCGGCGGCGGCGCGGCGCCCGGCCCGTTCCGGCAGCAGCCCGGATAGCCACACATAAACCAGAATCGCTGGCCGCCGCGGACAACCTTCCCACAGCCGCGCCAAATGCCGCTGCAGCGTGAAGCTGTCGCCGCACGGCTGCAGGTGGGCCTCGCTGCTCCAACTGGGTGCGCCCAGCCAGGGGCCCTGGCCGCGCGGCTTGCGGTCGTCAAGAAAGTTCACTGCCGCGCCGACGCTGCCGGCTAGCAGTCGCTGCTGCCGCAGCTCTTCCGCCGCTTCGTGCAGCAGATTTTTGGCGGCCGCAAAGGTGCCGTCGGGCGTGCGCTGCTCGGGCGACAGCACATGCTGGCGGCCGAGCGTGCGGCGTTCGGTGGCCTCGGGCTCAAACTGGCCGCCGCGCAGCCAGTGCCACATCCGCTCACCCTCGGCGCCGGTCCACAGCCGCCGCAGCTCGGCGACGTCGAGGTGGCACAGCTCCTGCACGGTGCCCACGCCCAGGCTTTCCATCCGGCGCGCCAACTCAGCGGTGATCCCGGGCAACTGCTCCAGCCTCAGCCCGTAGAGCGCCTCCGGCAGCTCAGTCGGCAGCCAGAGCGTGAGCCCCTCCGGGCCGGGCTGGCGTGCCGCCACTCCGGCCACATAACGGTTGGGCGCAATACCGATGCCGCAGCGCAGCCATTCGGCCTCACGCGGCAACTTGGACGCGCCCTGAGCAGAGCGGGCGCGCGCTGCCGCCAAGCGAATTTCGGCCGCAGCCCGACGCCCGGGGCCCCCACGGCGCTTGCGCCTTGGGGTGGGAGCAATGGGAGGGCGTCCAGAGATGAACGGCCGCGCCGCCTTTTGAACCGCTGCCCGCAGGTGCGCCGCCAGCAGCCGCGCGTTCACCGGCATGCGTTCCTGCCCCACCAGCCGGAACGCAAACTCATCTTCGGCGATCACCGCCCGCACCGGCAGCACCGCCTCCAGCGCCTCCAGCAGGGCAAGGTGATACTCGGCGCAGAGCCGCGGCAGCGCCTCGGTACCCGCGCGCAACTCCGCCCGGTGCTGCCGCTCGATCGCGGCACGGAAGGCCTCGACGCGCAGTATCAGCCACTCAACCGACGGCCCCGGTCCCAGTTCCGCAAGCTGGGGACGGTCCATGGGGCACATTCTACCCTGAATGCTGGGGAAAAGTGGGGAGTGGGGAGTGGGAAGAGCGCGCCGCCGGCTGCGCCGGCGCGCTAGCGCAGCAGGGCGGCGGGGTGGTGGTGGGC
>JBOGKJ010000021.1:0-8244 GCA_050745565.1 Terriglobales bacterium | reverse complement strand
GCGATCTCGAGCGGCGAACAGGACGCGCTGTCGGGAAGGTGATAGCGCCGGGCAGGTGCTGCGCCGCCCATTTTTCTAGACGGGTGCGCTATGCCGCGCGTGGCAGCGGCTGGGTTGGTGAGAAATGTGGACTAGTGAAGGCGCGGCGGTCGGAATGAAACCTAAGTTTGACGCGGTGCTGGTGGTGTCATTTGGGGGGCCGGAGCGGCGCGCCGACGTCATCCCGTTTTTGGAGCGGGTGCTGGCGGGGCGGAACGTGCCGCGGGAGCGGCTGGAGGCAGTTGCCCAGCACTACTACCACTTTGGCGGGCGCAGCCCGATCGGGGCCGCCACGCGCGCCATCCGGGGCGCGCTGGAGCGCGAGCTGACAGCGCACGGGCCGCGGCTGCCAGTCTATCTGGGTAACCGCAACTGGCATCCGCTGCTTGAGGACACGCTGCGGCAGATGGCAGGGGACGGGGTGCGGAGCGCGGCGGCGGTGGTGACATCGGGGTTCGGGTCGCATGCCGGCAGCGGGCGCTACCTCGAGGACATTGCGCGGTCGCGGGCGGGGGTGGGTGCGAGCGCGCCGCGGGTCAGGAAGCTGCGGCTCTACTATGATCACCCGCAGTTTTTGCGCATCTGGGCCGAGCGGGTGCGGGCGGGATTCAGCAAGGCGGGCGCCGGCGCTGGCCTGATCTTCACGGCGCACAGCATTCCGGAGGCAATGCCGGGGGCGGCCGCCTACCAGCGGCAACTGCGTTGGGCGGCGGGCCGAATCGCCAAGGCCGCGGGCGCCCAGCGCTGGTGGCTGGGTTACCAAAGCCGCAGCGGACCGCCCGGGCAGCCTTGGCTTGCGCCTTCGGTCGAGCAACGGCTGGCGGAGGCACGCGGCGAGGGCTGCGGGGTGGTGGTGGCGGCGCCGCTCGGGTTCATTTCCGACCATATGGAGGTCGTCTACGACCTCGATGTCGAAGCCCGGGAGGAGGCGCGGCGGCGGGGCCTGCGCTTCGTGCGCGTGGCGACGCCCGGCAATCATCCCAAGTTCGCCGCGCTGCTGCGCGCCCTGATTATCGGGGAATGACGACGGTGCGGGTGAATGCGGTGATGCGGCCCTGGAGTCCCTCGCGCACCAGCGCGCGCAAGCGGTAGCGGCCGGGCGGCGCGGGAATGGGCAGGCGGACGGTGATGCCGGTTTGCGCGGCGTGGGCACGCTGAGCGGGGTGAAAGGCGAGGGTGAGGGCGCCTTCGCGTCCGGCGATGAATTTGCCCTGCGCGTCATACAGCGCGGCCGCGAAGAACAGGTGCTGGCGGCTGACACCGTGGGAGGTGGCAAACGGCAGTTGCCGGGCATCCACCTGCAGCGCGACCATGAGACGAGCTGCGCCGGTACGGTCGCGCTGCCAGCGCGCGCCGAAGACGGCGGGGACGGCGGCGGGTTGGGCGGCGCCGGCGAGCGCGGCATCCAGGTCGCGCGCCGGCATTTCGGCCAGCATGTCGTCAGGGGGTCCGGGATCGAGGTAGCCTTCGCGCGCCTGGATGCTCACGTGCTTGCGGCCCGGCACGGAGACTTTGAGCCGATGCAGCTTGCTGTCTTCGGGCATGTGCGCGACGGCAAAGCTCAGCCGGTAGGCGGCTTCCGGACCGGCCGCCAGGCGCCCGAGCGCGCCCGCAAGATCGTTGTTGTTGGTGAAGAATGCGCCGCCGGTGGCCGCGGCCAGATCCTGCATGACATCGTCGGAGGCGAGGCGGGCGTTGAAGCGGTCCATTTGCTCGAACGGAGACATGCCCGGCGGGTAGGTGTCCAGCAGCATGGCGTCGAGGCTGTTGAAGACCACGCCGGCGCGGAGGGCGGCCTCGGCCACCTGTTGCAGTTGCAACTGGGTGTCCTGGGTGAGGAAGCCGGTCGAGACCAGCAGGATGGTGCGCTGGCCGGGCTGGCGCGCCATATAGTTCACCAGGCGGCGCAGCGCGGCGAGGGTGTCGAAGGCGCTGGCGGTGGCGACATCCTGGGTGCGCTCGGCTTCGGCCAGCGCCACCTCGAGGCACTCGTCGGGGACCATGCACAGGCCCGCCTGCTTGACCGCAGCCATACCCTCGCCAACGAAGGGCGAGGTGTCGCTGTGGTTCAGGTTGATGAGCTGGGCCAGATAGGGGGTGAAGTGGCCGCCGGGGATGACGCCCTCGGCCGGCATGCGCGTGTGGGGCCCCAGCTTTTTCACTCGGGCCAGCAGCGCGGCGTGGTCGGTGGTGAAATCCAATTGATTGACACCCGAACTGGTGAAAATGCCAAAGCGCCGCCCGCGGTCCTCGTCGCGCTGGAAAAACTTGGTGGCGGCGTTGCGGGCGACAGCGAGGTCTACGTTCGACATCGCGTAATCGTCGAAAAAGAGCGCCACGGTTTGGGGCGGAGCTGCCGCCAGGGGCGGGGCTGGCGCGCGACCGGCAAACCGCCTGCCGCCAGCGCTGGCGACCACCGGTGGGGAAGGCACCTCAAAGCCGGTGATGGCGCGGGGCTGGCCGTTATCGAGCAGGACGAAATCGTGGCGACCGAGGCCATAGACCGGCCGCCCGGCCGCGTCACGCACCACCACGCTCAACTGGACCAGGTCGGCCTCGGCGCGCAGCACCAGCGCCTGCGGCACATAGGGGCGGCTGGCCAACTCCACTGCCGGTTGCTGGGCTGCGGCAGCGAGCGCCAGCGCGGCGAGCGCGAAACCGGTGGTCGAAATCAGGCGCTTCATTCCGGCTGCGTGGCGGCTCCGGCGAGGGCGGGTGCGGGCGCGGCGATCGGTTCGTTCTGCCAGCGGGCCACGACGGCGGCCGCCAGGCAGTTGCCGAGCACGTTCACGGCGGTGCGGCCCATGTCGAGGAACTGGTCCACGCCCAGCAGCAGCCCCACGCCCGCGAGCGGCAGCCCGAAGGTGGCGGCGGTGGCGGCGAGCACCACGATGGCGGCGCGCGAAACGCCGGCCACGCCCTTGCTGGTCAGCATCAGCGTCAGCAGGATGAAGATCTGCTGTCCGAGAGAGAGGTGCAGGTTGGCCGCCTGGGCGATGAAGATGGCCGCGAGGCTGAGGTAAAGCGTGGTGCCGGTGAGGTTGAAACTGTAGCCGGTGGGGATGACGAACCCGACGATGCGGCGCGGCACGCCCATGCGCTCCATGTTTTCGAGCGCGCTGGGCAGCGCCGCCTCCGAGCTCGAGGTCGAGAATCCGATCAGCGTCGGCTCCTTCACCGCCGCCCAGAAGCGCCCGAACGGGATCCGGAACAGCAACATGGCGCCGCCGAAAACGACGACCACGAACACCGCCAGCGAACCGTAGAGCGTCGCCACCAGTTTGACCAGCGGCCACAGCACCTCCAGTCCCTGGCGGCCGATGCTGGCGGCCACGGCGCCGAGCACGCCGAACGGCGCCGTCCACATGACGATTTCGGTCAGCTTGAACATGACCTGAGCGAGGCCCTCGCAGAAGTGCAGCACGGTGTGGGCGGGCCGGCCCTGGTCCACGCCGGCCATCACCAGCGCGATGGCGAACAGGATGCTGAACACCACCACCTGCAGCACTTCACCATTGGCCAGCGCCTGGGCAAAGCTTTGCGGAAACGTGTGCAGGATGAGGCTCTGCAGCAGGCCGGTCTGCGGGCCGGCAGCGGCGGCCGAGGCGGCGGCGACGGGCGTGGACAAGTGAGCGCCGCGGCCGGGCTGGATCCAGTTCACCGCCGCCAGGCCCAGCACCAGGGCGAAGGTGGTGACGACCTCGAAGAAAATGATGGCCTTGAGCGCCACCCAACCCAGGCCCCGCAAACTGCCATGGCCGGCGATGCCGACCACCAGGGTGGCGAAAATCAGCGGGCCGACGATCATCTTGATCAGCCGCAAAAAAATCGTCTCCAGCGGCTCAAGCGCCATACCGAGATGGGGCCACCAGGCGCCAATGGCAACGCCGGCGACGAGGGCGATCAGGATCCATCCGGTAAGCGAGGGGCGGCGCATATGCGCTAGGGTAGTACAACTCGCGACTTGAAACTTGCAACCTGAAACCGGAAACTATACGGACCATGACCTACGTCACCCACCTCGAGTGCAGCCGCTGCGGCGAGCGCGCCGCCGCCGACCGGCCGCAGACCGTATGCACGAAATGCACCGGCTCGCTGTATTACCGCTACGATCTGGCGGCCATCGGCAAGGCGCTGTCGCCGGAGAAGTTGCGGGCGCGGCCGGCGCAGTCCATGTGGAAGTACCAGGAGCTTTTACCTTCCGATCAGCCAGTGACGCTGGGCGAAGGGCTGACGCCGCTGCTACGGGCGGAGCGGCTGGGGGCGACGCTGGGCGCCGCTAACCTTTACGTCAAGGACGAGGGCATGAACCCGACTGGCAGCTTTAAGGCGCGCGGCCTGGGCTGCGCGGTGACGCTGCTGAAGCAGTTCGGGGTGCGCAAGATCGCCATCCCGACGGCGGGCAATGCCGGCAGCGCGCTGGCGGCCTACTGCGCCCACTCGGGCCTCGAGGCGCACATTTTCGCGCCCGCGGACGTGCCCAAGGGCAATCTGGCTGAGTACAAGTTCTATGGCGCCAAGCTGACGCTGGTGGACGGGTTGATCAGCGACTGCGCCAAGCGGGTGCAGGAAGGGCGCGAGCGCGAAGGTTGGTATGACGTCAGCACCATGAAGGAGCCCTACCGCGTCGAGGGCAAAAAGACCATGGGTATTGAAGTGGTGGAACAGTTGGGCTGGCAGGTGCCAGACGTTATTTTTTATCCGACCGGCGGCGGCGTGGGGCTGGTGGGGATGTGGAAGGCATTCGCCGAGCTCGAGGCCTTGGGCTGGATCGGCGCCAAGCGGCCCCGCATGGTGGCCGTACAGGCCGCCGGTTGCGCGCCTGTGGTGCAGGCGTTTGCGACCGGCGCCGCCAATATCGCCCCCTGGCAGAACGCCGCGACCGTGGCCGCCGGCCTGCGCGTGCCGAAGCCCTATGCCGACGCGCAGGTGCTGGAGGTGTTGCGCTCCAGCGGCGGCACCGCGGTGGCGGTCAGCGACGCCGAAATTCAGGCTGCGGTGCGCGAGCTGGCGGCCAGCGAGGGCATTTTTGCCGCGCCTGAAGGCGCGGCCACCGTGGCCGCCGCGCGCCAGCTCTATGCCTCCGGCTGGATCAAGCCGGAGGAGACGGTGGTGCTCTACAACACCGGCGGCGGGCTTAAGTACCTGGATGTGCTGGAACTGACTAGCTAGCCGTTAGCCATTAGCCGTTAGGGAAGGCGTGGCGGCTGGGCCGTTTGCGGGGGCTAATTTGCTATCAGACGGGGAGAGGTGGGTGATGACCAGCACCGGCATGGGGTGCGTGACGGTCGTGGTCGAGGGGCGCGCACCCAGACGGATCTGCCGGTGAGCCGCGATTTTGCCGCTATCGGCAGGCTGCTGCTGGCGGCCGGCTCGCCGGTTGACTGGCAGAGCAAACCCGAGCCCGCCGGCGAGGTCCAGGAAATCGTCAACGCTTGGTGCGGTCTGCCGCCCGATGACGAACGCTGATTTGGTCATTGACTCGCGCGGGCCCCTGCCCCTGCACGCTGAGACGCTCGCAGCGCCGTGCCCGCACTCGAAGGGCGTTGAAGCGCCGGCCCGGGGTACGGCGAGCCCGTTGGAATGCCGCGGCCCTTTGCGCCTACCTTGCCCACGGTGCAAACGGCGCGACTCCCGCGAATGGAGATGCGCCGTGGATCATTGCCTCAGTTGGGCGAGGGCGGGGCGAGGTGCTCGATGACCAGGAAGGGCATCGGGCGGGAGACCGTTTTCATGTAATCGAGATTGAGGCCAAGCTGATCGTGAAAGGCCTTCTTCAGGAGCTTGGCGGAGGCGACATCATACGTGCTGCGCGGTTCGCCGCGTATTGAGGCAGGGGTGGAGATGTTGATGTCGAAATCGAAGAGCGCGGTCGATCGGGTTTCGTCCACCACGGGGTGTATCGCGGCAGCGGAGAAGAAGGCGGCCAGGTCCGCCATGGTGACGGAATTGCCGGCGATCTCGATGTTCTGCTTGGAGAGCCTCGCGATATGCACCGTGCCGCAGACGCGCGCGCCGGTGCAATCTCCGGTCGCAGGGTGCAGGCCGGGGCCGGGGGGGCCGGCGGTGAGGATGGAAACCTGCGCCGGTTTCTGGACGATGCGCCAGCGCATTTGAAATCGGTCGGCGAGCAACGACTGCAACATGAGGCGGAATTGAGCGGTCGTCGTGGCGGGCGGCATGCGCGCCTCGATGTCGTAGCGAGCGCTGTCGGCCCAGGACGGCAGGCCATTGGTGCGCTCGGGTGAGATGAGAAACGCCGGCACGAGCAGCGTTGCTACGGGCATCGCGCGGACCGACCAGTAGCCGCCTTTCGGCGTCTCAAATTTCGTGCTGCGTTCGGTGCGGGGGCTGACGCGGATGGAGGCGACGTCGAAACGCGGTGCCGGCGTCTGGGCCGGTGCTGCCAAGGCTGCTGCGAGGAGGGCGAGTCCGGCGGCGGCCGCGGATGGCATGGCCTGATTATGCGCCGTAGGGGGCGGGGGGATGCTGCTGGTGCCAATTCGAGTGGGCTTGCAGGAGGCGGGCGGCGGCGAGGGCGTTCGCATCCTCAAGCGCGCGGGCCATGAACTGGACGCCGATGGGGAGGCCATTGGCGGCGAGGCCGGCCGGGACGGAGATGGCGGGCAGGCCGCAGACGCTGGAGATGCCATCGGGCTGGAGGCTGTCGCGGCGATAGGCGCCGCGGGCGGGGCCGCGGCGGCGGGCCAGCGGTGCGGGGCCGCGGCGGGCGGCGCGCGCGGGCGGGTTGATGAGCGAGGCGGTCGAGCCTTCGCCGGGGGCGGCGAGCACATCCACGTGATCGAAGAGGGCGTCCATTTTGCGGGCGAGTTGGAGGCGCAGGCGCTGCAGTTGAATGTAGTCGGTGGCGTTGAACTGGCTGCTGGCGTAGCCGTTGATCTGGCCGACGGGGTCTTCAAGCAGTTGGCAGCGGCCGCTGGCGATCAACCGCTGGTAGGCGCTGGCGGCTTCAATCAAAATCACCAGCTCGCTGGCTTCCTCGTAGGGGCCCTCGGGGAAGGCGACATCGCTGATGGTGGCGCCTTGTGCCTTGAGCACGGCCAGGGCGCGGTCCACGGCCTGATGGAGCTCGGGGCGGGCATTCGGGAAGGCGTTGGTGACGCGGCCCACGCGCAGCGGGCGGGGAGCGGCGTCAGCGGCCTTGAAGCTGGCGGTGGCGGTCGGCAGCGAGTCCCAGTCGTTGGGATCGTGGCCGGCCATGGCTTCGAGCACGAGGGCGCAGTCATCGGCCGAGCGGGCCATGGGGCCGATCTTGTCCATGGTCCAGGCGATGGTCATGACGCCGTAGCGGCTGACGCGGCCGAAGCTGGGGCGCAGGCCACTGATGCCGCACTGGGTGGAGGGGCAGATGATGGAGCCGCGGGTATCCGAGCCCAGCGCGAAGCAGGCGAGGCCGGCGGCGACGATGGCGCCCGGGCCGCTGGAGGAGCCACAGGTCCAGTAGGCGGTGTTCCAGGGGTTATGGCAGGGGCCCTGCAGCGAGGCGTGGGGGCCGCTGTAGCCCAGCCCGCCGGCGAGTTCGATCATGGCGGCCTTGCCGATCAGGATGGCGCCGGCGGCATCCAGGCGCGCGATGGCGGTGGCGTCGAAATCGAAGCGCTGGTTCTCGAAGGGCTTGGCGCCCCAGGTGGTGGGGTAGCCCTGGACGGCGAGCAGGTCTTTGGCGGCGTAGGGGATGCCATGCAGCGGGCCGCGGTCATGGCCGGAGGCGAGCTCGGCGGTGGCGCGCCGGGCATGATCGAGCGCGCGCTCGGGGGTGAGGGTGGCGTAGGCGTTGAGGGCGGGGCCCAGGCGCTGGCTGCGGTCCAGGTAGGCCTGGGTCAGCTCGAGCGGGGTGAAAGCGTGGGCGCGCATTTTGGCACCCAGTTCACGGATGGGCAAAAACAGGGTGGCGGCGTCAAGCATTAGGCGTTAGTTTAGTTATCGGTTGTTGGTTCAGGCGTGGCGGCCAGCGCGGACGAGGGCGAGGACGGTGGCGGGCGGGTCGGAGTTGGCCATGGCGACGGCGCGGACCGACTCGAGCATGCGCACGTGGCCGGCGATGGTGGAGCGCAGGCGCAGCTTCTGCTCCGCCGACAGCCGGGAGCCGTACAGCGCCAGCACCCGCGCCAACTTGGCTTCGACTTCCTGGGTCTGGGCGTCGGCGCCCGGCGCTGGCGCCTGCGCCACCGCCGCGGGCAGGCG
>JBOGKJ010000020.1:0-35011 GCA_050745565.1 Terriglobales bacterium | reverse complement strand
CTCCTCAAGCATCTGTATAAAATCAACACCGCCGCCGCCGCGTTGGCCAAACTGGTCACGCTGGCCCGCGCCGACGACCGCTTTCCGCTGGTGCTGGGGGGAGATCATAGCATCGCCCTCGGCTCCGTCGCGGCCGCCGCGCGTGGCCGGACGCTCGGCGTGATCTGGGTGGACGCGCACGGCGATTTCAACACGCCCGCCACCACGCCCAGCGGCAACATCCACGGCATGCCGCTTGCCTGCCTGCTGGGCCACGGGCCGCGGGAACTCACCGACATATTCAATTTTTCCCCCAAGGTGGCCGCGGCCAGCACGGTGCTGATCGGGGTGCACGACCTCGACCCATCCGAAAAGCGGCTGCTGCACGAGGCGCAGATCAAGGTCTTCACCATGCGCGACATTGACGAGCGCGGGATGCGCTCGGTAGTGGAGGAGGCGATAGCGATTGCCAGCAACGGCACGGAGGGGTTCTGCGTCTCGCTCGATCTCGATTTCATTGACGCCACGCACGCGCCCGGGGTGGGGACGCCGGTGCGCGGGGGCGCCACTTACCGCGAAGCCCATCTGGCGCTGGAGCTGATCTCCGACAGCGGCAACCTGCTGTCGCTCGAGGTGGTGGAGGTCAATCCGGTGCTGGACGAGCGCAACCGGACGGCGGAGCTGGCGGTGGAGCTGATCCTGAGCGCGCTGGGGAAGAAGATACTGTAAGAAAGTTGCTAGTTGCCAGTTGCTAGTTGCTAGTGAGCGCCGGCGGCTGGCGCCGCCTCCACTGGCGGACGCTACACGTTTCTTGCCTAGCGCCAGGCGGCTAGGGCGCGGCGGACGGCGACGAGCTGGCCGAGGTGGTAGGCGTTGTGGTCGGCCAGGAGCAGGGCCTCGAGGAGGAGGGTTTTGTCGGGGGCGTGGGGGAGGGGGGCGAGGAGATCGCGGCGGGGGTTGCGGACGAGGGCGACCATGGCGGCGAGGTCGGCTTCGATTTGGCGGCGGCAGCGGGTCCAGGCGGCGGGGGAGGGGGGAGTGGCGGAGGCGGGCCAGTAGCCTTGGGGGAAGGGAGGCGAGAGGTGGCCGGGGTCGCGAGTGAACTCGAGGATGTCCCACTGGGCGATGCGGATGTGCTCGGCCAACTGCCAGGAGGTATGCGGGAAGCGCGGGGCATTGCGGCCGGCGGCGGCGGGGCCGAGGCCGGCGAGGGCGGCCTGCATCGTGGCATGGGCGTGACCGCCGACGAGCAAATCGGCGACGGTGCGGCGCAGTGCGGGGGCGTTTGCGGGCGGGCGTTTGAGGTTCATCGGCCAGTGTCCGCCGCGTGCCGGGAGGCGAAACGGGCGCGCAGGGCGCGCTTGTCGATTTTGCCGGTGGAGGTGCGGGGCAGGGCGTCCACGAGCTCGAAGCGGTCGGGCACTTGCCAGGCGGGGAAGTCGGTCTCGAGGTACTTTCTCCAGGCGGCGGGGTCGGGCTCGGCGCCGGCGCGCAGCGCCACCACCGCCAGGGGCCGTTCCTGCCAGCGCGGATGGGGCACGGCGACGACGGCGGCCTCGCGGACGGAGGGATGGCAGGCGAGGGCGTTTTCCAGGGCCACCGAGCTGATCCATTCGCCGCCGCTGCGGATGAGGTCTTTGCTGCGGTCCACGATCTGCATGAGGCCGTCGTGGTCGAAGGCGACGATGTCGCCGGTGCGGAGCCAGCCGTCGGCGGTGAAGCTCTCTGGCGACACGCCGCCGAAGTAGCGGTCGGCGACCCAGGCGCCGCGGACTTCAAACTCGCCGCCGGGGGCGGTGCGGCCTTCGACCAGCGGCAGGGGGCGGCCCTGGCGGGTGCGGCGCTGGTCGAAATCGGGCTCGCCGTCGGGGGCGAGCAGGGGATTCATGGTACCCACCGGCGTCATTTCCGTCATGCCCCAGCCCATGTTGACCTCGATGCGCTGGCGATCGAAGCGGCGGAACAGCTCGGCGGGCGCTGCGGCGCCGCCCAGGTTGACGCGCAACTCGGGGTGCAGCTTCCATTTTCCGGGGAAGCGTTCCATCAGATCGAGCACGCCCTGCCAGATCATGGGCACGCCGGCGCTGCGGGTGACTTGTTCGCGCTCGAGGGTGGCGAGCACGGTTTCGGCGTCAAAGCTGCTGCCGGCGAGCACCTGCTTGCAGCCAACCATGGCCGCGGCGTGGGGGGCGCCCCAGGCGTTGGCATGGAACATGGGGACCAGCGGCAGGATGCAATCGCGCTGGCGCAGGTTGAGGGCATCGGGCAGGCCGAGGGTCAGGGCGTGCAGGACGAGGGCGCGGTGCGAGTAGACGACGCCTTTGGGCTCGCCCGTGGTGCCGGAGGTGTAGCCCATGGCGGCGCCATCGTTTTCTTCGAGCTCGGGCAGCGGCAGTTCGGGGGCGGCGTCGAGCCAGGCTTCATAGGCTTCGGGGGCGACGATGACGACTGGGGGGCGGAGGTCGGGGTCGAGCTCTTCCCAGCGGGGCAGGAGGGAGCTCTCGATGATGGCGAAGCGGTCGCCGGACTGTCGCAGAATGCGGGCCCACTGCCGGGTATGGAGCCGCAGGTTGATGGGATGGACAATGCCGCCGGCGAGCGGGACGCCGAAATAGGCCTCCCAATGGGTGAGGTCGTTCCACAGCAGGGTGGCGACGCGGTCGCCGGGTTCGAGGCCGCTGGCGAGCAGGGCGCGGGCGAGGCGGCGGGCGCGGGCGGCGAGCGCGGCGTAGCAGGTGCGTTCGGCGCCGCAGGCGAGTTCGACGGAGGGGAACCAGCGCTCGGCGCGGCGCAGCAGGGCGGCGAGCGTGAGCGGGTAGGTCATCATTTTTTTGGCGCGGGCCCGAGCGCGGCTTGGCCGCGCGTCCCGCTTTTTGGCGCGGGCCCCAGCGCGTGCTCGGCTGAGTCGCTCGCGCCACCGCGCGTCCCGCTGGAGGCGGCGGGGGTGGGGGTGGGGGCGAGGCCGCCGGCGAGCTGACGTTCGCGGAGGCGGCGGAGGCGGTCGCGGAGCTGGGCGGCGCGTTCGAACTCGAATTTTTGGGCGGCGGAGCGCATGTCGGCTTCGAGCTGGGCGAGGTAGCGGGCCAACTGTTCCTGGCCGCCGAGCTGCTCGATCAACTCATCGTCGGCGTCGGAGACGGGCGCGGGGGTGGCGTAATCGCCCTCGGCCACGCCCACCAGATCGAAGTCGAGGGGGCGGAGCACGCTTTGGGGCGTGATGCCATTGTCGAGGTTGTACTGGGCCTGGCGCTCGCGCCGGCGGCGGGTTTCCCCGAGCGCCTGGCGCATGGAGCCGGTTTCGACATCGGCGTAGAGCAGGGCGCGGCCGTTGAGGTGGCGCGCGGCGCGGCCCATGGTTTGGATGAGGGAGCCGGCGGAGCGCAGGAAGCCTTCCTTGTCGGCGTCGAGGATGGCGACGAGCGAGACCTCAGGCAGGTCCAGGCCTTCGCGCAGCAGGTTGATGCCGATCAGCACGTCGAACTCGCCGCGGCGGAGGTCGCGGAGGATTTTGACGCGCTCGAGGGTCTCGATTTCGCTGTGCAGGTAGCGGCAGCGCACACCGGCCTCGCGGTAGTATTCGGCCAAGTCCTCGGCCATGCGCTTGGTGAGGGTGGTCACCAGCACGCGTTCGTTGCGCTCCGACCGCTTGCGGATTTCGGCCAGCAGGTCGTCCACCTGGCCGCGGCTGGGGCGGACTTCAACTTCGGGGTCGAGCAGGCCGGTGGGGCGGATGACCTGCTCGATGACGGCGCCGGCGGTCTGCTCGAGCTCATAGGGTCCGGGCGTGGCCGAGACGTAGACGACCTGGCCGACGCGGTCGTAGAACTCCTCGAACTTGAGCGGGCGGTTGTCGAGGGCCGAGGGCAGGCGGAAGCCGTACTCGACCAGGGTGCGCTTGCGGGCCTGGTCGCCGTTGTACATGCCGCGCAACTGGGGGACGGTCTGGTGGCTTTCGTCAATGAAGATCAGGGCGTCGGAGGGCAGGTAGTCGAGCAGGGTGGGCGGGGGCTGGCCGGGGGCGCGTCCGGTGAAATGGCGGGAGTAGTTCTCGATGCCGTGGCAGTAGCCGATCTCGCGCATCATCTCGATATCGAAGCGGGTGCGCTGCTCGAGGCGCTGGGCTTCCAGGCGTTTGCCGTTCGATTCCAGCTCGGGCAGCCAGGCGGCGAGCTCGGACAGGATGGAGCGGATGGCCTGCTCGCGCGTTTCCGGCTTCATGACGTAGTGGGACTTGGGGTAGATGGGGAGGCGCACGTAGGTTTGCCGCACCTCGCCGGTGAGCGGGTCGAACTGGGAGAGGCGCTCGATCTCGTTGCCGAACAACTCGATGCGCAGGGCGTAGTCGTCGTAGGTGGGGAAGACCTCGATGGTATCGCCGCGCACGCGGAAGGTGCCGCGCTGGAAGTCGTGGTCGTTGCGCTGGTAGAGGATGTCCACCAATTTGCGCAGGATCTGCTCGCGCCGGATCGCCTGGCCGCGTTCGAGCAGCAGCAACATGCCGTAGTAGGCTTCGGGCGAGCCCAGGCCGTAGATGCAGCTCACCGAGGCGACGATGATCCAGTCGCGGCGCTCGAACAGGGAGCGGGTGGCCGAGAGCCGAAGCTTGTCGAGCTCGTTGTTGATGGTGGCTTCTTTTTCGATGTAGAGGTCGGCGGCGGGGACGTAAGCTTCGGGCTGGTAATAGTCGTAGTAGGAGACGAAGTATTCGGCCGCGTTCTGCGGGAAAAAGTGCTTGAACTCGTGGTAGAGCTGGGCGGCGAGGGTCTTGTTGTGGGCGAGCACCAGCGCCGGGCGGCGGAGCTGTTCGATCACCTTGGCGATGGTGTAGGTTTTGCCGCTGCCGGTGACGCCGAGCAGCACCTGGGCGGCCTCGCCGGCCTCGAGCCCGGCGGCCAGCGCCGTGATCGCCTGCGGCTGGTCGCCGCGCGGCGTGTAGGCGCTTTTGAGGTCGAATTCCACCCCTTCAGGTTAGCAGGGGCGGTGGCGGCCCTGTTTAGGGCCGGTCCGGCGCGGAGGGTGCTGGCGGCTGAGGCTGGAACCGGTCGGTTTGAGCGGGGGCGCCGTTGAGGGGGATGGCGCACTTGGAGGCAATCGTGGTTGCCAATTCCTCAAAGTCCGTGCGGGCCTGCTGAGCGGCCTGGAAGTGCGAGCCCATGGCGCCATCGGCAGGCCTGAGGTGGAACATGGGCTTGTGGTTTTCCTGGGAAATCGGGATCAAGCTGCGGTAATGCTTGAGCATCGCGAGGCAGTTTGGGTCCTTGGCAGCCACGGGCGTGCCACCGTCGGTTTGGTTGAGAACCATCTCACGGTAGACGCCAGGAATCTGGAGGATCCATTTTTCGTAGGCTCGGACGGGGCGATCGAGGCGGATGGAGTGCTGCTGTACCAGATAGCCGATGGGTTCGACGCTTCCCGGGGGCAGGGCGAAGCCGGGGTCGGGTCCGCTGCGGCGCTGCTGCCAGTCTCTGCGCCAAGTGCGGAGCTTGGGGCCGAGGTTTCTGAGGCCCTGAAGCGAGAAGAGATCGGGGGACAGCGGGATCACGACAAAATCCGCAGCGATCAGGGCAGCGCGGTTAATGGCGCCCAAGTTGGGGCCCAAGTCCATCAGAATCAAGTCGGCGCGGTGCTGGGACGCGGCGGCCTGCATAATTCTCCAAAAACTTGAGGTGATGCGAAGGGGCCGGACGCGCTGGTCCTGGTCCAGGCATTTTGGCCAGACCTCGGAAAGCTGGTCCTCAAAGTTGGACAGGCCCAGGTCGCCAACCAGGAGACCCAAGCGGTCACTCACTTTTTCGAGCCAAGGCTGGCGGAAATCGCCGGAGCCGTCGATGAGCGGCTGCACCGCGCCAAACATGGAGTTGGGGTGGCCGCTGGGGGGCCAAAGATCCTGGAGTCTATTCTCATCCAGGAAGGCTGCGGTCAGATTGGCCTGGGGGTCGAGGTCGGTGGCGACGACGCGCTTACCGAGGTCCTGGAACATCCAGGCGAGGTGGTAGACCAAGGTCGTCTTGCCGACGCCGCCCTTATTGTTGAAGAACGCGATGACGGTTACGCTCATTGGCTGCGCCTCAACGTCACTTGCACGTGCCCCTGCTCCACCTCAAATATCGCCGGTGGGTTGCCGTTGGCCGCAAGTTCTTGCTGTGCGGTCGCGATACCCAGGCCGAATTTCTGTACATAACCCAGATCCTTGAAGACGGCCGCTAAATTCGGGTTGCGGTAGTCGGTTAAGCCCTGGCCGAAATTTTGCCGTGTCACCTGTCCGAATGGTCCGCCAGGGTTTTGCAGCTCGACGCGGTCGTTGAACCAGGTAACGCGCACTGGCGCGTTGGATGCTTCGTAGTCGCGGTGCATGACGGCGTTACGAAGCAATTGTTGCATGGCCACGAGCGGTCCAGGATCGGGTCGGTAAGGGTGTCTCCGTCAATGCGGAGGAATTGGATGTAGGCGCCGGGGATGAGGTTGGTGGGCTCGTGAGCAAGACAAAGCGCACCGAGGGCGGTGGGACGGGGCTCGTGTCCGGCGGTTGCAAAGCGCGCGGCGGCAAGTTGGTCCGGCAGAGGGCGTTCGTCGGTGGCGCCTGGCGTCTGGTACAGCGGCAGGAAGCTGGTACGGAACAGAGTGGCGTCGAGATCAACCAAGCGGGCGGAGTGGAGCGGTCGAACGTCGAAGGGCTGGTCGCGCGCGCGCCGCTTTTCGCTAAGGATTCGGAGCTGCTGTTCGTTGGCGGGTTGGGTCGAGGGTCCGACCCTCACCCACACTTGCTGGTGCCAGCGCACCGGGGGCGAGTCGGCTGGCTGGACCTGGACGGCGGCCACAAAGGAGCTCAGTTTCGAGACGGTAAGGTGAGGTAGAGGGATGATGGAGCCATCGCGGCCGATATCGGCAAGCTTTTTGAGGAGGTCGTCGTCAGCGGGTTTGTTGGCGGGCGAGCCGCCGTCAGTGACGCCGACAAACACGACTCCATATTTGCGGTGGTCGGGCAAGTCATTGGCGA
Source organism: Terriglobales bacterium (assembly GCA_050745565.1). Lineage (GTDB taxonomy): Bacteria > Acidobacteriota > Terriglobia > Terriglobales > SCQP01 > SCQP01. The sequence continues at coordinate 28,035 of JBOGKJ010000020.1, read as the reverse complement.
AGGCGCAGATCGCCTTGCGGACGGCCTCGCCATCGCCGAGCGCTTGTTTCCGTTCGGTGCGATCCGACTCCAGGTCCGCGAGCAGCGCCCGCAGTTCCTCCTCCCTTTCCATGGTGTCAATGGTAACCGCAGTCCGGAAGGGAGCCGCGGTGCCGCGCGGCAACCCGGGAAGCTACTGGGGCTTGGGGGCGAGGCTGGCGTCGAGGCGGTCGGGGGTGCCCTCGACGCGTTCGAGGTGGGGGATGTGCAGGCCGCCGTGGTGGTTGAGGGCGACGGTTCACGGTTTGCGGGCGGGAGGCGGGTCGCCGGTGCCCGAAGAGGACGGGCAGGCGGCCCGAGAGACGCGCGACCGCGACTGTTTTAATCACTCCTGGGAGCGCACAACGAAAAGCGGGCTTCCTCAATTGCCGGGCGCGGGCCCCTGCCCCTGCTCGGCTGAGACGCTCGCAGCGCCGCGCCCGCGCTCGAGGGGCTGTGGAGCGCCGGCCCGGGGCCCGGTGAGCCCAAGCGGGCGCGAGCGGCATCGTTGGGGGGCCGCGCCGCTTCGTTTGCCGGGAGCGGTGAAAGCGCCACTGGCGCTTTCACCCCATTGGAATTCCGCGGCCCTTCGCGCCGATTTTGCCCGCAGTGCAAACTGCGCGACTGCCGCGCACCGTGTCCTGCGGCAGAATCACAGTTGCTGTAGTCAGCCGAACGGCAGCGTGGCGCCGGCCGGCGGCCGGCGCGCGGGTCGGCGACCCGCCCCACGGGAGGTGGCGGCGGTCGGAAGGCTGCTGATATTGCCACACCTCTCATTTGTACTGAAAGGGGGGCCGGTCGAGGTATGGTTGCGAGTAGAGGGAATCTCAGATGAGCAGACACTGGCAACAGACTTTCGTACTCGTTACCTGCCTCGTGCTTGCCGCTTGGGCCAGCGCGCAAGGCGCCGGTCGGGCAGCGAAGGCGCCGGCGATGCCGGTGCGCCCGGCTGACGCGGTGACGCTGCCCGACGGCCTGGCCTATAGGATTCTGCGGCGGGGCACAGGGACCGTGCATCCCAAGCTGAGCGACACGGTGACGGCGAATTACACCTTGTGGAAGGCGGACGGCACGTTCCTCGAGGGCACCTGCCGCGCTGGTAAGTGCAAGCCGGCCACGTTCCCGCTCAGCAAACTCATCCCCGGCTGGCAGGAGATGATCCCCAGGATGACGGTGGGGGAGAAGGTGCAATTGTGGCTCACTGCGGACCTGGCGTACGGGGATCCCCCGCGCAAGCCACACCGCCCCGCCGGCCCCCTGGTATTCGAGATCGAGCTGCTGGGCATTGGCAAGCCCGCTCCGCCAGCGGCCAAGTAGACTTCGCTGGCGCCGGCGGCGCCGGCGGCGCTGGCGAGGGGCTATTGGGGCTTGGGGGCGAGGATGGCGTCGAGGCGGTCGGGGGTGCCGGCGACGCGTTCGAGGTGCGGGATGTGGAGGCCGCCGTGGTAGTTGAGGGCGATGGTGGAGATGGCGTCGGCGTTTTTGACCAGCAGCTCGATGGGCGCGGAGGAGTGTTCGGCGGCGAGAATGGCGTCGCTTAAAACCGCCGGGGAGAACGCCGAGCCGTTGACGCCCAGGATCTGCATGTCGGGCGCGAGGCCAGCCGCGAAGGCGGGGCTGCCCCACCAGACGGCGTTCAACTGGCCTGTGGGGCTGGCGGTGAGGCCGAGGGAGGTGGCGAAGCTGGCGCCGCCGCGGCCGCCGCGGGGGCCGCCGCGGCCGGCGGCGGCGGTGTCGTTGTAGATGAGCCGGTAGCCGCCCTGGGTGATGCCGCCTTCGGGAACCTGGGGATGCAGTTCGTAGATGCGGCTGCGGAGGAAGGTGCGCCAGTCGTAGGGCTGGACTTGGTTGAGGGCGTTGACGATATCGTCGAAGGTGTAGGGGTCGGTGACGAAGCTGCCGTTGTGGACGCTGTAGAAGCTGCGGGCGAAGTCGTCGAGCGATTTACTGCCGTCGCTCAAGCGGCGGATGGTGGTGTCGGCATCGAGCCAGATGAGGGCGCTTTCGGTGTAGTAGTCCTCGGCGCGCAGCCAACTGACCCAGTTCACGGCGGAGCGGGTTGACATGATGGGCTGATTGGTGGTGTCCACGAGCGGGCGCCAGTCGCGGCCGTGGTTATCGGCAAAGCCAGCGGCGAGGGTGGCGAAGATTTCGCGGGCGCGGGCGGGGCTGCGGAGGCCGGCGCGGGCGGTGAGCACGTAGCCGTAGTACTGGGTGAGGCCCTCGTAGACCCAGAGCAGGTCATCCTGCATGGGGACGTTGAAGTTGGGGGTCCAGAGGTCGTAGGGGCGGCGGAATTTGCCGTTCCAGCTATGGGTGTACTCGTGGGCGAGCAGGTCGCTGAAATTGCCGGGAGCGGTGCTGATGAAATAGCCGCCGTTGGTGGCGTCCTCGCTGGACTGATGATGTTCGAGTCCCTCGCCCCCGATGGTATTGCTCAAGATGAACAGGAAGTCGTAGTGATTGTAGTGATGGGAGTGAAAGAGGCGCTGGGCTTGGACGGCGAGGTTGCGATGGAGCTGGACTTGCTCGGGGGTGGCGGCGAGCTCGGCGGCGGTGTCGGCAAAGACGTTGAGATGGACCTGGTTATCGGCGCTGGTGGAGAGATCGATGCGGCGGTAGTTGACGCCGGCGTAGAGCGGGGAATCCACCAGGGTGTTGAAGGGGACGTTCTCGAAGTGGACCAGTTGGCCGTCCTGGGAGCCGGTGGTGAGGGCGGTGGCGAAGTGCCAGCCGGCGGGGAGCTGGATGGAGGGGGCGAACTGGATGTCGCGGGAGAAGTGGCCGGCGGGGTAGAGCGCGACCGTGTTCCAGGACAAGTCGAGCAGGTTGGAGTCGAAGGAGACGCGGCCCTGGGTGGAGCGGAGGGGGACGAGGTACTGGAAGTTGACCTCGATCTGGCTGGTTCCGTCGGGGAGGGGGACGTGAAAGGCGAAGACGTTGACGCGGTCGCGGGTCCAGGGGATGCGTTGGCCGCCGGCGGTGATTTCGAGGCCGCCCATCAACTTGATGGGGCCGGTGGGGGAGTGATTGCCGGGAATCCATTGCGGGTAGAGCAGCACTATGCTGCTGCCGCTCACCGGGATGGTTTCGTGGACGTTGAGGACGCGGTGGGCGGTGTCGGTGGAGTCAACGAGCAGGGTGACGACGCCGGGATAGGGCGTGTCCTGAGGGGTCGCGATGGGCGGCGGCAGCGGCGCCGGTTGCGGGCCCACGCCCTGCTGCGCCACCGCGGGCGCCAACGTTAACCCCAGCGCCAGCGCGCCGACGGCGATCGAGCCAATCCAGTTGTGTCGCACAGCGATCCTCCAGAGCAGCCGCCCCATTCTAGCGCAATTCGCGCCGCGCCTCACGCGATGGCGAAGGGATTGCGGATACGGAGGCCGGGGAAGCGGTGGAAATCGCGGTCGAGGGTCCAGAGCTCGGTGACGCCGTGCTGGCGGACCAGGGCGGCGATATGGGCGTCAAAGGCGAGGTTGCCGGTGGCGGCGGCGCCGAGCAACTCCTGGCGCATGCTGGCCGCGTGCCCGGGCCCTTCGCCGAGCAGGAGGAGGGAGGGGGAACCGAACAGCGATTGGAGATCCTCCAGCACGACTGCGAGCCGCGATGGCGGCTTGAAACCGCGGGGGTGCGTGACCACGCGGATAAACTCATAGATGCAGGGCCAGGGGATCGCCCAGGCCTCGTCGCCGGTGATCAGTTGGCCGATCAGGGCGGATGCCGCGGCATGGTGGGGCATCTCAGCCCGGCGCGCGCTGACCAGAATATTGGTATCGAGCGCGATCACTCGCCACGGCCGCCCAACACATCGTAGAGGGCCGCGCGGTTGTCGAAGTCGACGCCGGGGAGCGCTTCGCCGTGCTCGACATGCCATGTGACGCGATGACGCCTGCCGTCGGCTGGAGGCTTAAGATACAACCGCAGCGCGTTGTCCACCAGCGCGGTCAGGGTGATGCCTTTCTGGGCGGCGCGCGCTTTGGCTTCGCGCCAGAGCGGGTCGGGGAGCTGCAGGGTGGTCCGCATATGCGAAAGCATAGCATGGCAGGCATATGTATGCGTGGTGCCCGCCGTTTACAATTAAGCGTGAGCGCAAAACGACTGGATGGGGTGGCGGCGGCGGCGGCGATCCGGGCCGAGGTGGCGGAGAAGGTGGGGGAGCTGGGGGGGCGGCGGCCGGGGCTGGCGGTGATCTTGGCGGGCGAGGACGCGGCGTCGCAGATCTACGTGCGGGGCAAGATCCGGGCCTGCGCCGAGGTGGGGATTTACTCGGAGCTGCTGACGCCGGCAGCCACGGTCTCGACCGCCGAGCTGCTGGAGCAGGTGGAGGGGCTGAACCGCCGCGGGGACATTGACGGAATTTTGGTGCAACTGCCGCTACCGCCGCAGGTGGACACGGCGGCGGTGCTGTTGCGGGTGGATCCGGACAAGGACGTGGACGGGTTTCATCCGGTGAACCTGGGGCGGCTGATGACGCAGCGCGCGGGGCCGCGGCCGTGCACGCCGGCGGGCATTTTGGAACTGCTGCGGCGCAACGGGATTGCGGTGGCGGGGCGGGAGGCGGTGGTGGTGGGGCGGAGCGACATTGTAGGCAAGCCGCTGGCGCTGCTGCTGCTGCACCAGCATGCGACGGTGACGATATGCCACTCGCGGACGCCGAATTTGGCGGCGGTATGCCGGCGGGCCGAGCTGCTGTTTGCGGCGGTGGGGCGTCCGGCGCTACTGGACGAGAAGCACATTGCGCGCGGGGCGGTGGTGGTGGACGTGGGGGTGAACCGGCTGACGGACGCCGCCGAGGTGGAGCGTTATTTCCCCGGCGATGCGGGGCGCCGGGAGGAGTTTGCGCGGCGCGGCAGCACGCTGATCGGCGATGTGGATCCGCGGGCGGCGTGCGCGGTGGCGTCGGCGTTCACGCCGGTGCCAGGCGGCGTGGGGCCGCTGACGATCGCGATGCTGATGTCGAACACGCTGATGGCGAGGAAGTTGAAGGTTGAGGGTTGAAGGTTGAAGGTAGGGACTTGGCGTTTGCGGGCTTGGGTGATTTTGGGGCGATCGGGATGCTGATGGCGCGAGGAAGTTGCAGGTTGAAGGTTGAGGGTTGAGGGTAGGGACTTGGCGTTTGCGGGCTTGGGTGATTTTGGGGCGATCGGGGTGCTGATGGCGGGGGAAGTTGAGGGTTGAGGGTTGAAGGCTTGGGGGATTTAGGGCAATGATCAAGCTGGCGCTGACGGGGGGGCTGTGCAGCGGCAAGAGCACGGTGGCGGCGATGCTGCGGGAGCGTGGCGTTTTTGTGGTGGATGCCGACGCGCTGGGGCACGAGCTGCTGCAGGGCGAGGCGCGGGAGGCGGTGCTGGCGCGTTTCGGCGCAGCGATCGCCGCCGCCGACGGCAGCCCTGACCGCGGGCGGCTGGCGGCGCAGGTGTTCGCCGATCCTGGGGCGCTGGCCGCGCTTGAGGCCATCCTGCACCCGCGCATCATGGCGCGCGCGGGGGAGGCGATGGAGCGGGCGGCGGCGGCGGGGCGGGGAGTGGGGGCGGTGGAGGCGGCGCTGATCCTGGAGGCCGGATTGGAGCGCGGCTTCGACCAGGTATGGGTGGTGGTGGCGGAGGTGGAGACGCGCATTGCGCGGTTCATCGCTCGAAGTGGCGCCGGCCATGGCGGCACCCGGGAGCAGGCGCTGGCGCGCATGGCGCGGCAATGGAGCGAGGCGGAGCAGCGGCGCCGGGCGGACGTGGTGATAGAGAATAATAATGGGCTCGAGGCGACCGCCAGCCTAGTGCAGGCGGCGCTGGCCCGGCTGAAGGAGACCCAACCATGAAAGTACGTTCCGTGCTGGCGCTGGCGCTGATCCTGGCGGGAGGGTTCTGGCTCTATACGATCTCGCATGCGGGGCTGGCGTATGCGCCGTTCCTGTCCTCGATGCTGCCCGGACACGGGCGGGGCCCGGCGGTGCTGGCGGAGGCGCCGCCGCAGACGCATTACGGATCCATCGAGCAGCGCGACATCGGCATTTACGAGCGGGTGTCGCCCTCGGTCGTGAACATCACCTCGCAACTGATCCAGTACAACCTGCTGTGGGGTCCGGTGCCGGAATCGGGGCAGGGCTCGGGGTTTTTCATCAGCAAGGATGGCTACATCCTCACCAACTACCACGTCATCCGCGGGGCGCGGCGGCTGACCGTGACCTGGACGCCGAAGAAGGATCAGTCCCACACCTACAACGCCACCGTCGTGGGCAGCGCGCCGACGCTCGATCTGGCGGTGGTCAAGATTGCCAACGCCGATGCGCCGCCGGCGACGCTCGGCGACAGCAGCAACCTGCAGGTGGGCCAGGAGGTGCTGGCGATTGGCAACCCCTACGGGCTGCCGGGCACCATGACGCAGGGCATCATCAGCTCGATTCGCACGGTGCAGGAGGGGCAGCAGGATAACGGCGCGGCGGGCGCCGACATCGAGAACGCCATCCAGACCGACGCGCCCATCAATCCGGGCAACAGCGGCGGTCCGCTGCTCAATTCCCAGGGCGAAGTGATCGGCATTGACACCATGATCTTCACCCAGACCGGGTCGAACATCGGGATCGGTTTCGCCATTCCCATCAACAGCGCCAAGGCGGTGCTGCAGCAGCTCATCACCACCGGGCATGTGGTGACGCTGGGCATCGAGAGCCTGCCGCTTTCGGCCGACATTGCGCGGCAGTTGGGATTGAACATGGACCACGGGCTGCTGGTGCTGCAGGTGCGGCCGGGCAGTCCGGCGGCGCGGGCGGGGTTGCGCGCGGGCACGCAGCCGGGATACATCGGCATGACGCGGGTGAATTTCGGCGGCGATGTGATTGTGGCGGTCAATGGCCGGGCGGTGCAGGACCAGGGCCAGTTGAGCAATATACTGCTGCTGCAGAAGCCGGGCACGACGGTGAAACTCACGGTCGAACGCAATGGGCGGAGCATTGAGCTGCCGGTGGAGTTGGAGGCGGCGGGGCGGGGGATGTAGGAGCGGGGGGGGGAAGAAGTTGCTAGTTGCTAGTTGCTAGTTGCTAGTGCGGGCGCGGCGGATGTGGCGTCGGGAAGGGGAAGAAGTTGCTAGTTGCTAGTTGCTAGTTGCTAGTTGCTAGTGCGGGCGCGGCGGATGTGGCGTCGGGAGGGGAAGAAGTGGCCAGTGGTTAGTGGCCAGTGCGGGCGCGGCGGCGGGGTGGGCCGGCGCTTTTTTTTGCGGGGCGGGGCGGAGCGGGTTAGTATTGTCGGAGGTTGACATTACCCATGACTGCGCGACCTCTGATATTGCGTACGCTCGAGTCGGTCATCGTTTTGGCTGCGGTGGTGGCCGCGGCTCAACAGGCGCCTGCCCGCGCGGCGGCCGGCGCCGCAGCGCGTGCCCCTCTGCGGTTTGACGTCGTCTCGGTCAAACCGAGCTTGCCGGGCGATCCTATGGTAGGGGATACGCCGCAGCGGGGCGGGCACTGGGTGGTGCGGGCGGTGCCGACTGCGTGGCTCATTTTCTACACATTCGAGACTCAACCGGATCTGGTGGTGGGCTTGCCGGACTGGGCCAAGCGGCAGCGTTACACGATCGAGGCTCACATGCCGCCCTCGACAACGGATTCGCAGTTGCATACGATGCTGCGGTCCATGCTCCGCGACCGGTTCGGAATGGTTTGGCACACGGAAATGCACCCGGCCAACGTGGCCACCCTAGCTCTGGCCGGTCCGGCAGGGCCAGGCTTGCACGCCGCGAGTGGCCACTGTCTGGCGCCGGGAGCGGCCATCCCCCCCAACTCCAACGAATATGAATGCGGGGTGATCCACGTCACGCCGGGACCGACAGGCGCGGAGTTTTCCGGCACTTCCGTAACCCTGGGTGCATTGGCTACATTTTTTACCCGATTGAGGCTGCGGGCTGTCGTGGACGAGACCGGATCGAAGTCGCTTTACGATTTTGACGTGGCGGTTGCGTTTCCTTCGCCATATCAGGGCCAGACGCAAGAGGGAAGAAACTTTGATTTCGAGAAGGCAATTCAAACGGCCTTCAAGAAACAGCTTGGCCTTGATCTCGATATGACCAAGACGGTGAGGCGCCCAATACCGGTGGTCGTGATCGACCGGCTGGAGCGAGCGTCACCGAACTGAACGCCACGAATACCCTGCCAGGTGCTGCGGGCGGCTGCGAAGAAGTTTGGCGCCGGGCGGGCATCGAGCTGGACTCGCGCCACCCGTCCGTGGCCGTCCGCAGCGGGCCCTGACGCCGCAAGGCGGCTAAGATGGGGCATGGTGCATATTGGCCGGCTGGCGGCGGCGGCGGGGTTGAGCGTGGACGCGATTCGCTATTATGAACGCCGGGGCCTGCTCCCGCGGGCTGCGCGCAGCGCCGCCGGTTATCGCCTCTACGACGGGGATGTGCTGCGGCGTCTGCGGTGGATTTGAAGCCTGCAAACGTTCGGGCTGTGGCTCGACGAGATCGCCGAGCTGCTGAACGCCGCCGCAGGGGCGCCAGGGTGTGTCCGCTGCCTAGGAAACTCGCAATAGGATCTTGCCGGGTAGGTGCGGCGCGCCCCCGAGCATCTGGTGTGCCCGCCGGGCTTCTGCTAGAGGCAATACCGAGCCGACGCGTGCTGAGATTCCGCCGCTCTCGAAGAGCGCGGTGAGGGTCCGCAGCCGTGCGGTAGTTACCTCCGCGTCAAAGAAGATCGCCTGCATGTCCTTACGTTGAGGCGGAGGTTGTGCGGAGACACTCGAGACAAGCCTGCCTCCGTACTTCAATGCGTTGACGCACCGGTCGAGTGTGGCGCCGCCCACGGTATCGAGAATGGAGTCGACCTGTGGCAGGTGTTTCTCGAAGTCGCGCACAGTCGAATCGATGACGCTCGCTGCACCGAGTGTGCGAAGCATCTCCCTGTCTCCCGCTCGCGCTATCGCGACCACGCGCATTCCAGCGTTCACGGCGATCTGTACCGCATGGGCTCCTACGTTTCCGGCGGCTCCGACGATCATGACCGTTGTCGCCGGCTCCAGCCTGCGCGTACTCGAATAGCATCTGCCACGCTGTTACGGCGACAACCGGGGCCGACGCGGCCTCGAGATAGTTAAGGGAAGGCGGCTTGAGAGTAATCATGCCGGCCGAGGCGACGGCATACTCCGCCTGAGCGCCGCAGAACTGTGGATTCGTGACGCCGTAGACTTCGTCCCCGACCTTGAACTCGCTTACGCCTGGACCCAGAGCCTCGACGATGCCCGCGAGGTCCGAGCCAAGTGTCAGCGGCGGCGGCGGGCTTACCTTGCTTCTGCCCTCGCGAATCAGCGCATCCCACGGTGCGACCCCAGCCGCGGCCACGCTTACCAGCGCTTCATGGGGGCCAGGCGACGGCGCCTGTATGTCTTCGACGACCACAACCTCGGGGGGACCAAAGCGATGAATCCGCACTGCCTGCATATGCGCCTCATTGGGACTTCAAGAGCATTCTGACGGCAGTGGACCACAAGGCCGGGCGCTGGGCAATTGGACGATAGTATCCCCTGTACTTTCGGATGACCAAAGGTCGTTAGGCCGAAACGATGCTGTAATCACAACACCGATACCAAAGTCCAATTGCACTCGACCGCGCCGTGACACAGTTCCCTACAGCGGTCGTTGGCAGGCCGCCCTGTAGATGGCAAAGAAAGTTGTTCGGCCCGGTAAACGCAGTGACTTATTGCCGGGCGCGGGCCCCGGCGAGAGCCTGGCTCCAGGCGTGCGATCGTCGCTGGATTGGGGATCGGCTAGAACAGGTCAGGGCGCATTCCGCGGTGCCCTTCGCTGCCGAGGCGGAGGCGCAAAAACAACGCCACGCCTTGCGGGTGGGCGCCGTAGATGGCGCGCAGGGCATCGGGCGCGTGGTACAGGGTCCATTGGGCGCCGAGGGTTGTCGAGAGCCAGCTGGGCGAAGGGAGTTCATGGCCGTAGCCAAAACTGCAGGCTTGCACGCGGGCAAGGAAACGTTCCTCGAAGCCGGGGGGCTCGGCGGCGCCGCCGAGCAGCAGATCATTGGACCGATCCACGTTCTCCAGCCGCGTCCAGGCATGGTTCTTGGCCCACTCAAGGTTCGATTCGGCCAGGTAGCCATTCATTACGTTCCCTCCGCCTACCGATCGCGTCCGGCCCCAGAGCAGGGTGCTGGCCCAATTCCCAGCCGCGAGCTTGCGGTTGTACATCAGGCTCGCGGTCATCCGGATTTGATCTTCCTGGGGCTGGAGCGCTTCCGGGCTACGGAGGTGCGCCCAGGAGAGCTGGCCGCTCCAGTCGGGAGCGGGGCTGGCGGTGACCCTCCAGGAATATGAATCGGGCGTGCCCGATTGAACCGTCCAGCGGTTTTCGTTGGGCTCGCGTCCATGGAAGATGGAGCCCTCCAGCCGCACGGCCCGGTAGGTGAGGCCGGCGGTAATGACGTTGGCTGAAATGTGGGTTGAATCTTCCAGATGGTGTCCGAGCGCGGCGATGGGGTCGTCGGCTGCCGAGGCCCGGTGCGGGAACGCAGTTGGGCCGATGGCGGGATCGCCCATGGGCGCGGCATAGACGCTCAGCAGGCCGTGATCCCCGAGTGGGAGATCGTAAAGCGCGGCAAGCTCCATAAAAAAATTGTGCGGGTGCTGGCCATCGGCGATGGGATTCCCATAGGCAGTCTCGCCGGTCTGGAACAGTTCGGGATACATTCGGCCGGTGACGGTGGCCGGTTCGAGGCTGAGCATGGCTCGCAGCGTGAGCTGCCCCGTCCCCAGGCGGTGCTCGGCCATACCCATGAGCCAGTTGACTGCGAACAGCTTGTCGTGCCCGCGCGGGCCGGTCTGCTGCTGGAGATTGAGGAAGCCCAGGCCGTGCAGCATCAGCGTCCATCCTTTGCGGTTGGACATCAGCATCGGGGCTGGAGTGGAGTCCGGCTCGGCACTGGTTCCCGAGCCGGAGTTCCGCAGGAGATAGGCAACGAACGGGCTGGTGGCCGATAGAGACGGCTGTGCCATCGGATTCGGCATGGGCATGGTGGGTTGGGCACCTTGGGCACGTCCCAGGGTGGGGCTGCAGATAAGCGCGGCAAACGCGGCGCCGGCGAACAGCAGGCGGACTCGGTACATTGCGCTCTTCGACGTGGGCTGGCGGCCTTCCGGGTGCTGCGGAGGGGAGGAGAAGAAGTTGCTAGTTGCTAGTGGCTAGTGCGGGCGCGGCGGTTTGGCGGGGGAAGGGGCCGGGGCCAGCGGGAACGCAGCGTCGCTCATTATAGGTCAGTGGCGGGGCGGTGGCGGCGCGGCCGCCTTTTTCTGGACGCCCTCCCGCTGCCACCCCAGTGCGCCAGCGCGCCGGGGACCCGGCGTTGGTCGGGCTGCGACCGGAATTAGTTTAACGGCGACGCGCGCCCGCACTGCTCAGGGCGCGTCCAAGTTACCTCGTCGGGAACAGTGCGGGGAGGGCTCTAGATTCGCAGAAGCGGGCTTCGCAAGAGGAGCGTGGAGCGCAGTCTGGCGAGTGCCTGTCCGTCCAGGAGCCGGGTTGGCTGAGCAGGGGATGAGGCCAGCCCCAGTTGGTAGGCGACGGGCGGTGAGGGCCAGACCAGCGCCGGCGCGAGCGATCGGTGGCTGGCGGCGGCGCAACAGGGGAGCGGGCCGCGTGTTGGCGCAGCCGGGCGCGGAGCGGGCATGCCGCACGGTCCCATCTTCGAGCTGTTAGCCGAAGACGCGGCGGGGCTCGCGATCAGGCTCGGGCACACAGCCGTGAGGGCGAGTATCGGAACGAGCAGCAGTACCGCGATCCGGCGCACGGAAATAGTGTAACACGGCGGGGAGGAGGAGAAGAAGTTGCTAGTTGCTAGTTGCTAGTGCGGGCGCGGCGGATGGGCGATCATCATCGGTCGCACCGACTTGCGGGTTTCGGAGTGGACTCAGGGCGGGTTGACGAAGCCGGATCCCTACGTTCGTCCAATAGATTCGTTGTTGCGCTTCTGGCTTAATCAATGTGCCGCCGATCGGAGTATGAACGAACAGGAGTGGTCAATGGATAGGGTACAAGTCGAACAGAAGAGCTACGAGATGCCCCCGCGGGAGGGGTTCACCGTCGCCCATTTTCTCACCGTCGCCGACATCGAGCGTTCGGCTCGATTCTATGAAACGGTCTTCGGCGGCCGCATTCTGAGCCGAGGCGACAGCGCCGGCGCGCCCGGGTACATTCAGATCGCGAACACGTGGCTGCTGGTGAACGTTGGGGGCGGACCGACCCCAGACAAACCGTCGGTGACGCTGAGCGTCCCCGACCCCGGGTAAGATCAGCAGCTTTATGAATATTCGCGTTGCGGATATTCAAACGTGCTACAAATTATGGCGCAGTCGAGGAGCGGAATTCATTACTGAGCCGATAGAGAAGTACGGCGAGACGAGGTGCTACATCCGCGATCCTGACGGCTATATCATCGAGGTCGGGCAGAGCACCGCCCTCAAGTACGGTTAACGCCAAGGCCGGGCTACTGAACCCGGTGCGAAGCCGCGGTGGTGGCTGCGGGAAGGCGCGGGCCGGCGGCCCGCGCGCCGGTCGGGCGACCGGCCCCACACTGTGCGGGCTCTCCGGCGGCCGGACGGGGCGCTACGAGGGAGTGGGGAGGGGGCGGACTTGGATTTGGGGGAGGAGGCGTTCGAGGTCGGGGGCGAGGACGGCGGCGCATTCTTTGGTGAGGGCGTTGGCGGCGCCGCAGGCGGCGGCGAGGCGGAGGGTGGCTTCCGGGTCTGCGCCCTGGGCGAGTGAGGCGGCGAGGCCGGCGACGGCGGCATCGCCGGAGCCGACGCTGTTGACGCGGGTGAGCGGGGGTGGCTGGGCGTGCCAGAGTTGGCCGTTGTAGCGGCCATAGAGGCCGGCAGCGCCATCGGAGATGATCGGCGCGGCCACGCCGCAGGCGGCGAAGCGGGCGAGGCCGCGGGCGATGGCCGGGGGGTCGGCGAGGGGGTAGCCGAGGGCGGCTTCGGCCTCGCGGCGGTTGGGCTTGATGGCGGCGCAGCGGGGGCGGGCGGCGAGCAGGGCGGCGAGGTGTTGGCGGCTGGTGTCGACGATGGCGGGGGTGGGGCCGCAGTCGGCGAGCAGTTGCACGTAGATATCGTCGGGGCAGCCGCGGGGCACGCTGCCGCTGAGCACCACGACGGCGGCGTCGGCGGCGGCGCGGCGGAGTTTCTGGCGCAGGGCGGCGATGTTCTCGGCGCTGACCGCGGCGCCGGGTTCGACCACTTCGGTTTCGACGCCATCGGCTTCGACCAGCACGAAGGCGGTGCGGGTGAGGCCGGCGACCGCGACCGGGTCGGTTTCGACGCCTTCGCGCCGCAACTCGTCGAGGATATAGGCGCCGGTGGGGCCGCCAAAAAATCCCAGCAGCCGCACGGGCTGGCCCAGTACGCGCAGCACGCCGGCGACGTTGACGCCTTTGCCGCCGGCGGAGGCCACGACCTCTTCGGCGTCGAGGTGCTCGCCGCGGCGCAGTGCCGCCAGGCGCAGGTATTTGTCCAGGGCAGGGTTGAGGGAGACGACGCAGATCATGAGCGGAGTAGCCTGGGTTCTATAATAATTCCAGGTTCTTGATTCGAGCACTTATGCCACCACCTTCCACTGCGCCACCCACTCAGCAAATTGCCGGCGTCCGCCGCCTGGTGGCGGTGGGCAGTGGCAAGGGCGGGGTGGGCAAGACCACGGTGGCGGTAAACCTGGCGGTGGCGATGGCGGAGCTGGGCCAGATGGTGGGGCTGCTGGATGCGGACGTCTACGGCCCGAACGTGCCGCTGATGATGGGGTTAAGCGAGATGCCGACGGTGGGGGCGGGGAACGCGATCGAGCCGCTGGCGCGCTACGGGGTCCGTTTCATGTCCATGGGGCTGGTCAATCCCGGCGACAAGCCGGTGATCTGGCGGGGGCCGATGCTGCACAGCGCGATGCAGCAGTTTTTGCGGCAGGTGGCCTGGGGCGAACTCGATTACCTGCTGATTGACCTGCCGCCGGGCACCGGCGACATCGCCCTGAGCCTGGCGCAAAGCGTGCCGTTGACCGGAGCGGTGGTGGTGACGACGCCCTCGGACGTGTCGCTGCAGGATGGGCGCAAGGCGCTGAACATGTTCCAGCAACTCAGGATACCGGTGCTGGGCGTGGTTGAGAACATGAGCTATTTCCAATGCCCGCACTGCCACACGAACGTGGACATTTTCAGCCACGGCGGCGGGGAGCGCACGGCGGAGAAATTCGGGGTGCCGTTCCTGGGTGAGCTGCCGCTGCTGGCGGCGGTGCGCCAGGGGGGCGACAGCGGCCAGCCGGTGGCGCTGGGCGGGGCCGAGTCGGCGGCGGGGCGGCCGTTTTTCGAGGTGGCGCGGCGGGTGATGGAGCAGGCGGCGGCGCAACCGGAGGCCGCAGCGGGCGAGTTGCATATCCGAAGTTGACAGCGAGCCAACCCAACCATGGAAGAACGCGACTTTTTCAACGAGAGCATTCAAGCGAAGCCGGCGCGGCTGACCTGTCCGCACTGCCGGGTGGAGGGCGATTACGCCGTCAACTGGGTGGTGCGGCGCAAGAAGAACGCTCCGCCGCCGCACGCCGACACCACCGACCGGGCGCGCTTCGCCAAGCTCAGTTCGTACATGGTGCGGCGCGACGACAAGCTTGCCTGCAGGAACCCGCGCTGCAGGAAATCGTTTGAGATCGCCGGGCTGCAGTCGGTAGTGTCGCTTTAGCCCGGCCCGCAGGGCGGGCAGTTGCTAGTTGCTAGTTAAGGCGCGGCGGGGCGGCCGTTGTGGGCGGGGGCTCATCTTGGGTGGCGAGGCGTTGGGCGGGGAAGGCGGGCCCGCGGGGCGGGGAAGGCTCGGGGGGCCGGACGGGCTAGTGGAATCCGGTTAGTTGGGGGTTGGCTTTTCCAGGTGGGTGATCTGGAGGAACTGCACCGTTACCTTGGCGGGGGTGAGCAGGAGGCCTAGGCGCTCGCGGACCAACTGAGGGACGGTCATGGTGGGCGAGCCGTCGGGGTTGCGCGGGATCATCATCTGAACGGTGAAGTTGTAGCCGCCGGTGAGGCCGGTGTGGTCAACGACCTGCGCGCGCAGGCGATGGCCAATCAGCACCGCGAATTGAGGGAGCG
Source organism: Terriglobales bacterium (assembly GCA_050745565.1). GTDB lineage: Bacteria > Acidobacteriota > Terriglobia > Terriglobales > SCQP01 > SCQP01. The sequence continues at coordinate 12,908 of JBOGKJ010000020.1, read as the reverse complement.
TCTCGTAGGAAGTGCCGGACTGGTGGGGCTTTGGGGTTGACTGTTTCACCTTCAGGCCGCCGGGGGCGACGGTCAGCACAAAACCCAGGACCGTTTTCGATTCGGGCTGGAGTTGGAGATGGAAGCGGGATTCGAGCAGGCTTTGCAGCATGAGGCGTAGCTGGGCTACGGTGGCCGCGGGCGGGGCCTCGCCGATGATCGTAAACGCCTGGGAATTGATCCAGTTGGGGCCGCCCAGAATTCGGGTGCTGTCCACGTTGTAGGCAAACTGGATGCAGTACATGAGCGGTAGTCCGGACAGCGTTAGGCGTCCAGGCTCGGGCAACACCATGTTCGCGTGGTAGGGGTTGAAGCTCCCGTCCGGCTTGACCGAGGCGACGGTGAATTGCGGTGGCGTCGATTGGGCGTGCGCGGAGGAGTGAAATAGCTTAATGAGTGAGCCGCGGTGGCCGGCAATTGAAAAAGTAGGCGTGTGGACGGAAAAGGCCACGGCGATCACTGCCGCTATCGCTACAATCGCGCCGACCAGTTTTGAGGTCATGGCCTAATGCTCCGCTGTGCCCGAGTCGCGGGCGCCGTTTCAGCGGGGGTTGCTGAGGTCGCTGATGGTGATGCGGGTTTTGCCGTGGCTTGCGGTGGCGTCAATGGTCATGGTGTCGAGGGGGTTGAGCTGAACCAGGCCATAGCCGCCCTTGGGCAGGCGCTTAACGGTGGCGTCGGGGTAGCGGACGTGGTAGAAGGCGATGACCTGGCGGGGCGTGGCCGAGGTGTGGAACGCGAGCGACACCATGTTGTTGGCGTTGAGCAGCGCCTGGGCGCTGTTGTCGCCGACGGCGCCGGGAAACAGTTCGATGCCGAGTTGTTTGGCGACTTTGGCGGGGTCGCGGCTGGTGGTGACCACGCCCATGGGGCTTTCGATGCGGCTGCCGTTTTTGCCGGCGGTGACGATGGTGGTGTTGTGGACGAAGTAGATCATGCCGAGGACGAAGGCAACCCCGACGGTGGCGATGAGGACGAGGAAGCCGGTGACAAAGCGGTGGCCGCGGTACCAGTGTCCGGCTTGGGGGGCCACCGGCGCGGTGGTGCTGAGGCGGCGGCCGCAGGCGGAGCAGAAGGCGGCCTCGGGGGCGAGTTCGGCGGCGCAGTGGGGGCAGAGCGGCATGGGTTCAGCCTGAGTGCCGGATGTGCATGACGTCTCCGTCCTTGACAATATAGTCCTTTCCTTCCAGCCGCAGCTTGCCCTGGGTGCGGGCGGCCTGCTCGGAGCCCAGCGACAGCAGCACTTCCCAGTCTATGACTTCGGCACGGATGAAGTGGTGGGAAAGATCGGTGTGGATGGCGCCGGCAGCGAGCACGGCCGGGGTGCCGGCGGCAATCGTCCAGGCGCGGCACTCGTCCTCGCCGGCGGTAAAGAACGAGATCTGGTCGAGCAGGGCGTAGATGGCGCGGGCGAGGCGGGCGAGGCCGGACTCGGCGAGGCCATAGCTGGCCAGAAAGGCGGCGGCGTCCTCGGGCGGGAGGCTGGCGATTTCGGCCTCGACTTTGGCGCAGAGCGCGAGGGTGGCGGTGTGGGGGCCGGCGGCGGGGAGGCCGAGGCGGGCGGTGGCGCCCTCGGCGTCGGCGGCATCGGCTTCGCCGAGGTTGATGAGATAGAGGATCGGTTTCTGGCTCAGGAACTGAAAGCCGCGGGTGCGCTTGTCCTCCTCCGGGCTTAGGGCCAGGGTGCGCAGCGGCTGCTCGCCTTCCAGGTGGACTTTCATGCGCTCGAGGATTTGCGCCTCGTCGGCGAGGGCGGGAGTGCGCTGCTTCTTCATGTCCCTGGCGACGCGTTCGAGGCGTTTTTCGACCTGGCCGAGGTCGCTGACGATGAGGTCGAAATCGAGATCGTGCACCTGGTGGGCAGGCTGCGCCGGGTCCAGCAGATCGAATCCGCGCACTACGTGGACGAGGGCGTCCACGCCGCGGAGGGCGGCGATGCCGCTGCCGTCGCGGAGCGACTCCGGGGTGAGGGTGGCGGCCTCGGTCAGCTCGATGGTGGCGTGGGTGAGCTTGCGGGGGCGGTAAAGCAGGGCCAGTTGATCGAGGCGCCGGTCGGCGACGGTTGCGACGCCGACGCGGTCCTCGCGGCGGGCGAGGTTCAACTCAGCACCGGTCAGCATGCTGAACAGCGAGGTTTTCCCCACTTGGGAGAGGCCAATAATCCCAGTTTTCATTTAGACGCTTGCCGTTTCCCGATGGCTGCCATTGATTTGCGATGAGCGTTCCAGGGCAGTTGGGAACACCGATAGCTGCCCGGTGGCATTACGGGCCGGAACCGAAGGCCGCAAACAGGTTCGGTAATGAACCATGTCCACCCCCAAATGGGGTCTAGGGCGACACTCTGGGTTCAGGATAACATGCGGGTGGAAGCGACACGGCCGCCCTTCTCAGGACGCGCTCCCAGGGGTCCCACCCCAAGGCGCCAGCGCCTCGGGGGCCCCGGGGCTACCACCCCAAGGCGCCAGCGCCTTGGGGGCCCCGGGGGTCGGGCAGCGGCCGGAATTCGCTTGGCGGCAACGCGCGCCCGCTCTGCTCGGGGCGCGTCCAAGATGCCTCGTCAGGACCGGCGGCTCACTTTGGTGGGGGCAACCCCTGTCCATGGCGGCGCGTCAAAGGGAGTAGCTGAAACCGGGGAGGGTAGGCAACTGGGACAACAATTGGCCACCGCCGAATCGTGGAGCGAGGCCGACGCGATTGAGTTGGCCAAGCAAGGCAATGCCCACGCGTTCGAGTTTCTTTACTACATGCACAAGCGGCGCGTGTACTCGTTGTGCCTGCGGATGACCGGCAACACGGCCGAAGCGGAAGACCTGGCGCAAGAGGCGTTCCTGCAGTTGTTCCGCAAGGTTTCGACGTTCCGGGGCGAGAGCGCGTTTTCAACCTGGTTGCATCGGCTGTCGGTGAATGTGGTGCTGATGCACCTGCGGCGGAAGGGCTTGCCGGAGACGCCGCTGGAGGAGCTCATGGAGCCCAACCAGGAGGACGGGCCGAAGCGCGAAATCGGGGCGCGCGATCCGACGCTGGCGGGCTCGATAGACCGGGTGAACCTGGAGCGGGCGATCGAGCGGCTGCCGCCGGGGTACCGGACGATCTTCATACTGCACGACATGGAGGGCTACGAACACAACGAGATTGCGGTTATGATGAATTGCTCGATCGGCAACTCCAAATCGCAACTCCACAAAGCCAGGATGAAGCTGCGCGATCTGCTGCAGTCGTCGGCCCCGCACCCGTCGGTAGAGCACGGCGTGGCGCTCTCGGCGCGAGCCTGCGACACCACTCAGGAGTAATGCCGTGTCCCGAACCACCCCATCCCAGCCCACGCGCCCTGATCCGGCGACCGCCGCTTCGGTAAGGAGGCCCAAAATGTTGGCCGAACAACAACCCAATTTGACGCTGACCGCGGTCAGCTGTGCGGAATTCGATCTGCTGCTGGCGGAGGTATTGCACCGCGACCAGCTCCCGCCGGCAGGCCGTATCCATATGTCCGATTGTGCCGAGTGCACCGCCAAGATGGATGATTTCGAAGTTATTGCCGATTCGGTCCGGCTGCTGGCGAACGCCGAAGCCGAGCCCATGGCGGATTTGTGGCCGCAGATCCGCGCCCAACTGCTGGCCGAGGGCGTGATTCATGAAAACGGGAAGGCCTGCCGGTCGCGGGCGATGGCGGCGGCGACGCCGCGCGCGATGCCGTCCCGGGGAAGAAGTGGGAAGTGAGGAGTGGGGAGTGGGAAGCGGAAGAAGTGGGCAGTGGGGAGTGGGCGGACGCGGCGGGGGGGAAGAAGGGAAGCAGGGCCCCGTGGGGGCCGATGATTTGGCAGAATTAAGGTATGCCGCTGCTGCCCCGGATACCATCGCCGCTGTTGCTGGTGGGTTTCATGGGATGCGGGAAGACGACGGTGGGGCGGGAGCTGGGCCACCGGCTGGGGTGGCGGTGCTGCGATCTGGATGAGCGCATCGAGGCGGCGGCGGGCGCCACGATTGCCGGCATCTTCCGCGAGCGCGGCGAACCGGCGTTTCGCGAGCTGGAGAACGCCCAACTGCAGCAGGCGCTGGGCGAGAGCCGGGAACGGCCGACGGTGGTGGCGCTGGGCGGGGGCACGTTCGCGCAGCCGCAGAACGGGGCGCTGATTCAGGCGGCGGGGGGATGCAGCGTGTTTCTGGAAGTACCGCTGGAGGAATTGCTGCTCCGCTGCGCGGCGATCACCAACCGTCCGCTGTTCCGCGACGCAGCCAGCTTCCGGGCGCTGTACGAGCAGCGGCTGCCCGCCTATCGGCAGGCGCAGGTCACCGTCGCCGCCGGCGGCCTGACGCCGGGGCAGGTGGCGGATCGGTTGTTGGCCAGCATTGCTGCGGGCAGCGATTAGAAGAAAGCGATAGGCGATAGGCGATTGGCGATTGCGGCAGAATCAACGTTGCTGTCGTCAACCGAACTGCCGCTTTGCGCCGGCCGGCGGCCGGCGCGCGGGTCGGCGACCCGCCCCACGGTCTCGGGACGTCAATCCTGCCGGAGCGTTTGCGCCGGGTCCACGCGCGCGGCGCGGCGGGCAGGCAGCGAGCAGGCGGCCATGGCAGTCACGGCCAAAAGCGCAGCAGCGCCGGCGTAGGCGACCGGGTCGGTATAGCGGATTCCGACGAGGAAATTCGAGCTAAAGCGGGCGACGACCAGTGCCAGCAGCGCGCCCGTCGCAATCCCGCACCCAACCACCGTCGCGCCGGCTGCGAGAAGTTGCCGCGCCACCTGGCCAGGTTGAGCACCGAGCGCCATGCGTATCCCGATTTCGCGGCGGCGCAGGTTGGCGGTGTTGGACATCACGCCGTAAATGCCCAATACGGCCAACAGCATGCCGACAGCACCCAGGATTGCCGCGACGATCGCCGAGGCTTGAAATGCAAGAAATCCCGAGATCGAGTTCAGGGAATCCGGCATGGTTTGCACGTTAAACACCGGCATCGCGGAAGAAAGCTGGTGGATGCTGGCTCTGACGTCGCCGATCAGCGCCGCAGCCGGCCCGCGACTGCGCACCTGCAAGACCTCGAGCGGCCCGAGATCGTAATCCTGAGTCAATGGCAAATAGAAATAGGGGACTACAGGTCCCCGCAGGCTCGACGTCCGGCTGTTGGCGGCCACGCCCACCACTTGATATTCGGGATTGGCATTGCCGCTGACTTTCGCGAAATGCTGGCCCAGTGGACTCCGGCCGGGCCAATATTTCCGGGCAAAGGCCGCGTTCACGATCGCAACAAAAGGCGAACCGGACACATCCACGGCGGCGAAGTCGCGTCCCTGAGTCACGGGGATCTTCAGGGTACGAAAGTAGCCGGCCGAAACGACGCTGTAGTTCACCAGCGGCAGGCCGCCACCGGGCGGGCTGGTGTAGCCGGTTATTTTCAAATTGTCGCTATTGTAGTAATCGCTCATCGGCGTGCTTGAGGCGAGGGCGGCCGAATCCACTCCGGGCAAGGCGCCGATCCGCGGCAACAGGGCATTGTAAAACGCCAAACCCTGCCGCGGGTTGTAGCCCACATCCGTCGGGTCGAGAGCAAAATTCACCACCGATTGGGGGTCGAATCCAAGATTTTCGTGCCGCAGACTGGCCAGGCTGCGAACAAACAAGAACGAAATCACCAGCAGGAGCAGCGATCCGGCCACCTGCATGCCAACGAAGATGTTGCGCCAGCGGCCGCGGCCAGCGGTCAAGGAACGGCCCGAAGCCTGCAAAACGCTCACCAGCTTGGGCCCCGACGCCCGCCACGCCGGAATCGCGCCGACCGCCAGTCCGGCCAGCACTGCCGCCGCCAGTCCATAGAGGAACACCCTGCCATCCAGCTCAAAATCCAGTGCCATGGGCAGGAAGGTATGCATGGGAAGGGCAGCGATGCCGCGGCTGGCGATCGCACCGAAGATGATTCCCGCCACCCCGCCGGCCAGTCCGAGGAGAATGCCTTCCGACAACACCTGGCGAAAAATGCGCAGCCGGCCCGCTCCCAGCGCAGCGCGCACGGCAAACTCGCGTTCCCGCGCCGAGGCGCGGACGGCAGACAGGTTGGCGACGTTCACGCAGGCCAGCAGCAGAATCAGCCCGACGAGGGCGAGGAACAGCACGCTGGCCCGGTGCAATGCGACCGCGGCGCCGGGGCTGGGCCGGGCCTCAGTTTCCGGGTAAAGGCTGAGCGACATTCCCCGTTCTGTGGCGGGGTATTGGGCCGCCAGCCTGCGCGCCACGACCTGAAGCGCGGCCGCGGCGCGGGTGGGCGCCACGCCTGGCCGCAGGCGCGCGAGCGTGAAGACGTTTTGAATCACGCGATTGTTCAGAAAATCGCCAGGCCAGCCAACTTCGTAGGTATTGACCATGCTGATCGGCACGAAACCATTGACGTCAGAGAGCGGCAGCGCGCCATGAAATCCGGGCGGCGCGATGCCGATGACGGTGACAGGCTTGCCGTTCAATTGCAGCGTGCTGCCGGGCACGCCGCGATCACCGCCGAGCCGGCTCTTCCAATAGGAATACGCAAGCACCATGACTGGATCGGCGCCCGCAATTTGTCCCTCGCGCGGGCTGATCAGCCGTCCCCGATAAGCGTGGATTCCCATGCCGGAGAAATAGTTTCCCGTGACATAGCTCGCCAGGAAGGGCTGGCCCTGGCCCCGCCAACTGAGTCCACCGAGCAAGGGCATGTAGCCGTAGACGCTGGAAAAAACCTGCTGGGTTTCAGCGCCAATATCGCGCACGTCAGGCAACGAAAACTGCGTGCTCAACGGCCCGCTGCCCTGGCGAAAAGCCAGCACGTTCAGTTGCGCGGCGTGTGCCACGGGCAGGGGGCGCAGTAGCAGCGCGTCCACCATGCTGAAAACGGCCACGTTCATCCCGATGCCCAGCGCGAGCGTGAGAACCGCAAGCGCGGCGAAGGCGGGCGATTTGCGCAGCATCCGGCCCGCCAGCCGAAAATCGCGACCCAACGCCAGCCAGGCCGTCCAGTGGCCGGATTGATAAAACCGCTCCCGCGCCTCGGTCACATTGCCGAAGGAACGGCGCGCCGTCCTGCCGGCCTCGCGCGCGCCCATCCCCAATTCCCGGAGCCGCTCCGTCTCCAGTTGGATATGGGCTTCGATTTCGTCCGAGAAATCGCCCAGCGTGCGCCTGCGCCAGCCCATCGCCTATCCCTCCTGCGAGCCCAGTACGCGTCCAATCGCGGCCGTCATGCGCCGCCACTTGGCCGCTTCGCGTTCGAGCTGGCGCCGTCCGGCGGGCGTGAGAGAGTAAAACCGCGCCCGGCGGTTGGTCGCGGAGACCCCCCATTTGGCCGCGATCCAGCCGCGCTGCTCGAGCCGCTGCAGCGCCGGATAAAGCGCGCCGTGCTCGACCAGCAGTTCCTGCTCCGAGTTCTGTTGAATCGCGCGCGCAATGCCCTGGCCGTGTTCCTGGCCGAAGATCAGCGTGCGCAATATCAGCAGGTCGAGCGTGCCCTGGAGCAGGTCCAAGCGTTGCCGGGTCTCTTGGGATGACATTCGACCCAAGTGTGCGGTTGTTTGGGTCAAATGTCAACAGGGCAGCGATTAGCGATTAGCTTTGGGGCCGCGGTTGCGGGGGATGGCTAGGTGCGGCGGGCGGGGCTGACTGGGCTCATGGGGGGTGGTGAGGAGGGCGGGGACTCGCCGATTTCCTGGGCTTTGTGAGGGGCGACGGTTAGCGATTAGCGATTGAGGCGGGATCACAGGTGCTGGAGTTGACCGAACTGGCGCTTTGGGCCGGCCGGCGGCCGGCGCGCGGGTCAGCGCCCCGCCCCACATACGGCATCGCTGATTCTGGTCTGCGGAGGGGATGGCGGGGTTCAGGAGGGGTTGGTGAGGAGGGCGGAGGGCTCGCCGATTTCCTGGTCTTTGTATTGGAGGCGGTAGAGGCGCCAGTAGATACCGCGCTGGTGGAGCAACTGCTGGTGGGTGCCCTGTTCGCGGAGGACGCCCTTGTGCATGACCAGGATGAGGTTAGCGCGCTGGATGGTGGAGAGGCGATGGGCGATGACGACGCTGGTGCGTCCGGCGAGCATGCGGGCGAGGGCCTGGCGGATTTTGAGTTCGGTTTCGGTATCGACGCTGGCGGTGGCCTCGTCGAGGATGAGGATGGAGGGGTCGGCGGCGAGGGCGCGGGCGAAGTTGACCAGTTGTTTCTGGCCGGTGGAGAGGCCGCTGCCGCGCTCGCGCAGGGCGGTGGCGTCGCCGGCGGGGAGGCTGGCGAGGAAGTCGCTGAGGTTGGCGTCGTGCTCGGCGGCCTGGATGCGCTCGGGGGTGATGGCGTCGTCGCCCATGCGGATGTTGTCGGCGATGGAGCCGGAGAACAGGTAGGGGTCCTGGAGCACGATGCCGAAGCGGCGGCGCAGATCGTCGAGTTCGAGGGCGCGGATGTCAATGCCGTCAAGCAGGATGCGGCCGCGCTGCACGTCGTAGAAGCGCAGCAGCAGGCTGATCATGGTGGTTTTGCCGGCGCCGGTGTGGCCGACAATGGCGAGGCTGGCGCCGGGTTCGGCGGCGAAGCTGACGTCGCGCAGGATCCACTCCTCGTCCTGATAGGCGAACCAGACGTGGTCGAACTCGATGCGGCCGGGGGCGTGGGCGGGCAGATGCTGGGGCTGGGCGGGCGCGCTCATGGTGACGGGGGCGTCGGTGAGGGTGAAGATGCGTTCGGAGGCGGCCATGGCCGACTGCAGCGAGTTGTACTTGTCGCTGAGGTCCTGGATGGGGCGGAAGAAGCGCTGGGTGTACTGGATGAAGGCGAAAACGATGCCGATGGTGAGGGTGCCGTGCATGACGCGCAGGCCGCCAAACCAGAGGATCAGGGAGATGGCCAGGACGGAAAGGAACTCGACCGCCGGATAGTAGATGGCGTAGGCGAGCACGGCGCTGATCCAGGCGTCGCAGTGGCTGCGGTTGATGGCGCTGAACTCGTCATAGGCCAGGCGTTCGTGGTTGAACGCCTGCACCACGGCCATGCCGGTGATGTGTTCCTGCAGGAAGACGTTGATGCGGGCGACCAGCACGCGGACGCGGCGGTAGCTGTCGCGCACCGCCTTGCGGAAATAGTGGGTGGCGACGAAGATCGCGGGCAGCACGCCGAGGGTGATCAGCGACAACTGCCAGTTGAAGCGGATCATGACCAGGACGATGATGGTCAGCACGAAGACGTCGTCAAAGAGCGCCACCAGGGCGGTGGAGATGGTTTCGTTCAGCATCTCGACGTCGTTGGTGACGCGGGTGACCAGCCGGCCGGCCGGATTGCGGTCGAAGTAGGCGATCGGCAGCCGCTGCAGGTGGGCGAACAACTGGCGGCGCAGGTCGTACATGGACTTCTGCCCGACCCAGCGCATGGCGTAGCTCTGGGCGTAATCGAGGCCGAAGCCGACGACCAGGACGATGAGGTAGAGCATGCCGACGTAGGCGACGCCGGCGAAGGCGTTGGTGGGGAGGTGGCCGCTGAGCAGGCTGTGGGCGTCGGGGGCGGGGTAGAGATAGCGGTCAATGACGACCTTGTTGAGGTAGGGTCCGACCACCTGGGTGGCCGACTGCAGCGCCGCGGCCACCGTGGCCAGCACCACCACGGCGCGGTAGGGGCGGACGTAGCGGAGCAGGCGCCGCAGCAGTTGCCAATCCAGCGCTTTGCCGAGTTGTTCTTCGTCCTGGGGCATGGGGTCAGTCCGCCTGCGCCAGTTCCTCCTCCAGCAACTGGCGTTCGTAGAGGGTGGCGTAGGCGCCGCCGCGGCCGATAAGTTCGGCGTGGGTACCCTGTTCGATGATGTGGCCGTGGTCGAGGACGGCGATAAGGGCGGCGTTGCGGACGGTGGAGATGCGGTGGCTGATGAGGATGGTGGTGCGGTCGCGGGCGACGCGTTCGAGGTTGTCCAGGATCAACTCTTCGGTGATGGTATCGACGCTGGCGAGAGCGTCGTCGAGGATGAGGATGGGGGCGTCGCGGAGGACGGCGCGGGCGAGCGCGGTGCGCTGTTTTTGTCCGCCGGAGAGGGTGAGGCCGCGTTCGCCGACGCGGGTGGCGTAGCTGTCGGGGAAATCGGCGATATCGCGGCTGAGGCCGGCGGCGGCGGCGGCCTCGCGAATCTGCTCGTCGCTGGCGTCGGGGCGGCCGAAGGCGATATTGGCGCGGATGGAGTCGCTGAACAGGAAAGTTTCCTGCGGCACCCATCCGATGCTGCGGCGGAGGAGCTCGAGCGGGATGGTGCGGATGGGGTGGCCATCGACGAAGAGGCTGCCCTCGGGGACCTCGAGCAGGCGCGGCAGCAGCGAGACCAGGGTGCTCTTGCCGCTGCCGGTGGGGCCGACCAGGGCCACGGTCCAGCCAGCCGGAATGTGGAGCGAGACGTCGTCGAGCACCTGCAGGTCGCCGTAGCGGAAGCTGAGGTGGCGGAACTCGATTTCGCCGCGCAGCGAGGTGATGGAGTGATCGGTCTGGGGACCGTCGGCGATGTCCGGAGTCTGGCGCAGCAGCTCCTGCAGGCGTTCGAACGAGGCCGCGCCGCGCTGCACCAGGTTGATGACGTACCCCATGGCGATCATGGGGAAGGCCATCTGCGCCATGTAGAGGTTGAAGGCGGCGTAGCCGCCGAGGGTGATGCGGTTTTCCAGCACGGCCCGGCCTCCGAACCACAGGACCAGCACGAAGGCGATGCCCAGCAGCATTTGCAGCAGGGGGTCGAAGGCGCCGGTGAGGACCACGAGGCGCATATTGCGCTCGACGTAGGCCTGGTTGAGGCGGTCGAACTTGGCTTCCTCGATGGGCTCGCGGGCGTAGGCGCGGACGAGGCGGAGTCCGGCGAGGTTTTCCTCGACCCGCGCGGCCAAGTCGCTGAACATGCTCTGGATTCTCTCGAAGCGGTCGTGGATGCGCTTGCCGAACCACCACACGGCGAGCGAGACGAACGGGGCGGGGAGGAACGCGATCAGGGTGAGGCGCCAGTCGAGGTGGCAGAGGATGGCGATGACGTAGGCGAACAGCACCACCGCCTGGGCCGAGTACATGATGCCGGGCCCGACCATGTTGCGCACGGCGCTGAGGTCGTTGACGGCGCGGGCCATGAGGTCGCCGGTGCGGAAGCGCTGGAAGAAGCCCTGGGAGAGGGTTTCGAGGCGCGCCAGCAGCTCGTTGCGCAGATCGAACTCGATCAGGCGCGAAACCGTGATCAGGATGAGGCGCTGGAAGTAGTTGAGGATGCCGCGGGCCGAGACGGCGGCGATGAGCAGGAGGCAGTACTTGAGCAGCTTGGCGACGGTGATGCCGTGGCCCATGTCGTCAATGGCGAGGTCAATGATGTAGGGGATCAGGACCAGCGAGGCGGTGTTGACGAGCAGGATCGCCATGCCGCCGCCGAGGCGTCCGCGGTAGCGGCGCAGGTAGGGCCACAATCGGCGCAGCAGGTCGGTAGTCATTTACTTGGCACGGGCCCGGCCGTGGCTTCGCCCCGGCACCCGCTTATCACTGCGAGGGCAGGAGCGGGGGCCCAAGGCCCCACTCCCACCCCCGCAGGAGAGGGCGAGGCATCGGCTTCAGGCGCCGGCGGAGCCGTCGCCAGTGGCGGCACGGGCCGGCGGCCGGCGGCCGGCCTGCGGGTCGGCGACCCGCCCCATACGGCCGCGGGATGCGGCACGGCCGCCCTTGCCAGGACGCCCTCCCGTTGCTCCCACCCCAAGGCGCCAGCGCCTCGGGGGCCCCGGGTGTCGGGCTGCAGCCGGAATTCGGTTGGCGGCAACGCGCGCCCGCTCTGCTCGGTGAACGCGCCACTGGCGCTTTCACCCATCCAAGTTGCCTCGTCAGGTTGCGAGCTGTGGGCAGGCGCCGTTACGCTCGCAGTGTTGGGGTGCTTGCGGAGCTGTTTGCGGGCTTCGGTGGCCCACTTGCGGCCGCTTTCGGCCTGGGCAGGGTCGGGCGACTGGCTGGCCTGTTGCGCCACCGTCTGGCAGTGGGTCCAGGCCACCCGCGCCGGCAGCAGGTGGTGGAGCTTGAGCTGGGCGTCGCCCATGCGGCAGAAGGCTTCGGCCGAGTGGGGATCGTTGTAGAGGGCATCCTCGAAGCGCGCCAGCGCGCCCACATAGTCGCCGCGATTGAAGTAAAACGTGCCGACCTGGATGTCATGGCCGGCGATCAGCGGATCGGGCTGCGGTGCGGTCACGATCTGCATGGATTCGTGAGCCGGCAGCCGGGCTACGTCTTTTGGCGGCGGGGGGATGGTTTTGGCGGCGTTGGCCTGCGGCGTCACCGGTTTGGGGCCGACATTGGCGGGCGGGGCGATGCGCTGAGCCGCTGCGCCCACGAGCAGACAGGCCGCAACCCCGCTCAGCGCCCATCGGCTGCAGCCTGCACCCATACCGTTATGGTAGCCCGCATTGCTGGCGCAATGCGGGCAGTGGCTAGTGAAGGCGCGGCCGAGGGGCGGCGGTCGGTGGCGCACTGGACCGCTGCGGCGGCCCCCATGGAAAGCGTCTCGGAAAGTTGCTAGTTGCTAGTGGCTAGTTGCTAGTGAAGGCTCGGGGGATGGGACGCTGTTGGGCGTGGGCGCATGCTTGGGCGGCGCGGCGTTGGCAGGAGATGGGAATGCAAGAAGCCCGCATTGCTGGCGCAATGCGGGCAGTGGCTAGTTGCAAGTGGCTAGTTGCTAGTTGTGTAGGCTCAATAGGTTGTTGTCGTCGAGCCGAGATCGGCTGATGGGCGGCAACAGCCCGAGACTAGCATGAGGGCGGTGCCAGTTGTAGGAGTGCAGCCAGGAGCGGAGCTCCTGGCTGCGTTCGGTTGAGTGCTGATAGGAACGGGCATAGGCCCACTCGGCCAGAGATGTTTTAATGAATCGCTCGGCCTTGCCGTTGGTGC
>JBOGKJ010000019.1:0-5751 GCA_050745565.1 Terriglobales bacterium | reverse complement strand
CTCGTCGTCGGTGGGACGGCGCTGCCAGTTCACGCGCCCGGGCAGAATGTCAAACAGCGCCTCATCAGTGATGGGCTCGTCGAGCGCCGCCCAGTAGCGCGCAATGCCGTTGGCGCTGGCCGTAATCGGCCCGCCCGGCTGCGTCAGGTGAAAGGCCGCGCGTGGCACCCCCAACGGGTTGGGCCGCAGGCGCAGGCAGCGGCTGCAGCGCAGCGCCGGGCGGCCATCCGCATAACGATCGAACATTTCCTGGCGATGGCGACACTGCATCGCTAACCAGGCCTTGCCGAGTGCGGCAGCGGCTAGTGCGATTCCGGCATTGATTGATAGTCGCATAGTGAATCTCCGATGCCATCATTTCTGCAACTTGGGGGCCGAACGCAGCCAGTGAAAACAAAGCACTTGCTGCCCGCGCCACCGCCCGGTGCGAACCAAAGAAGGAATTTCATTTCCCAACCTGGTCCGGTTTGCCGTCCCCGACGCTTTTTCGGGGTGCAGTCGCTACCGTAGTCCCGCTTGGGCGAACATGGCCAAAAATTGCGTCCGCGTGCGCATGTCCGGTGCCACCGCCAGCAGTTTGCCGTCGCGGCCGTAAAGGAAACTCATCGGGATGCCCTCAATTTCGTACTCCTGGTTGACCTTGCTGCCGGCATCGAGCAGCACTGGGTAGCTCACGGGGTGAGCGATCACATATTGTCTAATTTTTGTGACATTATCGTCGGAAACGCCGAGGATCACCAACCCCTGTTTCTGAAAGTGCTGGTACAGCGCTTCCAGGTCCGGCATCTCCTTGCGGCAGGGCGGGCACCAGGTGGCCCAGAAATTCACCAGCACGACTTTGCCGGCCAGCGTTTTGCGGCTCCAGCGCTTGCCGCTCAGGTCGGGCAGGGAAAACTCGGCCTCTTGGCGGGCGGCGTCGGCGGACGCCAGCGCGCCCATCGCGGCGGCAAACTGCGGATCGGCGAGCCCGGCCTGCATGTGCTCATAGCGCGCCAGCGTCGCCAGCTCGGTGTAGGCATAGTCCGGCTTCCCGTCCTTCATCGCCGGCAAAGGGTTCTGGCGCAAGGCTTCAGCCAGCGTGGTGGTGACCGCCTGCAGCGTGTCGCGCCCGAAGTCGCCTTCGGTTGAGAGCGTGGCCAGCCCCTCCGCCAGCAGCACCTGGTTGCGGCTCGACGGCAGTTGCCGGATGGCGAGTGCCAGTTTATGGTCCTCCTGCGCGCGCGCCGCATCGGGCAGGCTGCGCAGCGCGTCAATGCGCTTGACGATGGCCTGTTGCGCCGGCGTCCGCTTGGGCCCTTGCGCCATCGCCGCCGCGCCCAGCACCGCCAGGCCCGACCCCGCCAGCAACCCCGCCAACAAACCCGCTAAATAGTCACGCATGGCCGCCGCCTCCCCGCCTACTGTGCTGCCGCGCCCGGACATTGTCAAATCACCCCACTCGGCGCGCCCGGCATCCAGGCCAACATGCGCTTCTACGGCTTGTGGGCCGGATGGTGGTGGATATGGTGGATCATCTGGACCCTTATCATTGTTTGGATATTTGCCTGGTGGATTCCGGGCAGCCGGCGCGAGGTGAAGATGACCCCGCTCGAGCTGCTGCAGTACCGGCTGGCTCGCGGCGAGCTCAGCGTCGAGGAGTACGAGCAGCGCAAGGCCATCCTCGAGCGCGACAGCACGCTGCCGCCGCCGCGCTCGCGCTAGATCAAAATCACAGTTGCTGTAGCCATGTGGGGCGGGTCGCCGCCCCGCGCGCCGGCCGCCGGCCGGCGCCACGCGGCAGTTCGGGTAACTACAGCGACTGTGATCCTGCCGTTCGCGGGAGTCGCGCCGCCTTGGGCTCGCCGGGTCTCGGGCCCGGCGCTCCACAGCCCTTCGAGTGCGGGCACGGCGCTGCGAGCGTCTCAGCGAGCAGGGGCACGGGCCCGCGCCAGTCAATAACGCGGTAACTTGGACGGGTGAAGGCACCAGTGGCGCGTTCACCGAGCAGAGCGGGCGCGCACTGCGCTATGCGAATTCCGCCCGCAGCCCGGCGCTCGGCAAGGCGCTTGCGCCTTGGGGCGGGAGCAGCGGGAGGGCGTCCTGAGAAGGGCGGCCGCGCCGCCTTGGCTTGGATTCCGCATCCCTGTTTCCGCTATAGCCGCGCCGCGGACGCAGTCCTAATCGGAGCGCAGCACGACGGCAGGATCGGTCCGCGCCGCGCGCCGCGCCGGCAGCCAGGCGGCCAGCGCCGCCACGGCGATCAGCAGGGCCGCCACCGCCAGCAGTGTCGTCACGTCGGCCGGCGTGATGCCGAACAGCAGGCTCGCCAGCGCGCGCGCGGCCACCAGCCCGGCGGCGAGGCCCACCGCCGCGCCCGCCATCGTCCACCCCAGTGCCTGGCGCAGGATGAGCCGGGCGATGGCGCCGCGGCTCGCGCCCAACGCCATGCGCACGCCCACCTCCCGCGTGCGCCGCTCCACCGCGTAAGCCGTGACGCCCTCGATCCCAATCGCCGTCAGCAGCAGCGCCAGCACGGCCAGCCCGCCGCCCAGCCAGGCGCGAAACCGCGGGGTGGCGACCGAGGCCGCCACGGTGGCGTCGAGCGTGCGCGGTGGATACACGAACGGCCGCTGCCCGGCGGCGTCCGGCAGCCGCGCCACCAGCGCCCGCACCTCCGCCAGCGCCCGCGCCGCTGGCAGGCGGCTGCGCACCACGAAGGTGCTGCCCGGCCCCGGGTCCTGAACAAAATCGAGGTAGGCCGCGGGCCGGATCGGCGCCGCCAGACTCACATTGTGGACATTGCCTACCACGCCCACAATGATGCAGCCCGCCGGGTCGGGATTGTTGAGCGGCCCCGGGCTTCGGCCGCGGTGCGTCGCGCACCGCGGCACTTCGACGTGCTGCCCGAGGGCGCCGCCCGCGGCCAGGAACGCATGCACAAACGCCTGGTTGACGATGACTTTCTTCGGGCCGCCGTAACGGTCGGAGCCGTCGAAGTCGCGGCCGGCGACGATCGGGATGCCCAGCGCGGCGAAGTATCCGGGCGTGACAATATTGGGGAACACCTGAATCTCACGCGTCTCCGGTCCCGAGTCGTCGTCGGTCAGCGGCAGCCCGGCCGTCCCGGCGGCCGCGGTCACGCCCGGCAGCGCGCGCAGTTCGGTCAGCACCTGTTGCAGGTAGGGCGTGGTCAAATCGACCTCGGTTGGTCCCGAGCGGCAGGCGGCGGGCGTGCCGCAGCGCAGAATCGGCATATAAATCGCGAAGCTGACGCGCCCGGACGGGGCGAACCCCGTCGGCACCGACCGCAGCGTCGCGAAGCTGCGGCCCAGCAGGCCCGCCCCCAGCGCCAGCATCGCCGCCAGCGCCACCTCCCCCACCACCAGCAGCCGGAATCCCCGGCTCCGGCCCCCCGCCGCCGCCGCTGCCGCGTACAGTCCCGCCCGTCGCGCGTGCCAGGCCGGCGCCGCGCCGATCACCGCCACCGTCGCCACCGTCAGCAACAAGGCGCTTCCCAGCACCGCCCAGCTCATGGCGCTCGCGTGCAAATCCACCAGCGCGCGCAGCGTCGCCGGCGGCAGCAGCCACCCGCCGCGCGCGGCCAGCAGCCGCAGCCCCGCCCATGCTCCGGCGCATCCGGCCACCGCGCCCGCCGCGGCCAGCAGCGCGCCCTCCAGCCACAAATGCCGCGCCAGCCGCCCCGGCGGACAGCCCAGCGCCAGCCGCGTCGCCAGCTCCGGCCGCCGCCGCAGCCCCCGCGCCAAGAGCAGCGTCGCCGCGTTCACCGCCGCCAAAAGCCACAGGCACCCCACCGCTCCCAGCAACAGCAGCAGCGGCTGCCGCAGCGCGCCGCGCAGGCGTGCCGCGAGCGGCTCAACCACCACCGCGAACTGTTGCGGGCCCATCCGGCTGTCCACTGGGGGCGGGTTGCGCGCCTCCAGCGTGATCATGGCGGTCCGCACATCGGCGTTGCTCACCCCCGGCCGCCGCCGCCCCACGATATAAACGAAGCGGAACTCCTCGGTGCTGTTCGGCGTGGTTGCCGGATACCAGATGTCGGTCGGCCGCGCCAGTTGGAAATCGGCCGGCAGCACGCCGATCACCGGCGTCCCCGCCAGTGTGCCCAAGCGCCCGTAGATCCGCTTGCCGACCACCTGCGGATCGCCCCCGAACGCGCGCTGCCAGAAGGCGTGGCTGATGATCGCGCCGCTGCTGCGGCCCGCGCCCGAGGCGAAATCCGCGGGCTGGAACAGCCGCCCCAGCTCCGGCCGCACTCCCAGCATCCCAAAAAATTTCACCCCCGCCGCGCGCTCCAGCGGCTCCATCGCCACCCCGTTCACCCGTGTCGTGTCGCCCTCGCCGCCGCCCGAGACGGTGGCGTATTCGGCGAACACGCGCTTCAGATCCGGCGCCCAGGCCCGCAGCTCGCTGGGCGTGGCCACCATCATGTCGCTCGCGCCCATGGCCGGATCGTTGAGCGAGATCCACGCCAGCGAGCCCGCATCCGGGAAGGGAAGCGGCCGCAACAGCGCCGCATTCACCAGGCTGAACACCCCGACCGCCGCGCCCAATCCCAGCGCCAGCGTCAACACCAGCGCCAGCGACCACCCCGGCTGCCGCCGCAACAGCCGCCCCGCCTGCCACAAATCCCAGCCCCATGCCCGCACCCGCGCCCACGGCCGCCCCGCCCGCAATTCCTCCCGGATGCGGTCGCCGCCGCCAAAGTCCGCCTCGGCGCCGCGCGCGGCCCGCTCCGCCGTCTCGCCCGCCGCCTCGCGCTTGCGCCGCTCCTGCGCCAAATGGAAGGCGATCTCCTCTTCCATCTCCCGCTCCCGCCGCCGCCAACTCCGCCAGTTCATGACGCCCCCTCCATCACCGCCCGCACGGCGGCGGCAAACTGCTCCCAGGCCCCCGCCTCCTGCTCCAGTTGCCGCCGCCCGCGCGCCGTCAGCTCGTACACCCGCGCCCGCCGCCCCAACTCCGACCGCTCCCAGCGCGCCCGCACCCACCCCCGCCCCTCCAGCCGGTGCAGCGCCGGATACAGCGACCCCTGGCTGACCCGCAGCCGCCCGCACGACACCTGCTGTATGTGCTCCGATACCGCCCAGCCATGCCGCGCCCCGGACGCGAGCGTGCGCAGAATCAGCAGGTCGAGCGTGCCCTGCAGCAGCCCCAGGCGGAGGTCATCGTTGGGAAGGGAGGCAGCCATCGGCGGAGGGTAATGTCAACCTTCGACAATACTAGCACAGAGCGATTAGCGATAAGCAACAAGCTTTCGCGCCCGCGGGCCGATGGCGGTCCCGTCACCATCGGGAGCACGGCCGCCGAGCCTCCGCTGCTGAGCGGCAATTAAAAAGCAGCGGCTCGTCCCGCCGCTGCGTCCGCCACTAGCCACTGCGATTAGCAATTAGCAATTAGCGATTAGCTTTTGGGGTCGCTTTTGCGGGCGTGGCCGCGGGGCGCGAGGGTTCAGCCGCGGCGGCAAGGCGCCTGAGCCGTCACTATTCACTAGCAAATAAAAAGTAGCGGCTCGCCTCACCGCTGCGTCCGCAACTAGCAACTAGCTGTGTAGGCTCAATAGGTTGTTGTCGTCGAGCCGAGATCGGCTGATGGGCGGCAACAGCCCGAGACTAGCATGAGGGCGATGCCAGTTGTAGGAGTGCAGCCAGGAGCGGAGCTCCTGGCTGCGTTCGGTTGAGTGCTGATAGGAACGGGCATAGGCCCACTCGGCCAGAGATGTTTTAATGAATCGCTCGGCCTTGCCGTTGGTGC
>JBOGKJ010000018.1:0-33360 GCA_050745565.1 Terriglobales bacterium | reverse complement strand
GGTGGAGGCGCACGGATCATGCCTCCATGGCGGCTGCCCTGCGGACTGGGTAGCCCTGCCGCTGGCGCCAGACTTCGCGAGGATAAGCGGGGCGAGGTTTTGTGCGACGAGGCAGCTTGCGTTGGCTCCCGCCAATTCAGCCCCAACCCCGTTTTCAGCAGGTCAAAGCATCTTGGGGAGACCATTGCTCCCAAAAGCTCCAAGGCTTCGTTTGTAGCAGCAGGAATGCGCATATCGCCACTGCGACAGTCCCTTCCGCCCCTTCCAAATGCCCTGCTTGATGCGTACCTATTTCGCCACTCCCTACCTTGACCAAGTGGCATTGGGCCGCCGGCCGGCGCCACGCGGCAGTTCGGGTAACTAAAGCAACTGTGATCCTGCGGTAGGCGGCGTGACCGCCTTTCTCAGGACGCCCTTCCGCTGCTCTCACCCCAAGGCGCAAGCGCCGTGGGGGCCCGGGGGCCGGGCTGCGGACGGGATTCGCTTTGCGGAAACGCGCGCCCGCTCGGCTCGGTGAACGCGCCACCGGCGCCTTCACCCGTCCAAGTTGCCTCGTATTGAGGGGCGGAGCGCTGCGTCAGCCTTGGGCGGCGGCGCGTGGCACCAGCGGCTGCGGCGCATGCGCCCGGCGGGCGACCCAGGCGAGCCAGCCCACCCAGGCGGCGGCCAACGCCAGCAGCACGGCGCCGATGGTGGTGGCGCTCGCCAGCGGCACCTGGAACCAGACCAGCGCGGGCTCGGCCAGCAGCGGCAGCAGCACCGCGCTGACATACGCCAGCGGGCTTTCGCGCAGGAACAGCCATCCGAAGCCGAACAGCAGCGCGAGGCCGACCGCGCCGAAAATGGCGGCAAGCGCCAGTTGCTCGCCGGAGCGAATGGCCGGGAAGGAGCCGACGAACATGAGGACAATGCCGGCAATGGCCCACTTGCGGTCGTGCGGCGCGCGCCAGGCTTTCCACAGCACCGGCAGCAAAACGCCGAGCGCCGCGGCGGCCCACAGCGCGTGCAGCGGCGCGCTCAGGATGTCGCTGAGGCCGGGCATGGCCGCCGCCAACCCCGCCGGCAGCGATGGAAACCGGGGCTGGCCGGCCTGGAACCAGCGGGCCTGCACCACGGTCTCCACCCGTCCCCAGCCCAACACCCAGGCCACGCTCAGCAACCCGACCCAGAGCGCGTCCCAGGCGCTTTCGCGCTCCAGTTGGCGGCGGGCGTTGGCGCGGGTCAGCACCGTCGCCGCCGGCGCCGTGATGGACAGCGCCGCCAGCAGCACCAGCGTCCCCAGAAACCCGCCCAGCCCGGCCACCAGCACCCCGGTGACGAGGGTGACCTCAAAGCTTTGCCAGGGGATGGCGGTGAGATAGGCCGCCGCCGTCAGCGGCACCGCCAGCGCGGAGATGATCAGCATGATCACGCCGGCGGCGGCTGACAGCTTCAGCAGGCTGGACCAGGCCAGATTGCGGCGCCGCGCAAACAGCAGCAGCAGCCCGGCGATCAGCGCGCCGGCGGCGGCATACAGCAGGCCTTTGGCGACGCCGAGCAGCGTGCCGAGCAGCGTGGACCGGGTGAACGCCCGCACCTGCTGCTCGGGGACGTGGTACCAGGCGGTGAAGCCCGCCACCGACGTGCCGGCCAAGTCGGCCTCGACCCGCAGCGCGGGCGCGCTGGTTCCGGGGGCGGCGGCGGCGCCGGGCTCCGATTCCCAAATCAGCGAGGTGTCGGTGCGCGCGGGGCGGCGGTGCTGCTGGGCGGTGCGCAGGATCATGTTCTGCACGGGAAAACCGCGCGCCACC
The DNA here is from genome assembly GCA_050745565.1 of Terriglobales bacterium. Classification (GTDB taxonomy): domain Bacteria; phylum Acidobacteriota; class Terriglobia; order Terriglobales; family SCQP01; genus SCQP01. The sequence continues at coordinate 31,570 of JBOGKJ010000018.1, read as the reverse complement.
AGAAAGCGCGCCGCGATGGCCTGCGCCACCCCGAGCGGCGGCGATGCGCCCGGAGCGGTTTCCGGGAGTTGGTGCGCAAAGCCGACCACCGCGCCGCTGTCGCTGCGCACGCGAACCATGAATTCTTCCGGATCGAGCGGGCGATAGAAGCGCACATCCCAATAGGCGCCGGCCACGGTAGGCTCGGGCCCGGAGAAGGCGGCGATCACCAGCCGCTGGCCGCCGCGGCGGAACAGATCGTCGGCGGTGATCACGTTTTCCAGGCCATGGTCGGCCACGGCAGCCGAATCCGGCACCACGGCCACACGGCCGGGCAACGTCGGGAAGCCCTGAGCGGCGAGAAATTGCCGCGCCGAGCGAATCGCCTGCGCCTTGTCCATGCGCCACGGAAGCCGCCGCGACCAACTCGCCACCGGCACCGCAAACGCCGACAGCAGCGCCGCCGCCACGATCAAGCCCGTCGTCCAGCTCGGCCCGGAAATCGGCGCGTAGTCCACGTGCGGCGGCTCGGCGGGCTCCGGCGGCGGCGGGGTGGCCGCCGCGGCGGCTTGGGCGGTGGCGCTGCCGGCGGCCGCGTTCGTCAACTCGCGCTCGGGCGCAAATCCCCGATGGTAGCGGTAGGCCACAATCGCCACCAGCAGCGGCAGCACCACCAGGAACGCCGTCACCGCGCCGCTCCAGCGCAGGTAGGCGGCATGCGCGCCCAGCAGCAACATCGCGGTGTAGAAGGCGTCCACGGTGTAATGCCACACCACCGTGGCCAGGATCCCGAAACGGATCATGATCCAGCTCAGCAGCACCCCCCCCAACCCGACCTCGACGCCGCGGATGAACCAGGGCTCGTTCGGATAGGCGGCATGGCCGAACCCCCACAGGAACGAAGCCGCGATCACCGCCACCCAGAGATACCGGAACCATTTCTCAAACAGCGGGATGGCCAGCATCCGGAAACCGAACTCCTCGGAAATGGCCGGGAAAAACCCGCTGAACAGCACAAACGCCCAGGGCAGCTTCGTGTTCAGCAGGTTGTCAAAGGGCACGTCCGCCGGCGCCCAGGCGCCAAAATGGTTGGCGATCAGGTAGAACACCGTCTGGTAGGCGAAGAAAAACGCCGCCAGCGACAAGCCCAGCACCATGCTTATCAGAAAGCTCTTGCTGCGCACACCGCGCCAGCTCAGGAAGCTGGAGACCGCAACGTGTTCCGGAAACCGCTCCCGGTAGAGCGTTTCAGCCGCGGCCGTCAACACCAGCAGCAGCAGGCCGACGCCCACCGCCGCCGCCAGGTCGCCGAGCAATTGGCTGCCGATGAAGGCCGCCCAGGACTGCGTGGTGTCATAGCCAAAGCGGGCGGCGCCGAAGCCGTTCAACTGCGACAGGAAATCCAGCGCCGCGCCCGCCCCGCCTATCCACCACGCCGCGCGCCAGCGGATGTCGCCACCGCGGATGCGCATCACCAGGATGAACACCATCCCCACGCCCAGCACCAACAGCAGCAGCGAGTCCACCAGCCCGGCGGTCTGATTTTGCGAGCGCAAGGCGGCGTAAGACCGCAGCCAGGTTTCCGGCACCTGCACATACTCGTGGTAGGCGCCCACTTCGGCGCCCTGGATTCTCACCAGATGCCGGTGCTGCGCCTGCGCCAGCTCCCCGCTCGCCCCCGCCACCAGCGGCGCCGTATCCTTCCAGGTGAAAACGTAGTCGGTGCGGTGCGCGCGGACCTGGCGCTGCGCCCCCAGACTGCTCCACTGCCGCCAGTCCTGATGCATCACCTGCGTCAGAAACTGCTGCGCCAGCCCCCGCGCCTGACTCTCGGTGAGGCTGGCGCCGGGTGCGTCGTCGGCGATGGCGTGATCGAAGCCCACCACCGCGCCCGAGGTGGCCACCGCGACGCGCATTTCCTCCTTGTCCAGCGGCTTGAACCAACGGTGCTGCCAGCGCCACAGCGGAATGCGGTGTGCGAGCAGCTCGTCGGCGCGCGTCAGGCCCAGCTCGCGCTCCAGGAAGGTCTTGGCCGTGTCGTCGTAGCCGAATTGCTCGGCATGCCGGTAGCCGGCGATCGAGAGGAGGCGCGCGCGCAGAAAGCCGGCGGCAATCGGCTCCGAACTTGTCCCGGATACCTGGAAGTCAATCGAGGCCTGCGGAAATGCCCGATGAAAGTAGCGCCGCGCCACCGCCAGCGACACTACCGCCACCACCACGCAAATGCCGATCAGCCGCCAGTCCCGCGCCTGCAGCTTACTGGCGCCGGCGTCCGCCTCGACCCCCATAGCCTGACATTGTACTCGCCGCCGGCGTCCAACCCCCGCTGGCCCGCCGGCGAAGGGGGGCGATGTGCGCTCCGCGGTCGCTGATCCAGTGTGCAGTGTACACGATTTCGTGTACACTAAACACGTGAAGAACATCACCCTGAGCGCCGACGAGCGCCTGATCGAGCGCGCGCGCGCCCTCGCCGGCGAACGCAAGACCACGCTCAACGCCGAATTCCGCCAGTGGCTGGAGGATTACACCGGCCTCAGTACCTGGGCCGAGCGTCACGATGAATTGATGAAGCGCTTGAGCTACGTCGAAACCGGCGGCCGCAAATTCACGCGCGATGAAATGAATGAACGGCGATAGGTTCTTCATCGACACCAACGTTTTCGTAAATCGCTTCGACGAAACCGCGCCGGACAAGGCGGCGCGGGCGGATGCGATCATCCGCACCGGCGTGCTGGAGCGGCGCGGGGTGGTCAGCCTGCAGGTGGCGCAGGAGTTTTGCAATGTTGTGCTGCGCAAGCTGCCGCGGGGCCTGGCGCCGCCGGATGCGCAAGCCTATCTGGAAAGTGACATTCTGCCGCTGCTGGCGCCGGCGGAAGCGGGCGCGTTGCTGCGGCAGGGCCTTAGCTTGCACCAGCGCCTCCATCTTGCCTGGTACGACGCGCTGATCGTGGCCGCCGCGCAGCAGGCCGGCTGCGACGTGCTCTACAGTGAGGATTTCCAGCACGGCCAGCGCTTTGACCAAGTGCGCTGCGTCAACCCGTTTCTCTAGCCCGCATTTCTCGGGCAGCAATAAGCAATAAGCGATTAGCTTTGGCCGCCTTGGCGGACGAGGTTGCGACAGTTCGGTGTTTCCTGCTAAGAGGACACCGGCGATTCACGCGCGGCGACGCGCTCTAGGCGGCACGGCCGCCCTTCTCAGGACGCCCTCCCGATGCTCCCACCCCAAGGCGCAAGCGTCTTGGGGGCCCCGGGGGTCGGGCTGCGGCCGGAATTCGCTTGGCGGCAACGCGCGCCCGCTCTGCTCGGTGAACGCGCCACTGGCGCCTTCACCCGTCCAAGTTACCTCGTCTAGTCCGGCACCGCCCTAACGCAAGCTGCCCAGGAGGCTGGCGAGAGGCGCGGGCCAATACAGGATGAGCAGGATCACCAGGCAGGTGAGCGCACCGGCCTGGAGAACACGATTGGCGATCCAACCAGTCCGGGGGCCGATGGGGCACCGGCTTGGTGGTTGGGGTAATGGTGAGAAACTCAGGGGCGTCCTCATCCGGGTGGAAGTGGGCGGTCGCGCCGAAAAGCATGATCAGGAAGTAGAGGCCCAGAGCGAAGATCGCGAGCGCGACCGGCTGGTGGCGGCGCAGCAGGGTTTCGGCCACAGCGACCGCCTCGAGCGGCAGCAGCAGGATGCTGCGCCAGTCAGGCCGGGTCCAGTAGGGGTGCGGTCTGGTGGGGTGGTTGTCGAGCGGCCCGGAGGGCTTGGGGAAGTGGAGGCGGAGGGGTCGGGCACCGCGGGGCGAGTTGCTACGCAGCCGCTCCGGCAGATGCAGGGGCACCGGCACGCCAGCTTTGATGCGGCCTGGGTCCAGTGGGTTGGCCGCCGGCTGCCCCGCGGCTTAGAAAAACAGCGCCAAAATCACGATGCATCCCACGGTGCCGAGCTCCGAGGCCAGGTTGGCCGCCCGCCATGAGTGCGGCGCCGGAGAGGCGCCCTCCGGGCTGTCCGGATCGGGGTAGAACTCCTGCGGCGCGCTCAGCGCCCGCAGGTAGAGCAGCAGCACCACCAGCACGCCGGCGGTGAAGGCTGCCAGCCAATGGTGGTACGGGTTCTTGCGCAGCTTGCCGAACACCGGCACGGCGCTGGCGGCGAACGTGGCCGCGCTCGCCCAATTCGGCTTGGACAAACGGGCGCGGACTGCACCCGGCGCCGGCCGCAGGCGGCTTTTTCGCTCCGGAAAATGCAGCCGCACGGGCATGGAGCTTAGATTCTAACTGGGCCCGGCGTCAGTGCGCCCCTGCGAGCCCGGTGGCGAGCACGACATCGCGATTGTCGCTGCCGCGGCTGATGACCAGCCGGCCATCGCGGGAGAAAGCGTAGGCTGCGACCTGCAGATCGGTGAAATGGGTGAGTGGGTAGGGCTGGCCGGCGGGCAGCGGCGCGGCCCAGAGATTGTCGGTGGTGCCCTGCCGCCGGCTGTAGGTGACGGCGCGGCCGTCCGGCAGCCAGCCCAACACGCCCAGCTCCGCCAGGCTCGCCCCCAGCCCCACCCTCTGCACCGAGGCCGGATGTGTGCGCAGGTCCACGATGATAGGCGTGAAGGCCGCATCCAAGGCGAAGATGCGGTTGCCGCCGGGGGAGGCGGGGTTGCCATTAATGCCGATGTTCTCGCCGGAAAGCTCGTGCGCCGCCCCGCCCGCGAGCGGTATCGCCCACAAGGTCTGTAGTCCTTGCGCGCCCATGTTGACGTAGGCGACTTCGGCGCCCTGCGCAATCAGGGTGGGCAGGCCGATGCCGCCGCCGGCGGGCGCCGCGCCCAGGGGCGAAAGCGCCGTGCCATCGGCGTTCATGCGCCACAGGGCGGTGTGAAAGTCGGCGTCCATGACGATTTGCCCGTCGGGGGCGACCACCGGGTCCAGCAGGTTGCCCGTGGCGGCCAGCACCTGGCTGCCGCTGCCGTCCTCGGCTTCGGTCCAGACCTGACGCTGCCCGCCGAGGTTGCGGATCAACACCAGACGATGCTGCGGCGTCCAGGCGACGCCGCCGACGCCGTCCTGCGACCCGCCACCGCCGGGCAGTTGCCGGAAAGGCTGGCTGCTGCGGTCGCGCACCCAGAGCGCATACTGCGGCGCGGCGTGGGTCATGGTCGCCATCCCGGCCGCGGCCACGCTGATGTTGGCGTAACCCTGCAGATCGTTGGTCAGGCGCGTGGCCGCGCCCCCCGGCACCGCGATTGCCCATAGCTGGGGCGCGGTCGCCGCCGCCGACACCGCGGCGGTCACCAGCACGGTACGGCTGCCCGGCAGCCATGCCAGCCCGCTGGCGCCGCCGTGCAACGCCGGCCCCAGCTCCTGGCTGCTCCCGCTGGCCACATTGATGATGTCCAGGTGCCCAACCGGCAGCGCGCCGCTGTGCACCACCGCGATCAAGCGTCCGTCGGGCGACCAGGCTGGCTGCGGCAGCTCGGCCCCTTCTTCCCAGCATACGTGGGCGTCATATCCGGACCCGGCCGGCGCCTCGCTCAGCACGCGCCGCCCGGAACCGTCGGCGCGCGCCACCTCCAGCGCGTCCCGGAACCCGCTGGCGCCGAGCAGGCTGGCGATGAAGGCGATCTGGCTGCCATCGGGGGAAAACGTGACGCCGCTGGCGCAGGTAATGGCCGCCACGGTCCGCGCCGCCCCGCCCAGCATCGGAACCCTTGCGATGGTCCCGTTGCGGTTGAAGTACACCGCGGCGCCGTCGGGCGAAAACGATGGCGCGCTGCAGCAGTCGTCGCCAGCCGGCACGATAACGACATCGCTGTTGCTGGCAATCGAAAGCAGGCGCAGGTCGCTCCCCTGCGGGGTGGCCTCGGTATAGGCCACGAACTTGCCGTCGGGTGATATGGCCGCGTCGTGCACCTGCCCATTGAAGGTCAATTGATGGAAGCTCAACTGGGAGGGTGGCGCCGGGCCCGCGGGCCGCAGCCAGATCGCAGCCGCCACCCCCGCGGCCGCCGCCAGCGGCACCGCCGCCCACCACCAGCGCCGGCCGCGCCACGCCGCCAGCGCGGCCGCCACCTGGGCGGTTGAATCCAACCCGCTCTGCCGCCGCAGGCGTTGCAGCTCGCCGCGCAGATCGGCCGCCGACTGGAAGCGCAACTCCGGATCCTTCTCCAGGCAACGCTCGATCACCTGCTCCAGCCGCGGCGGCATCTCCGGCCGCAGTTGCCGCAACCCCGGCGGCTGGCCGCGCAGGATGCCCGCCACCACCTCGGCCGCGCTCGCGGCGGTGAACGCTCCCCGGCCGCTGGCCATTTCGTAGAACACCGCGCCCAGGCTGAAAATATCGCTGCGCACGTCGAGCACCTCGCCCCGCGCCTGCTCCGGCGACATATAGGGCATCGTGCCCATGGCCACCCCGGGCGAGGTCAGCGGCGTGGTCACCGTGGCCGCCTCCGCCGGATCCCCGCTCTCCAGCCGCGCCAGCCCGAAGTCGAGCACCTTCACGTGCCCGCTGGTTGTCACCCAGATATTGTCGGGCTTGAGGTCGCGGTGCAGCACCCCGCGGCGGTGTGCCGCCTCCAGCGCCGCGGCGATCTGACCGCTCCACTCCAGCAGTTGCTCCAAGTCGAGCGGCCCCCGCCGCAGCCGCGCCTTCAGCGTTTCGCCCTCAAGCAACTCCAGCACCAGGTAGGGGCGCCCCGGCGGTCCCGCCGCCCCCGCCGTATCTTCGCCAATCTCGTAGAGGGTGCAGATGTGCGGATGGTTGATGGCCGCAATCGCCAGCGCCTCGCGCCGGAAACGCTCGCGCGCCGGCCCCCCGGCGCTGTCGGACAGGAACTTCAGCGCCACCAGGCGCTGCAGCCGCGTGTCGCGCGCTTTGAACACCTCGCCCATGCCGCCCGCCCCCAGCGGTTCCAGCAATTCGAAGGGTCCAATGGTGGGGGAAGCATCCATGTCAAGCCCGGGGCGGCGCCCCGGCGCCCTCCCAGTCTATCGCCGTTCGCGGGAGTCATGCCGTTTGCGCCGCGGGCAAAGTCGGCGCGAAGGGCCGCGGAATTCCAGCGCGGCGAAAACGCCAGTGGCGCTTTCGCCGCTCCCGGCAAATGAAGCGGCGCGGCCGCCCCTCAAACAGTGCCGCTCGCGCCCGTCGGCTCGCCGGGCCCCGAGCCGGCGCTCCACAGCCCTTCGAGTGCGGGCACGGCGCTGCGAGCGTCTCAGCGAGCAGGGGCAGGGGCCCGCGCCAATCAACTGCTTCAGCCCGATTCCCCGCCCGCGGGCGCGGTGTGTCAGTGGCTGTAGTTCCAGCTCAGGTCGGCGCCGGCGGGGGCGGTTTTCAGGATGCGGTCGAGCATCTGCGGCATGTAGAGCTGCTCTTCCGACATTTTGTGGTAGGTGCCGTCAAAGCAATGCGGCTGCAGCCGCCCGAAGGTGAACGAAGCGGTGATGGCGGGATCGTGATGCTGCTCGATCGTCTTCTGCATCCTGTAGACGGCGTCGTTGAGGTAATAGGAGTCCATGTCGCCGACATAGACGTGCAGCTTGCCGTCGAGTTTGGGGGCGAGGGTGGCCCAGTGGCTGTTGAGCCAGGCGTTGAGATCGAAGTGGTCATGCCAGTACTGGGCGACCTGATGGTTGATGGCGCCCGTCATCGGATTCCAGATGTCGGCCGGATAGCCGTCGGGGCCGACCGGGCCGAACACCGCCTCCCAAATGTCCCACTGGTCGGCGCTGCGGCCGTGGGTGCCGAGCACCAGCTCGCGGTGGTTGGCGCGGGCCATGGTCTGCACGATGCTGCCGTCGGGGTTGCGCTGATCCGGCCGCGGCACGTTCGTCCACGGACCCTCGAGCCAGTAGGCGTTGGCGTCGTCGTAGATGTCTACGATCTGGAAGTTGTGAAAGTCCACCGGGTCGGGCGAGGAGCCCCAGGCGCCGTTGAAGTAGTCGGGATAGAAGATCTGGTCGGCGAGCGCCTCCCAGCCGCCGGTTGAGCAGCCATAGTCCACCCGCGCCCAGCCTTGGCCGATGCCGCGGAACTTCTGCTCCACCGCCGGGATCAGTTCCCGGGTGATGGCATCGCCATAGGGGCCGAGATTCGCCGAGTTCACCGCGTAGCTGTCGTCGTAGTAGGGGTTGGCGTGGTTGATGTCAACCCACAGGAACTTGGGCAGCTTGCCCGAGGTCCAGTCGGCCTGGATGCGCCCGAACGCCCGCGCCAGATCGTAGCTGAAGTGGTTCTGCTCGACCATGACCGGGTAGTGGGCATCGGGGTGGGTGTTGAACCCCTCCGGCAGCACCACGGTGGCCTCCAGGTACATGGGCTGGCCCCAGAATTTGGTGAGCAATGGGCTTTGTATCTTGATGTGCTTGATCCAGGCGGTGTCGGGCGGCGGTGGAATGGGCGGAATTTTCTGAGTCAGCTCGATCTGCAGCACGCCGCCGGTGCGCGGATCGAAATGGATCTTTTGCGGCAGGCTGTAGAAGTTGCCGGGCTTGCGCGTCATTTGCTGGCCCTCGCCCTCGTCCTGGGGCAGCAGCAGGGTGTGGCCGTCGGCGCGATGGAAGGTGGTGTAGCGGTTGAACAGCGCCTGCACGGTGTAGTCGCCCGCGGGCAGATCGCGCAGGCTGGTCAGCGGGTAGCCGTAGACGGAGGCGTCAAACTCGACCGGCGCGCCGGCGCGCCAGTTCAGCACGTCCTTGCCGAAGAACTGTTGCGAGCCCACCTGGTCGCCGATCTCGAAGCGCGGCTCCGCCGGGCGGCGCTGAAAGCGCCCGCGGCGGCCGCTGCCCGGCGGCAGCGCCTTGGCGACATAGAAGAACACGCGGCCGTTGACGGCGCCCGTGGCCAGCCCGGGCGCGAAGCGCACCTCGACCCGCGACTGCGCCACCGCCATCCCGCCCGCCGCGGCCACGCACGTCAGCAGAAGCAATGTCTTTCGCATGCGCTCCAGCATAGCGCGGGCGCGTCCCCAGGTCCAAGGCCGAGCCGGCGGCGCGGTAATTTGCGCTCCGCCCGCCCCGGGTGTAGAGTGACTCACGTAAGGAGCAAAAAGGACTCACCCATGCGAAAATTAATTTGCTGTGCCGCCGCCTGCCTGCTGCTCGGCGCACTGGCGCTGGCGGTCGGCGGCGACAAGGCGGTGTACGACGGCGGGACCGAGAGCCAGGTGAAAGCCAATACGGAAGGCAAGGTCTCCACCACCGGGGACACCGATTTCACCTTCAACTCCGACCACGGGGACCTCAACATTCCCTACACTGAGGTGAACGACCTCGAGTACGGGCAGAAAGCGGGCCGCCGGGTCGGGCTGGCGATTGTGGTGACGCCGCTGGCTCTGTTTTCCAAGAAGCGCAAACACTATTTGACCGTGGGGTGGAAGGACGCACAGGGCCAGCAACATGTGGCGATATTCGAGCTCGGCAAGCACATTGTCCGCGTGACGCTGGCGACGATGGAGGCCCGCACCGGCCGCAAGGTGGAATATCAGGACGACGAGGCGCGGAAATCGGGACTGGGCGGGGAGCTGTGATCAGCGCCGCGCTGCTCGCCGGCGCCTGGCTGGCGCTGGTGCCGGCACCGCAGGCTGCGGTCGCGCCGCCGCCGGCGCTGGCGACGGTGCAGCGCATCTACGTTGAACCTTTCGGCCAGGACAAGAGTGAGCAGGCGATCCAGGCCATGGTGATTACCGCGCTGGTGGACAGCAAGCGGTTCACCGTGACCGAGAACCGGAGCCGGGCCGACGCCGTGCTGCAGGGCTCGGCGATAGAGCGCAGCTCGCAGGAAGTACACGCCTACGGAAGCGGCACCGGGGTCGGGCAGGTGGGCGGGGCGGCGCGCGTGCATAGTGACGGCAGCGGATCGGGGGCAGTTGTGGGCCGCAGTCTGGGCGCAAGTGATTCTTCGCTGGATACGGAAACCGACACGCACGCGACGGTTTCGGTGCGGTTGGTTTCCAAAGACGGGGACATCATCTGGTCCACCACGCAGCAGAGCGGTGGCGGCAAATACGAGGGCGCCGGGGCTAGCGCCGCTGATGCTTGTATTAAGCAGTTGCTGCAGGACGCCCGCGCGTCAACGGCGCCCCACTAACCCGCGCGCTCGCAGCGCCGGCAGCAGACGCGAGGCCAGCGCCGCGGCGGCGGCGCTCAGCACGGCGCGCGGAGGCCCCGAGCGGCGGCCGTGCACGGCCCAGACCAAGCGGCCAGCGTTATCGGCCAAATGCAGCCCGAATTCCAACTCGATCCGGCCCGGCACCGCCCGCGCGCCGTGCCGAGGCGGCCACACCGCTACCACGCCACCGATTTCGGCGCGCGCGCGGTCGCAGTCGCGCTGGACCACAACGCCCTGACGCACGAGCCCATCCTGCAGCCACTCCCGGAGTTCGGTGGCCATGTCCGTGGTTCCAAGGTCCACGATGCAAACGCCCTCGCCCTCGCTGGGCGCGCCCGAGGCGGCGGCGCCGCCGCCCGGCGCCAACAGCGCCGCCACCTGGCTGGCGGGCACGGCCAGGTTCAGATTCTCGCCATTGGCCACTTGGGCGGTGGTGACGCCCACCAACTCGCCGCCACGGTCAAACAGCCCGCCGCCGCTGCTGCCCGGCGACATCGGCGCGCTGGTCACCAGCCGGGCCGCCCCGCCAATGGTGCGCACGCCCGACAGCAGCCCGGCCGAAATCACGAGCGGGATGCCGGCCGGCGCACCCAGCGCGTACACCGTCTCGCCGGGCGTAACCGAGACCGCCAGCCGCACGCCGGGCGCGGCGTCGGCGGCTCCTTTACGGCGGATCAGGCAGAGGTCGTCGGCCTGACTGCAACGCACCTGCACCGCCGTCCACTGCCGGCCCGCCCGCACCAGCCGCAGGGCGGCGGCGTCGCGGATCACGTGGTCGTTGGTGACGATGAAGCCGTCCCGCAGCTCAACGCCGCTGCCGGTGTCGCGCACCTGCCCGGCGCCGTCGAGCGCCTCGACCGTGTAGACGCTCGCGCCCACGCTGCGCAGCACCGCCGGTCCCGGGTCGGCGGCGGTGGGGCGCGCCAGGGTATGCCATCTCTTCGCGACGAGTCCCGTGGCGCCGAGCACCATCAGCGCCAGGGCGAGCGGCACGGCCGCCCTTCGCAGGACGCCCTCCCGCTGCCCCCACCCCAAGGCGCCAGCGCCTCGAGGGCCCCGGGGGTCGGGCTGCGGCCGAAGTTCGCTTGGCGGCAACGTGCGCCCGCTCTGCTCAGGGCGCGCCCAAGTTGCCTTATGGCGCCACCGGCTGGTCCCGCCTCCTGTCACGTCTTGAGGCTACGCTGCCGCGCCGTCGGCGGACAATCCCCCATCCGGGCGGAGCGGCGGCCGTGTCGGCGCCAGTTTGGTTCGGCTACGATAGAGGCATGACGCACGACGAGCTGATTCTGGCGCACCGGAAGTACCTGTTTCCGGCGGTTTTTCATTATTTCGATCAGCCGCTGGTGCTCGACCACGCGCAGGACCAGTACTGCTATGACGCCGAGGGCAATCAGTATCTCGATTTTTTTGGCGGCATCGTGACCGTGTCCGTGGGTCACGGCAACCGCAAGGTGCGGCAGGCGATCGAGCAGCAACTGGACAAGCTCGTCCATGTTTCGAGCTGTTTCGCCACCGAGCCCATGGTCGCGCTGGCGGAAAAGCTGGCGCAGATCAGCCCCATCCCGGCCGCGGGCGGCCAGCCCCCCAAGACGTTTTTCACCAACTCCGGCACCGAGGCGGACGAGACCGCCGTGCTGGCGGCGCGGCTCTACACCGGGTCGAGTGAAATCATCGCCCTGCGCCACGGCTATCACGGCCGCTCCGCGCTCGCCATGGCGCTCACCGGTCACGCCGCCTGGCGCCTGGGGCCAGACACGGTGACTGGGGTCGTGCATGCCCACAACGCCTACTGCTACCGCTGCCCGTTTGGCCTCAGCTACCCGGATTGCGGGGTGCGCTGCGCCACCGATCTCGAGGAAGTGATCAAGACCTCGACCTCGGGCAAGGTGGCGGCGGTGATTGCCGAGCCCATCCAGGGCGTGGGCGGGTTCATCACCCCGCCGCCGGAGTACTTCAAGATCGTCGCCACGATCGTCCGCCAGCACGGCGGGCTGTTCATCAGCGACGAGGTGCAGACCGCCTGGGGGCGCACCGGCCAGCACTGGTTCGGCATCGAGCACTGGGGCGTCGAACCCGACATCATCACCTCCGCCAAGGGCCTCGCCAACGGCCTGCCCATCGGCGTCACCACCGCCCGCGCCGACGTCGCCGACGCCATGCGCGGCCTCACCATCTCCACCTTCGGCGGCAACCCCGTGGTGACCGCCGCCGGCAAGGCGGTGCTCGACTACATCGAGGAAAAAAACCTGCTGGTGCACGCCCAGACGGTGGGCGAGTACCTCAAATCGCAGTTGCAGCACCTGCAGCAAAAGTATCCGCTCATCGGCGACATCCGCGGCATGGGGCTGCTGATCGGCCTCGAGCTGGTGCGCGACCGCCAGAGCAAGGAGCCGGCGCCGAAGGAGACCAACGCGCTGCTGGCCCGCTGCCGCGATCAGCGGGTGCTGGTGGGCAAGGGCGGGCTTTATGGCAACGTGATCCGCATCTCCCCGCCCATGAACATCAACAGCGGCGACGTGGATGAGTTCGTCCGCCGCCTGGACCGCGCGCTGGCCGCCGTGGCCGCCGCCTAGGAGACTCGACATGCCTGTCGCCGTGATTACGGGAGCCGCCCAGGGCATCGGGCGCAAAACCGCCGAAGTGCTGGCCGAGCGCGGCTACGCGCTGGCGCTGGCCGATATCGTCGACTGCTCGGCCACCGCCGCCGCCGTGCGCGCCTTGGGCACGCCCGAACCCGCGCTGCTGCTGCGCGGCGACGTTGCCGACCCGGCCGTCGCTCCGGCCTGGGCGGCCGCGGTGGGCGAGCGCTGGGGCGCCGCCGAGGTCCTGGTCAACAATGCCGGCATCAGCTTCATTCAACCGTTCGAGCAGCTCGACGCCGCCCAGGCGCGCCGCGTCATCGAGGTGAATCTGTTGGGTCCGATGCTGCTGTCGCAGGCGTTCGGGCGCCGGATGCTGGAGGCTTCGCTGGGCAGCATCGTGAATGTCGCCTCCGTGGCCGGGCTCATGGCCGTGGCCGATCGCGCCGTCTACAATGCCACCAAGCACGGCCTCATTGGCCTCACCCGCACCCTCGCCGCCGAATGGGGCGGCCGCGGCGTGCGCGTCAATGCGGTATGTCCCGGCTGGGTCAAAACCGATATGGACGACAGCGCCCAGAGCGCCGGACTCTATCGCGATGACGACATCACCGGCCGCGTGCCCATGGGCCGCTTTGCCCTGCCCGAGGACGTGGCCCGCGCCATCGCCTTTCTCGCCGACCCCGCCGAGAGCGGCTTCATCAACGGCGTGGCGCTGCCGGTGGACGGCGGCTGGACCGCCGACGGCAGTTGGCGCAGCCTGCGGGTCGCCCACCGCTAGCAGAGCAAAATCGGCACCGCCGCAGCCCGGCAGACCCGACCGCTTGCCCTCCCGTCAGTCGGGCCGCGGCCGGACTTCGTCAGGCGCCAACGCGTAATCGCAATCCATGCGGGCGGGGCCGGCCGGCGGCCACACCCAGTGTGGGGCCGGTCGCCCGACCGGCGCGCGGGCCGCCGGCCCGCGCCTTGCCGCACCCACTGCCGCAGCTTCGCACGGGGCCGCGCGCGGCGTCATACCGCCGGCGCCGGCCACAGCAACATCGCCGCGAAAAGCAGCACCAGCACGTAGGCTGCCGCCTCGGGCTGCAGCGCGAACTGGCCAACGAGGGTGGAAGGGCCAATCCACTGGGCCAGCAGCGCGTGTGCCTGGTGCGTCAGCCACCAGCTTGCGCCCACGGTATAGGCGGCCGCCGCCAGCCCGATGCCGGCGACCCAGCGCTGCACCCGCCGCCACGCCACCCCAACCGCCAGCAGGCTGAGCAGCGCGCAGGCGCCAGCCAGCAACGCCGCCAGCGGAATGGCCGCGGCCCATCCCAGGGCGCGTTCCAGGCCGGACGAGTGCCGTTTGCCGGTGACCGCTTGCAACAAATCACGCGCCTGCCGCAACCTGGCCGCCAGCCCGGCATCGCCCTGCCCGGGCCGATGGCGCCCGGAGGCGCGGGCGGCTGAGGCGGCGAGTTCGACAATCGTCCAACTTCTGGCCGGCACGAGCGGGGCTGACAGTTGCAGTGCCGGGAGTGTGAACACTGCCAGCGCGGCCAAGACCGCAACCACCCATTCCCAAGTTCGCACCATACTCCAAGAGCATAAGGCCGCACGGGCGCGGCCGCCCCCCGATGGTCGGGCTGCGGCCGAAATCGCTTGGCGGCAACGCCCGCCCGCTCTGCTCAGTGAACGCGCCACCGGCGTCTTCACCCGTCCAAGTTGCCTCGTGTTGTATCGCTTTGTATCGCTGAATTCAGGCGATGGAGCGCTGTTTGCGCTGCAGCAGCAGCTCGCGGCGAGCGCGGTCGAGAACGACCATGGCTTCCTGCAACTTGTGCTCGGCTTCCAGGCGGCGCTGCACGGAGTAGACGTGGCGGGCAAGCTCAATCTGCAGCGCCTCCACCTTGCGAAAGGCGGAGCGATAAGCTCTTTCCTGAGGGGTTTCCAAGCCAGCTCCGCATTCTTGGATGCGGCTTGCCTGCCGCGAGGCTACCGCATACGCTGGAGAGGTGAGCGACCGCATACGATTGAGCCTATGGTTTTCCACCCACACCGGCGCAGAGATGCTGCCGCGTCTGCAGCGGGCGGCGGAGCTGCTGCCGTCGGAAACACTGGAGCGTGGAGTTGGCGAGGTGGCGGTGACCGCCGTGAGCTGGGCGGAAGCGGCGCTGCTGGAAGAGCGCTTTGAGCAGGGAGTGACGTTGGAGGAGGCGATGGACCAACTGCGGCGGTTCGCGGCCGGAGACTGCGTCTGCGAGCTGGAGCTGGCCTGGCTGCTTTGGGTCTGTGAGCCCGACTGGCGGCAGTCGCCGCATGCGTTGCGCCTCAGCAGCGTGGGGCCGGATTTTGGCGCAACTACTGACGGACAAGGCAACGACGGTCACCTGCTGGTGGACTTTGGACTGGATGAGCCTTTTCTGGCGGAGCTGGCGCCGCCGAATACCGAGACCCGGCGGCATCTGCAAGCCAACATCCTGCAGTTGCTGGCGTATGTGAAGAAAATTGAGCAGCAACTTCGGCCCCGCGCCCTTCGTCTATGGTCAGAAGGAGAGGGCAATTGGCTCGAACGTCTGGCGCAGCGGCTGCAAGCCGCCGACTGGTCCTGATACTGACCTGCGGGCTGGTGTTGGCCGCGGCCCATGCGCAGGATCCCGCCTCCAGCGCGGATCATCCGCCCGGCAACGTCAACGAGCTGACGCTGGCGGGTCTGCGCCCGGGCCGGAGTACGATCCCGATGGCGGAAGCCAAGCTGGGCAGGCGCTGGCGCCACCCATCGGGCGACGAGAAGGATCTGTACGTTTGGTGCGACCGGCGCTCCCATTTGAAATTGCAGCTTGAGACCAAGCCGGGCGGCACCATCCAGGTGGTCACGGTGGAGCGCATGCCCGCTTCGGCCGGCGACGCGGCAGCCTGTGATGCAGCCCTTCCGTCCGCGCTGGCCCGCACCGGACGGGGCGTAGCACTGGGCGACGACTCGCGGCGGCTGGAGCACACGTATGGAACGCCGTTTTTCACCGGGCCCTCCAATTGGCGGGGCGAAAACGTGCATCTTATCGTCTACAACTTCAGTTGGGCGGGCGCCGACAAGCCCCAAATCCTGGAATCCAGCTTTGATTCCGCCGGCAGACTGGTAAAAATGACCCTCTCGGCTGAGTACTACTAGAGCAGATTCGGCTCTAGCCCCCATTGCTCACGCACTGGAACGGCGTTGGCGCGATCTACGACGCATCCGTTCCTCAAAAACCCCGACCACCATGAACGCTCTCTGCCCTCGCACTTCGCCATCACCTACAATCGCGGCCCCAAACTTATTGCTTACCGCTTATCGCACATCGCTGCCCGCATTTCGTGAGAAATGCGGGCCAGGTGTCCGCATCTAAGGCTCCATGCTGCCGCACGGGAACGGCTGGCTGGCTGGGATCTTCTACTTCTTCCTCAGTTATGGCGCACCCGGGCTGTTCCTGTTGGGCGTGCTGGATTCCAGTTTTCTGATGCTGCCCTTTGCCAACGACGTGGCGGTGATCGTGCTGGCCTCGCTGCATCATGATCAGTTCGTGCTGTACGCGGTGGCGGCCACGCTGGGTTCGCTGGCGGGCTGCTGGATCATGTTTGAAGTCGGCCATGCCGGGGGCGAGGCCTTCATCCGCGCGCACGTTTCCAAGGAGCGGTTCGAACGGCTGCAACGGGCCATTCAGCACAAGGGTCCGGTGCTGCTGGCGGTGCCGGCGCTAATTCCGCCGCCGTTTCCGTTCACCGCCTTCGTGCTGGGCGCGGGGGCTTTGGAAGTGCCGCGCAAGCCCTTCCTTTCCATGCTGGCGGCCATGCGCTTCGTCCGTTTCATTGCCGAGGCGATCGCGGCGCTTTACTTGGGGCGCGGCATTGCGAACTGGCTGAACACGCCCCAGTTTCGCGTGTTCATCGAGATCCTGATGGGGATCGCCATTCTCGGCAGCGCCTATTCCATCTACCGGCTGGTGCGCACCACCCGCTCGCATGACCGGCGTCCGGCGGGCGCGGCGCCCGGCGACGCTCACACCGGGACGAAGTAGAACCCGACCACCAGGATGGCGTAGACCGCCAGCAGTTGCGCCCCTTCCAGCCAGTTGGTTTCACCATCCTGGGCGATCATGCCCACCATCACCGCCGACAACACCACCGCCACCACCTCAATGCCGCTGAACACGAGCGACATCGGGTGGCCGAGCAGCAGCGACAGGAACACCAGCACCGGCGCCAGCAGCAGCGCGATCTGCAGGCTCGAGCCGACGCCGATGGCCATGGCCAAATCCATTTGGTCGCGCCGCGCCGCCGAGACCGCGACCGCGTGCTCGGCGGCGTTGCCGATCAGGGCGAAGACCACGCCGCCCCAGAAAATGTCGGTGCCGTGGAAGGCGCGCTGGGCGATCTGCAATTCCGCCACCAGCAGCTCGCTCAAGATCGCAATCACCACCACCGCCGCTCCCAGCGTCAGCACCGTCCGCTGCCGGCGCATGCCGGGGCGGCGGGCCGCCAGCGGCGCACGGCTGGTGCGGAGTTGAAAATAGAGGCTGACCAGATAGATCACGATCAGGATGGCGGCAGTCCAGAGGCTGAGCGGCTCAATGCCCGGCCGGTCGGCTTCGAGCCGGCCGTAGACCGTCACCGAAAACACCGCCGGCACGATCAGCCCGACGGCGGCAAGAAACAGCGTGGTGGCGTTGGTGCTGGCGACGGCGCGGTCGATCTGCTGTTTTTCGCGGCCCAGGCCGCCCATCAACATGGCGAGACCCAGCACCATGAGGAGGTTGCTGATGATGCTGCCGGTGAGCGAGGCTTTCACCACCTCCACCAGCCCGGCATTCAATGCGGCGATGCCCAGGATGAGCTCGCTGGCGTTGCCCAGCGTCGCTTCCAATATGCCGGCGGCGAGCGGCCCCAACTGCGCCGACAGTTCCTGGGTGGAGTGGCCCAGCACCGCGGCGGCCGGTATGAGGCCCAGGGCGGCAAAGATGAACACCCACAGCGGCGCCACGTGGATCACGGCCAGAATGATGGCCACCGCGCCCGCCGGCAGCAGCAGGTTCAGCGTGCGTGAGCCGGTCAGTGCCGGCGCAGGCGCTGGGCCAGAGGATGGGCCACTGGTGGACACCGCAGCATTCACGGTACACTGAAATGCAATTGGCTGTGGCTCTACGGTTCTTTTCCCCGGTGCGAATCGCGCTCGCCGTCCTGCTGACGCTCGGCCTGCCGGCCGCGGCCCAGTTCGGCTGGTTGCAGCGCAACCACGGCGACTTCCAGACCTTCGGCAAGATCACCGCCTTTCACCTCGAGGTGCCGCTCGCCGCGCCGCCGCTGGCCAGCCTGGCGCAATTTCCGGCCAAAAATTACACCTACGCCCTTTACCCCACCGCCAGCTCCGGCGCCGAGGGCATGGTGCCCGGCAACACCGTCTCCGGAGCGCCGCTGATGATCACCGTGGCGCAGGGCATCTACGACCACCACCAGGACCCGATCAATCCGCTCGAATTCCAAATCATCAAGAGCGAACCGGCGGCGCTGCCCAAGGCGCCGGGCAAACGGGCGTTGTTCGTCTATAGCGTGCTCTATACCGGCGACAATCTGGCCAACTGCACCGGTATTCTGCAGGTGATGGAGCTGAAAAAAAAGCAGTTGGTCATGACCGACCAGATCAGTTGGGATTGCCGTGGCGGCGGCGACGCCGAGTGGGACGCGAAAAAGCGCCAGCTCACCGTGCGCGCCGCGCGCTACACGCTCGGCGACAAACCGTGCTGCCCCAGCCGCTATGACAGCGTCGTGTTCAAGATGGACGGCGAAAAGATCAAAACCGGCGACATAAATCTGAACAACTAGCCGTTAGCTGTTAAGAACACTGCGCGCGCTCTAACGGCCGCCGGGCGGCCCGCTTTTGCGCTCGGCGAAGTATTGCCACTTGTCGGTGTTGGCGGGCACAGCCACATCAAAGAACCCCACCATCATTTCGTCGGTGGTCTGGGGGCCCCAGTGCACGGCGACGGTCGGATCAGGGTTGTGGAGGTTGGCGCGCGAGTTGTCGTACCAGGCCACCGCCTGCAATTCCGTGCCCGCCTTCAGCGGCATCGGGGTTTGCAGCACGTAGCTGCGCTGCCAGTAAAAGTTATAGTGTGGAACGCGCAATAGCTGCGTGACCTCGCCGTGCGGGCTGGCGAGGTTGTACTCGAAGGCCTTGCCGCGCAAATGCATGTGGGGAAAAAGGCTGAGCAGGGTCGCATCGCCCGGGAGCGTCCCCTGCGCCTCAACCCGAAAGTCATCGGCGCCCGGCGGGATGATGAAGCGGCTGTTGGTGAGCTGAAGTGTGAGCACGCGCTGCTGCGGCGGCTGCTTGCAAAACACCAGGCCGATGCTGGTTTGATCCTCGGCCGCCTGGCCATTGGTGGTGTAGTGCATCTGGAACACCAAGTCGCTGCCTGCTGGAATGTACTTGCCCATGCCAGTGGACAGGCGGGCGGGGGAGCTGCCTGGGGCATAAACCAGCAGTATCTGGCTGGTCGTCCACAGCGTTCCGCCTCCGAGGGAGCCTTGGGTAAACGGCACGCCGACCGGCGCACCTTTCAGCCAATTCGAGCCTGGTGGACGCACATACACGACGGCATGATGCACATGCGCGCGGCTGGACGGCCGGATCTCAACCTGCTGCACCCAGCGACCCTGACGAAAGCCGGTGGGCACAACTTCATAGGTGTAATCCACCATCCCGTGCGCTGGCAGCACCACCGGCCGCGGCATGATGAAGACCCGATCCGGCGGCTGGATGTTCCACCCGCTGGCCCAGTGCGGTGCCGGCGGTGCCGTGGCGGGATTGCCCGCGGGCGCTCCGGCGGCGGTCCACGCCGCCAGGGTGTGGAGCTCCGCCGGAGTCAGCGACGGGTCATTGCGAAACCTGCCGATACCGGGCTGAGCGAACCAGGGCGGCATGACCCGGCTCGCGGTCGCCTTGACGATGGCTGCGGCGCGGGCGTGCGCCTGGGCATAGGTCTCAAGCGCAAACGGGGCAATTTCTCCCGGCCGATGGCAGAGCTGACAGTGCTGCTGCAGGATGGGCAGCACGTCGCGATAGAAAGTCGGTACGGGTTGCTGCGCCCGGGCCAGCGGCGCAGCCGCGAGCAATCCCAGCCACAGCGCCGCGCGCAACGTCATGTTCTGGATTGTAGTTTAGGCGCTATTGCGGGTTGCCGTTGGGGGGCAATTCCAACGGACGTTCGAGCCGGACCAGGATGCGTTCGCCCTGGCGCAGGGTCAAATCCTTGCTGTGCGAAACCAGCACGCCGGCCGTGCCCAGGGCCGCCCCCGCGATACCGCCGCGGATCAAACCCCCGCCGCCACCAAAAATGCCGCCCAGCACCGCCCCGATGCCGGCGCCGGTGGCGACCCTTTTTCCGGTGTTGGCGCCCTGGCCGTTGACCGTGCCTTCCTGGCTGTTCACGGTTTGTGCGGCGGCGCCGACCGCGGCCGTGGTGCCGTGCAGGGCGATCGGATCCTGGCCGGGAATGGTGAGCGTGTCGTATTGCAGTTGTATCTGGGCGTGGCCGCTGAGCTTGCCGCCGCGCGCTAGCTGCGCCACCGTGCCCTGGATGGTGCTGCCGGCCGGTATCGCCGCCACCGCTCCTACCCAGACCGGCACCGTGATGGTAAGCGTGAAGGATTCGCCGGCGTAGGAGTGCTTGGTGTCGAGCTGGCGGTCCAGCGTGGTTTGCAGCTGCGTGTCCTGGGCCACGAGAATGCCGTTATCGTAGACCGCGCTGGGCCGCGCCGCTGCCCGCTCCGGGTCGGTCGGCATATTGTTGGTGCCAGCGGCGGCGGCGGCGTCCCCGGCGGTGGTGCCCGGGGCCGTGGCCGGGGTGGCGGGCGCGGCCGTGGCGGCAGCCGGCGCGGGGATGGAGCGGCCCTGCCCGGCGTAGCCGTCGCGATAGCCGTCGTCGAAGCCGCTTTGGAAGCTCGCCTTGTAGGCGGCGGGGGTGCCGTAGGCCGCGGTATAGCCGCGCGCGCCTTCCTGATATTCGCTGAACTTGTGCGCGTTGGCGGTGAAGCCGGCGGCGTGGTCGGCTTGGCCTAACGGATACGCCCGGTTGTAGCCGGCCGCATAGGCCGGATCCACCGAGCCGGTCTGCGCCACCGCGGCGGCACACACCAGCATAGCCAGCATGGCCACGGCTATGGTTGTATATATTCCCGCCCTCTTCATGTGTACTCTCCTTGCCGTGACCATAGGACGCAATCGGCTGGAGGCCGGTTTCCCCCGTGGCGCGGCGTAATCTAGGCTGTGCACTATTTTAGGCCCCCGCGAACGTGGTCGGTTGCCGGCCGCACGCTGCCATTGGGGGAGCGGACGTTGGTGATGGCGGTGCTCAACCTGACCCCGGATTCGTTTTACGCCGCCAGCCGCGTACAGCCCGGCGCCATCCGGCTGGCGGCCGCCGAGGCGCTCGCGGCCGGGGCCGACATCTTGGACGTAGGCGCCGAGTCCACCCGTCCGGGTGCAGTGCCGCTGACGGTGGCGGAGGAACAGGCGCGGCTGTTGCCGGCGCTGGACCCGGTGCTGGAGGCGCGGGCGCTGACTGCGGGCGCGCTCGTCTCCGTGGACACCCGTCACGCCGCCACCGCGGCGCGGGCGGTGGCGGCCGGCGCCGACATCGTCAACGATGTCTCCGGACTCGACGACCCAGCCATGGCGGCGGTGCTGGCCGCGGCCACCTGTGGCGTGGTGCTGATGCACCGGCGGGGCGAGTTTGCCACCATGCAGCATCTGCCGCCGCTCGCCGACGCGGCGGCCACGGTGCGCGCAGGGCTCGAACAGTTGGCCGCGCGCGCCGTCGCCGGCGGCATTGCGCGCGAGCGCATCGTGTTGGATCCTGGCTTTGGGTTCGGCAAAAACCTGGAGCAGAATTTTCCCGTACTGGCGCGCCTCGATGAACTGCACGGGCTGGGCTTCGGGGTGCTCGCCGGCGTGTCGCGCAAATCCTTTCTGCGGCGCGGACCTCAGCAGCCGCCCGAGCAGCGGCTGGCGGCCTCGCTGGCGGCGGCCACGGCGGCGGTGCTGGCCGGGGCGCACGTGTTGCGGGTGCACGATACAGGCCCCACGCGCGAGGCGGCGCGCATCGCCGATGCGCTGCTGCGCGCGGTGTGAGAAAATGATGCTTCCATCGGAAGGATAGCCCGCATGCCGGAACTGCCTGCCACGCCCGTCCCCTCCGCGGCGCCCGCGGACGATGCCAGCTTCGCTCAACTGCTGGCGCAATATGAGAACCAGAACGCCACCGCCGGGCCGGCGCCGGGCGAGCGCCGCACGGGCCATGTCGTCAACCTGCGCGAGGACGTGGCGCTGGTGGACATCGGCGCCAAGGCGGAGGGCGTGCTCCCGCTTGAGCTCTGGCGAGCGCAGGGCCCGGGCACGGCGCTGACGCCGGGCGAGTCCATCGAGGTGGTGGTCGAGGGCCGCGATCCGGAGGGCAGCTTCCGGTTGAGTCCCTATCTCCCGGAACGGCCGCGCTCAATCGAGGACGCGCGCCTGGCCTGGGAGCAGCACTTGGTGCTGCGCGGCAAGGTGACCGGCGTCATCAAAGGCGGCTTGACCGTGGATGTCGGCATGCGCGGCTTCATCCCGCAATCGAAGAGCGGCGTGCGCGATCCCGGCGAACTGCACAAGCTGGTCGGCCAGGAGGTGCGCTGCCGCATCGCCGGCCCGCCCGAAGGCAAAGGCCTGGTGCTCGATCGCCGCAGCCTGCTCGAGGAAGAGCAGCTCGCCGCCGAAGAGACCCTGCTGGCGGCGCTGCGCGAAGGCGACGTGGTCACCGGCACCATCAGCAGCCTCGCCAGCTACGGTGCGTTCGTGGCCATTGCCTCGCCCGGCGTGGCCGGCGCCATGGACGCGCTGCTGCACGTCAGTGACATGAGCTGGAACCGCGCCAGCGAACCGGCGCAGATGCTGAAGCTGGGCCAGCAGCTCGAAGTCCAGGTGCTGAAGGTGGACGCGGCCAAGCGGCGCGTCTCGGTCGGCCTCAAGCAGTTGACGCCCGATCCCTGGGCGGGCGTGCCCGAGCGCTACCAGGCCGGCGACCGCGTGCGCGGCACGGTGCGCCGCCTCAGCGAGTTCGGCGCGTTCGTGGAGCTTGAGCCCGGGGTCGAGGGCCTGATCCACATCAGCGAGATGTCCTGGTCCCGGCGCATTCGCAAACCCGACGACGCCGTCCAACTCGGCGAAACCGTCGAGGTGGTGGTGCTGGGCGTCAACCCCAAGGATCGGCGGTTGTCGCTCGGGCTCAAGCAGGCGCTCGGCGATCCCTGGGCCGAAGCCGCCACCCGCTTCGCCCCCGGCACCGCGGTCGAGGGCAAGGTGCGGAACCTGCAGCAGTTCGGCGCCTTCCTCGAGCTGGCGGAAGGCGTGGACGGCATGGTGCACATCAGCGACATTAGCAACGAGCGCCTGACGCACCCGAGCGCGGTGCTCAAGCTCGGCGACACGGTGCGGGCGCAGGTGCTGGAACTGGATACGGAGAAGCGGCGCATACGGCTGGGCATGAAGCAACTGATTCCCACACCGTTCGAGGTGTTCCTGGGCGCGCATGCGCTCGGTGACGTGCTCAGCGGGCGCGTGGTGAAAGCCTTCCCCGGCCGCGTGCAGTTGGATGAGGGCATCGAGGCCGCCTGCCCCTTGGCAACCGCACCCGAGCGCAAGATTGAGGAGGGGACACTGGCGGCCAAGCTGGCCGCGGTGTGGAAATCCCCCGCCCCTGCCGCCCCGGTCAGCGAACCCGAGCAGCCGCGCGTCACGCTCAAGCCGGGCGAGGTGCGGAAGTTCCGCATCTCGGCGCTCGACGCCGAGCGCCGCCGCCTCGAAGTCGAGCCCGCCTAGGGCCGAATCAAAGTTGGTGTGGCAAAATTGGCAGCCTCCCGTGGGGCGGGGCGCCGACCCGCGCGCCAGCCGCCGGCCGGCGCCACGCGCCAGTTCGGATGACGACAGCAACTGTGATTCTGCCGTAGTTTACGCCAGCACCGCCTCCAGGCCGGCAGCTTCGACGAAGGCGACGAAGTCTTGGTCCCGCGTGATCAGCGGCACGGCGTGGTCTATGCAGCACTGGGCAATGAGCGCGTCCGCCGGCGCCACCCGGCGGCCTCGGGTGAGAGCCGTCAGCGCCGAGTTCCAGCCGGACGCCGAGTTCGGTGGTGCGCCGGGCGACGGCGTAGGCGACCACGCCGTAGATGCCGAGCGCGGCCAGCAACAGCGCGCAGAGGGCGAACAGCAGCACCAGCCACATCTGGAACTAGCGTGAGGACCGCCGACGGCCGTGAAACCGGGCTGGCTGCGCAGCCGGCGGAGGCTGAGGCGCAGATCCCGAATCAGTGCTCCCATCGCCCTAACTCCTCAGCGCGGTAACTGGAGGCGTGCGGCTGGCGCGGTGGGCGGGCACGGCGCAGGCGGCGGCGGCGACCAGCAGCAGCAGCACGCAGACGCTGGCTATGACGGTCGGGTCGCTGGCATGCACGCCGAACAGCAGGCTGGCGAGCAAGCGCCCGGAAGCGAGCGCCGCGGCCACGCCCACGATCAGCCCAATCACCACCGGCCGCAGCCCTTGTCCCAGCACCATCCCAAACAGCCGGGGACCATCGGCGCCGAGCGCCAGCCGGATGCCGAGTTCGCCCCGCCGCCGCGCCACCGAGTAGGCCACCACGCCGTAAATGCCGAGCGCGGCGAGCAGCAGCGCGCATAGCGCGAACACCAGCACCAGCCACATCTGGAACTGTCGCGAAGCGACGGATTTGCCCACCACCGCGTCCATGGTCTGGATGTGGTCCACCACGGCGTCGGGCTGAAGCGACCAGATGGCGCGCCGGATCGCGGGCGCGAGCGAAGCCGGCGAACCTGCGGCGTGCAGCACGAAGGCGTTGCCGCTTTGCACGCGGTAGGTATAGGGCCAGTACGCCTGCAGGCCGGGCGGCTGGGTCAAGCCGGTAGTGCGGACATCGCCGACGACGCCGACGACGGTATAGACCTCCGTGGGGTCGCTGAGCGTGTACTGTTGGCCCACGGGGTTCTGGTGGGGCCACATCTGGTTTGCGGTGTAGGCGGAGACGATGGCCGCGTAGGTGGGCTGCTTGGGCAGCAGGGCCTTGGCCATATCGTCAGCCGAGAAGGTGCGGCCGCGCAGAATGGGGATACCCATCGTGGCGAAATAACCGGGGCTGACGGCGCTAATGGCGGCGAGCGGACGATCAATGGCCGGGCGCGGGTCGTGGACATAGGAGAGCAGGTCGGTATCGTTGACGCCCATCACGGGGACGGTGTCTATCAGGCCCACGGCCGACACTCCCGGCAGCGCGCCCAACTTCACCAGCGCAGCGTGATAGAGGGCGGCGCGTGCCGGACGCGGGCCGGGCCAGGATTCTTCCGCCACGATGACGTGGTCGGTCTGGTAGCCCTTGTTGACGTGCAGCAGGCTCACAAAGCTGGCGGTGAGCAGGCCGGCGACGATCAGCAAGGCGGCCGACAGCGCCGCCTGCGCCCCGACCAGCCACTCGCGGGCGTGCATGCCGCCGCGTGTATCGGTGCCGCTGCGCCCGCCGGCACGCAGCGCGGCCTGGGGATTGGTGCGCGAAGCGCGCAGCGCCGGCCACAGACTGAACAGCACGCCCGCGCCCACCGCAACCACGAGCGCGAACCCCAGCACCGACCCGTCCACCCGGATTTCGGCCAGCCGGGGCACCCCCGCCGGCGCCGCATGCACCAGCCAGCGCACCGCGGCCGCCGCCCAGGCCACCCCCAGCGCGCCACCGATCAGCGCCAGCAGGACGCCCTCGGTGACTGTCTCCCGCAGCAGCCGCCCCCGGCTGGCGCCCAGCGCCAGGCGGATGGCGATCTCGTGGCCGCGCCCGTGTATCCGGACGAACATGAGGTTGGCCAGGTTCAGGCAGACGATCAGCAGGATCGCCCCCACCGCCCCCAGCAGCAGCCATAACCCCAGCGCCCGGCTGCCCACCATCTGGTCGCGCAGCGGCGTGATCACGGTGTTGATCACGACATGGCCGATGTTCGGAATCGCGGTCTCGGCGTGCGTGGCCTGCAGCATCCTCACTTCGATCACGTCCAACTCCGCCCGCGCCTGCGCCACCGACACTCCGGGCCGCAAGCGGGCGAAACAACCGTAATTAAATTGTCCGACGCCGCTCTCAGTCGCGTAATTCATTCCCAGCGGATGCAGCAGTTGCGGCGGCTGATCGGCGACGCCGCCAATCATCGAGCCCAGTTCGTCCCCATAGGGCAACTGAAAGCTGGCCGGCATGACGCCGATGATCTGGTCGGCATGGCCGTCGAGATCAATGGTGCGGCCGAGCACGCTGGGCGAACCCTGGAACTGGCTGCGCCACAAGGCGTCGGTGAGGATGACGACGTTGTTGTTGTTGGGCGTGTCGTCATGGGCGGTGAAGGCGCGGCCCAGGCGCGGACGTATGCCCAACACCTGGAACATATCCGCCGAAATGTCCATGCCGGAGATTTCGCGCGGCTCGCCGGCGCCGGTCAGGTTGTAGGTCTGGGGCCGGAACAGGGCAATCGCCGCCAGCCGCTTCGCCTGCTGCGACCAAACGTAGTAGCTGCGCGCGTTGGCGGGGAAGTACGGGTACTTCTGTGCGAACTGCGGGATGGACTGGTGGATCGAGACAAGCTGCTGCGGCTGCGGGTAGCGGAGCGGCTGCAGCAGCGCCCCGTTCACCACCGAGAAAATCGCCACATTGGCGCCAATGCCCACCGCCAGCGTCAGAATGGCGACGGCGGCAAATCCGGGAGCATGGGCAAGCTGGCGCAACGCCAGCCGCAGGTCGCGAAGCCAGTTGTCCATGTCCATACTACGGATGAGAGGCCAAAAAGTTCGCACCCCGTCGCCGGGCAAATGCGCCCGGCGAGTTATGGCCGTGCGCCTTGGCCGCCTGCTCAAACGCCGCCCGGGCCGTAGGCGACCGTGCCCGTAAGTTGTGGAAAAAACACGACTTGCTGCTGCTACAGCCGCGGGTCGCCGGCCGCCGGCCGGCGCCCCGCGCCAGTTCGGATGACGACTGCAACTGTGATTCTGCCGCAGCCGGCGCCCGGCGCGCTCCTCCCGTCTCCGCCGCCCGTTCCACCCCCCCGCGGATTCCGCCGCGCCGCAGCCCTTGCACTTCGACAGGAGATGCGCTAGGCTCGCTCTTGTAGAAGTACAAGGGGGGCGCATGGGTGAGTTTGACACCGGGCTGGAACTGCCGCAAGGCACGCTCGACCTGCTGATTCTGCGCGCGCTGACGCTGGGGCCGCGGCACGGGTGGGGGATCACCGAGCGGCTGGAGCAGGTGTCGCGCCACGCGGTGCGGGTGAAGCAGGGCTCGCTCTATCCGGCACTGCACCGTCTGGAGCGGCAGGGGTTGGTGCGCGGCCGCTGGGGGGCGTCGGAGAGCAACCGGCGGGCGAAGTACTACGAGCTCACGCGCAAAGGGCGGGTGCGGCTGCGCGAGCAAACGGCGCTGTGGGAGCGGCTGCAACAGGCGGTGGGACACGTGCTGGAGGAAGCCTAGTCCGCGGCGCCCGCCATCCGCGGGCGCCGCGGGAGTGGCTGGTGGCTAGTGCAGGCTCCAGATATGGGCGAATTGCGAACGGCTGGATTAGACGGGAGGCAGGACTGAAATGGGGCGGTGGTTTTTCCGGCGGAGCCGAGCGGAACGCGAGCTGGCGGACGAACTCGAGTTCCATCTGGAGCGGTCGGCGGAGCGCGAGGGCGGCCGCGGGCGGGCGGAGGCGCGCTTGGGCGGCAGCGAGGCCATCAAGGAGGAATGCCGGGAGCAGTGGGCGTGGGCGCGGCTGGCCGAGCTCGGTCGCGACGCCCGCGGCGGGCTGCGCGGCTTGCGGCGCAGTCCGGGGTTTGCCCTGGTGGCGATTCTCGCGCTCGGCCTGGCGATCGGGGCCAACACAGCGATCTTCAGCGCGCTCGATTCGCTGGCGCTGCGGCCGCTGCTGCTGCCGTTTCCCGCGGCCGGGCGGATCGTGCGCGTGGTCTCGACCGATCCGGGCGGCGCCATCAATCTCAAGAACCCGATCTGGGCGGGCGATTACGCCGCCTTCCGCGATCACTCGAGCGCCTTCAGCGCGCTGGCCGGTTGGACCGGAGACGCACGGAATTTCGCCATGCCCGGCGTGGCCGCGCACGCCGACGTGAAGCAGGTGACGGGCACCTTCTTCCCGGTATTTCAGGCCCAGGCCTGGCGGGGGCGGCTGTTCGCGCCCGGCGAGGATCAGGACGGGCATGAACGCGAAGCGGTGCTGAGCTATGGGTTCTGGCACGCGGTGCTGGCCGGGCGGCCGGTGGTGGGGCGGCCGGCAACGCTGGACGGCGAAGCGTACACCGTTATCGGCATTCTGCCCCAAGGCTGGGCGCAGGGCCGGCCGGCGTTCAACGCCGATATCTGGGTGCCACTGACCATCTCGCCGGCACAGTTGGCGCGCGACCGGCGCACGGCCCTGCCGCTCGCTTTGGTGGGCCGCTTGCGTCCGGGCGAGACGGTGGGTGCGGCGGCGGCGGCGGTCGAAGGGGTGGCGCGGCGGCATGGGGGGGCCGAGCAGGGCTGGGGCGAGACGGTGGTGACGCTGCGGCGCTATCGCGCTCTCGACGGCGACAGCGGCAGCCTCATTACGCTGCTGCTGGGGCTGAGCGGGGTGCTGTTGCTGATCGCCTGTGGCAGCGTGGGTGGGTTGCTGCTGGAGCGCGGGGCGGCCCGGGCCCAGGAAATGGCGGTGCGGCGGGCGCTGGGGGCGAGCCGCGGGCGGCTGTTGCGGCAATTGCTGGCCGAGAGCGCGATGCTGGCGGTGGCGGCGGGCGCCGCCGGGCTGGGGCTCGGCTGGGTCATGATGGGGTGGATTCAGACCAACATGGAAGGCGTGCAACTGCGTTTGGATCCCGTAGTGCTGGCGTTCACGGCGGCGGCGGCAGTGGCGACCGTGCTGCTGGTGGGGCTGGGGCCGGCGTGGCACGCGAGCCGCGGCGGTGGAACGCAGGCGCGGCTACGGCGCGGGCTGGTGGCGGCGGAGGTGGCGCTGGCGCTGGTGGCGCTGGCGGCCGGCTTTGCCATGGTCGGCCAGGTGCAGCGGGACTTAAACCAGCCGCTGGGCTATCAGCCGCGCGGAATGCTGTCGGCCGACCTCACGCTGGCGGGACCGGCGTACCGCACACCGGCCGCGCGGGCTGCGTGGCTCGTCCGGCTGCAGCGGAAGGCGGCAGCGCTGCCGGGCGCGACTGGAGCCGCGCTGGTCTCGCCCCCAGGCATGGCGTGGGATCAGCCCACTGTGGTGCCGCAGGGCAGCACGGCGCAGGCGGCGGCGAACGGAGGCATGCCGCGCGTGCTGGCGATCAGCCCCGGCTATTTTCGTGTGCTCGAAGCGACGCTCGAGTCCGGGCGCGTGTTCACCGCCACCGACCAAGCCCAGGCGGCGCCGGTCGCGGTGGTGGATCAGACGGCGGCGGTGCGCTTCTTCGGCGGCGTGGCCGCGGCGCTGGGCAAAACGGTGAAGATCGAGCGCGAGGGTGAGCCGACTGAGCGCGTGATTGTGGGCGTGGTGGCCGACCTTGCACAGTACAGTGGCGACCAGGGCCCGGTGACCATCTATGAGCCGCTCGCGCAGCGGCCGCAGGCCCAGGTGGGCATTTTGCTCCGCAGCGCGAAGCCGAAAGCGGCGGGTACGCTGGCGCCGGCCTTGCGGCAGGCGGTGGCGCAGCTCGATGCGGCGTTGCCGCTCTACGAAGTGGAGACGTTTGACCGGGTCGCCTTCCGCAACGTGAACGGGGAGCGGGCGCTGGAGCTCATGCTGGTGGCCTTCGACGCGCTCGCCATTGCGCTGGCCGCCATCGGACTCTATGGCGTGGTGGCGTATGCGGCCGAACGGCGGCGGCGGGAGCTGGCGATCCGTATGGCGCTCGGCGCCGGCCGCGGCGCGGCAGTCCGCCTGCTGGTGGCGGGCGGGCTGCGGCCCGCGCTCGCGGGACTCGGCGTCGGCCTGGGCCTGGCCTGGCTCGATTCCTACGCCCTGGCGCACATGTTTGCCGGCGTGGCGACCCGCGGCTGGCTGCTGCTGGGCGGACCGGCGGCGCTGCTGGCCGCGGTGTGCCTGCTGGCCAGCTACCTGCCCGCGCGGCGTGCCGTGCGCCGCGAGCCCATGGCGGTCCTCAAGCAGCTCTGATCGGGATAACTATTTTCGCTCCCGCATGGACGGAGTGAACGTAACCCTTACCAGCAACCCTTCCGGCGAGAGGAACCGGCTGACGGTTTGACCCCACGGTTCCAACTTGTTTTTGACCAGCATGCGATACCCCGCAGCCGCGAGTTCCGTCGTGGCGTGCTCGACGTTGTCCACCTCGAACTCCAGCCAGGCTTGCGGGGCTGGAATTTCGCCCGGCCAGACCTCCTCGCCAAAACAAGACTGCGCCGCCTGTGAAAGGGGCCACAGGGCAAAGGTTTTGGCGCCGTCGAGCGCCTCGGTATGAAGGTACTCGCCCCGTTCCTCTTTGAAGCGGATGCCCAGGGCGCCGCAGTACAACTTGCGGCTTTCGGCAATGTCGCGGTCAATGGGACCAAAGCCCGCGACGAACAGAACCTTCACTCCGCCCGCACCCGCCATCGTTTCCCCCTCCGCGCAGATAGATGCCGCCAGGCCGGCGTCGGCGTCAACCAATCAACTTCCGGCGGCGCAGCCGGCTAAGCGGAAGCGGCGGGGACGATGGCGCGGAGCGCGGTCATGTAGGCCTGCATCTCCTGCGGCTTGCCGATGGTGATGCGCATCCAGGTGGGCAGCGAGGGGAACTTGCGCCCCACCAGGATGCCGCGCTCGCGGAAGGCCCGGATTATGGGCGCCACGTCGGTGCCCATCTGCACCATCATGAAGTTGGCGTGCGAGGGGACGTAGGCGCGGTGGTCGTGTTTGAGCTCGCCGACCAGCCAGTCGCGGGTGACGATCATTTTCCGGCGCTGGTCGGCGACGTGGGCGGCATCGCCGAAGCTCGCGAGCGCCGCCGCGAGCGCCGCCGCGTTGGCGTTGATGGGCAGTTTATGGGCGCGCAGGCGGGCGATGATCTGGCGCGAGCCCAGCGCGTAGCCCAGCCGCAGCCCGGCCATGCCGTAGACCTTGGAAAAAGTGCGGGCGACAATCAGGTTGGGATAACGCTCGATCCAGGGCACCACCGTGCCGTAGCTGGAGTCGGTGACGAAGTCGTAGTAGGCCTCATCCACCAGTACGGGCACCGAGGAAGGAACCGCGTCGAGAAAGCCCTTGAGTTCCTGCAGCGAAACGATGGTCCCGGTGGGGTTGTTGGGGTTGCAAACATACACCAGGCCGGTCGAGGCGGTGACGGCGGCGCGCATGGCGGCGAGGTCGTCACGCTGGTCGGCGCGCACTGCAACCTTGATGGGGTTCGCCTGCATGGCGTGGGCGAGGCTGAGGACGGTTTCGAATGTGGGCTCGGCGGCGATGGCGCTTTTACCCTCGCCGAGGAAGGCGCGATCGGCGATGCAGAGGATTTCGGTCGAGCCGCAGCCCAGTAGAATTTGGGACGCTGGCAGTTGGTAGTAGGACGCCAGGCGCTCGACCAGGGCGCGGTCGTTGGCGCCGGGGTAGCGGCAGGCGATGGACTCGCAGCCGGTGATGGCGGCCACGGCGGCGGGCGAGGGGCCGTAGGGGTTTTCGTTGGAATCGAGCTTGATCGGGCTGGCGGCCGGATGCAGCCGCGGCGCGGCTGCGGCGGCGGCCGTCGTCGCCAGCTCGGGCAGCAGCACGGAGGCGCCAACGGCGGCGCCGAGGGATTTGCCAAATTCACGCCGGTTGAAGGTCATATCCAGGCTCCTGCGCGGTAGTGTAGCGCACTTACCCTGACCCGAAAGGGGGGATCATGCCTGGTGTTCCGGC
>JBOGKJ010000017.1:0-4792 GCA_050745565.1 Terriglobales bacterium | reverse complement strand
GCGCTCGCGCTGGGCGGCCGCGAGGTGCTGTACTTGCAGATCGGCGCCGACGGCAGCCAAACGTTCTGGATGGTGCCGCTCGCGGGCGGCACGCCGCGCCAGGTCTGGAACGGCTTTGCCTTCGCCGCCAGCGGCGCCGCCTCACCCGACGGCACCCGCGCTTTCGCCATTATTCGTTCTGCGGAGCCCGGCGGCCACCAGGCCGCACTCATCCGCCTGGATGGCGGCCAGCCGCAGGTCACGGCTCTCGCCGGCTTCGACCGTAGCACGATGCAGTTCCCTTGGGCTTGGACGCCTGACAGTAAAGCCATCACTTACATGAACAAAACCGGCAGCTTGGACAACATCTGGGCTCTGCCCATCGCCGGCGGCAAGCCCTACGCTCTCACCCATTTCACGGATCTGCATATTGAGGGTTACGCCTTCGCCCCCGACGGCCGCCTTGTCGTCAGCCGCATGGCCCCGAACGCCGACGCGGTGCTCGCCACTCCGGCGTCAAATTGATTGGCGCGGGCCTCCGCCCGGCTTCGCGTCGGCGCTTACGCTCGGCCGGCGTTCGAGCCACACCGGGGCTCGAACAGCCCCACTGGGGCGCGAACCCGCGGGAGCCCTAGCCGGCCGGGGACGGGACTCGCCACCTTAACTCCCGGGGGCGATAAATGCCGCTGATGCGGCGTTTGCCCCTGCGGAATCTCGCGGACTTCTCGCGCCGACTTCGCCCTCGGTGCACACGGCGCGACCTTCGCTTAACGATTCAAATTCCACGCCCACTTGATCAACTCGGACAACGTGATGTTGCAGCGACATATCACTTTGTCGCAAAAGTTCGCACTCGCCTCCCGCGCGGCCGCCGGCTCCTGCGGTCTAACCCGCGCCATGTCCGCATTTGCACCCGCGGCGCGCGCGCGGCCCGCGGCATGCAGCAACAAGGGTGCGGAGGCATCGCGGTGGCGGGCCGGCGCCCCGGCCGCCAGCCGTGGAGTTGGTCATATGCGAATCCAGATGAGTGCCACTACAGGCGTGATGGTGCTGCTGCTCGGGATGAGCGTGGCGGCGGCCGCGCAAGGCTCGATCGTGCTCCAGGGCGGCGTCGGCCAACCCATAACCTTCTCCGGGCAAGGCCCCGGGACCGACACGGTAGGCGTGACGCTCGGGGCGTGCGACAATTCCGGCGTCTGCACGCTGAGCGGCACGGGCGTGGGCTCGGGCAGTGCTGCGATAACCTCCTCGGGGAATTTCATCATCACTTCGCCGCCGAACTACGCCACCCTCGGGCCGGCTCTCTGCTGCACGCTGGCCGACGGCATATTCGCCGGCAATGCCCCCGGACTAACTGGGTGGCCTGAGACAACCCCGCCCTTTGATTCCTCGTCGTCGATCGGATTTGTCTACACCGGTTCTGCCAACGGCCAGACGGGCACGCTGTTGACAGGTTCGCTGGACTTGCTCAACTTCGTTCAGGCGCCGGGCTCAAGCCAGGGCAGCTTCAACGATTTCAGTTTTGGGGGCGCAGTTATCACCTCGGAAAACGTGCCCCCCAGCCTCTTTCTCACCTGCGCGGGTTACCCGCAGCCATGTCCGCTGCTGGCCTACGACGCCTTCAATGGCGTTGAAGGCGCGCTTCAGCTGAGCGTGCAGTTCCCGACCGACGAAAACGTCAACGCACTAGTGGGGACAGATCAGCAATTGGCCGGGTCGCTTGCGGTTTCCACGCTTTCGCCCACCCCGGAACCAAGCTCGCTGATCCTGGTGCTCATGGGAGCCGGGCTGCTGGTACTCGGCGGCTGCACGCGTTTTCGCGGCCGCGTCCGCATCCCGTTATGATTTCACGTTCCGTGCCAGTTTTCGGCAATCGGGGCTATACCCGCGATCTGGTCGGCGGGCTGCCGGCGTGCTGAGCGGCGTATCCGTCGGGCAGCCCGGTGGAGAGAAAGTTTTGCAACAACAGCAAGAGATTTCCGTAGTTGGCGGTCACACGAGGCTCGTTTGTGCCAACCTGCCAGAATTCACAGGCATTCCATTCTGTCAGCCCTCCGACGGAAGTTGACCACCCGTTCACCGGCGGCCCGGAACCGGTCATGCATGGCGATGATGGGCTTCCTGACGTTGGGCTCCTGGACGAGGGTTGTTCGTAGTTGCCGTTGGGGTCCCCGCACACGGTGGGCTCGGTGTAGTTGGTGGAAACGGTGCAGCTACCGGCCTTCGTCGCCGGCGTTTCCGCGGTCCGCGTCCACGTGCCATCGTTGAACCAGAGGAAGCCGCCGTCCTTGGTCAATTCCTGAAATGTTCCGGGGCTCGCAGAGCTTGCCTTCGCGGGCCATGCCGGAGCGGCGGGCCCGCTTGTACAGGAGGGAACGGCGAGACTCTCGTACTTCCCGTTGGAGGCCTCGACTGCAGTAGGCTGCGTATAAGCGTGGGAAGGCGACCAGGCGGTGGAAGTCGCCTCGGTCGCCTCCGATCCGTCGTGCCTTCGCCCCCAATGGCCGCTTGGTCGCCCGCCGCCTGGCCGTGAACACCGATGCGGTGCTCGCCACGCCCGCCGGCAAATAATTCATTGCCGCAATGTGGAGGCGGCGCCAGCCGCCGGCGCCAAACTTGAAACTCGAAACTGGAAACTGCTAATCTCTCACGTCTGCAGCACGCCGGTGCGAAAGAGCGCGATCTCGGGATTCAGCGACGCGACTTCGAGGCCGGCGATGAGCCAGTCGCGCGTCGCGAGCGGGTCAATGATGGCGTCGAGCCACAGGCGGGCGGCGCCATAGCGGGGGTCGCCCTGAGATTCGTAGCTGGCGCGGATGCCGGCCAGCAGCTCGGCCCGCTCGGCCGCGCTCAGGGCGTGGCCCTGCTTTTCGAGTTGCCGCTCCTTGATTTCGGCCAGCGTGGCGGCCGCCTGGCTGCCGCCCATGACCGCATAGCGCGCCGTGGGCCAGGCGAGCAGCAGGCGCGGGTCATAGGCGCGGCCGCACATGGCATAGTGGCCGGCGCCGAAGCTGCCGCCCAGGATCACGCTGAGCTTGGGGACGACGCTATTGGCCACGGCGTTCACCATCTTGGCACCGCTGCGAATGATGCCGTGGGCTTCGGCCTCCTTGCCCACCATGAAACCGTTGACGTCATGGAAGAAAAGGAGCGGGATATGGCCCTGGTTGCAGTCGAGGATGAAGCGGGCGGCCTTGTCGGCGCTTTCCGGGTAGATGACGCCGCCGAACTCGAGCCGCTTGGCGCCCTCAGCCGTCGAACGCTTGACCGTTTTTTTCTGGTTGGCGACCACGCCGACGGCGAAGCCGCCGAGGCGCCCGTAGCCGCAGACCAGCGTTTGGCCATACTCGGCGCGGTACTCGTCGAAGGCGCCGGCGTCGAGGATGGCCGCCAACACGTCGCGGATGTCGTAGGCGGCCTGGGGGTCGGCCGGGAACAGCGACAACAGTTCCTCGGGCGAGCGCGCGGGCGGCTGTGCCGGGCCGCGTTGAAAGGGCGCGGGCGGGGGCGGCCCCCACTGGCCGACGAGGCGGCGGATGCGCTCGAGACAGTCTTCGTCGGTGGGCTCGCGGAAATCCACCGTGCCGCTGACGGCGGCGTGAAGTTTCGCTCCGCCCAGGTCTTCGCTCGACACCTGCTGGCCGATGGCGGCCTGCACCAGCGCCGGGCCGGCGAGGTAGAGTCCGCTGCCCTCGGTCATGAGGATGGTGTCGCACATCACCGGCAGGTAGGCGCCGCCGGCGACGCAGTTGCCCATGATGGCGGTGAGCTGCGGAATGCCGAGGGCGCTGGCGACGGCGTTGTGGCGGAACACGCGGCCGAAGTCGTCAATGTCGGGAAAGACTTCGTCCTGCAGCGGCAGGAAGACGCCGGCCGAGTCCACGAGATAAATCAGCGGAAGGCGGTTTTCGAGCGCGATGGTCTGGCAGCGCAGGACCTTTTTCGCGGTCATCGGGAAAAACGCGCCGGCTTTGACCGTGGCGTCATTGGCAATGACCATCACCCAGCGGCCGGCGACCTGACCGAGGCCGCAGACGACGCCGGCGGCGGGCGCGCCGCCCCATTCCTCGTACATTCCCCAGGCGGCCCAGAGGCCGATTTCAAGCCACGCCGAGCCCGGGTCGAGCAGCCGCGCGACGCGCTCGCGCGCGCCCAGGCGCGACTTTTGGTGCTGACGCCGGAGCGCGGCTTCGCCGCCGCCCGGGCGCAGTTCGGCTTCGTCCCGCTCCAGTTGCCGCACCAGCTCGGCGAGGCTTGCCATCGCGTTACTGCGCGTTCATCGCGGCCAGGAAATCAGCGTTGGCTTTGGTCTTCAGCAGCCGGTCGCGAAGCAGCTCCATGGACTCGGTGACCGACAGCGGATTCAGCACCTTGCGCAGCACCCAGATCCGGTTCAGGTCGGCCTGCGGGATGAGCAGCTCTTCCTTGCGGGTGCCGGAGCGTTGGATGTCAATGGCGGGAAACACGCGCTTGTCCACCAGCTTGCGGTCGAGAATGACCTCCATGTTGCCGGTGCCCTTGAACTCTTCGAAGATGACGTCGTCCATGCGGCTGCCGGTGTCGATCAGCGCGGTGGCAATGATGGTGAGCGAGCCGCCTTCTTCGACGTTGCGAGCGGCGGCGAAAAAGCGGCGCGGGCGCTGCAAAGCGTTGGCGTCAATACCGCCGGAGAGGACTTTGCCGGAAGGTGGGGTGACGGCGTTGTAGGCGCGGGCTAGACGGGTGACGGAATCGAGCAGCACGACAACGTCGCGCTTGTGCTCGACGAGGCGCTTCGCTTTTTCGAGGACCATTTCCGCAACCTGAATATGCC
>JBOGKJ010000016.1:0-10256 GCA_050745565.1 Terriglobales bacterium | reverse complement strand
AGTTGCGGCTGGCGGTCGGCGAATAGGTCGTTGTACTGGCCGACGGCCTTGCTGCGGGCGGCGGCGAGGTCAATTTCGACCACGGCGGTTTCCTCGCGCTCGCGCGACAGCCGCACCAGGATCTCGCCCATGGGGTTCACCACCTGGCTCATGCCGATGAAGGTGTGGGTGACCTCGCCATTGCGCTCGGTGCCCACGCGGTCGCAGGTGGCGGAGAAGACGCGGTTCTCGAGCGAGCGCGTCAGCATGGCCTGCGGGCAATGGGGCAGCACCAGGTTCGAAGGATGCAGCAGCAGCTCGGCGCCGCCCAGCGCCAGCGAGCGCGCCACTTCGGGGAAGTACCAGTCGAAGCAGATCATCAGGCCGACGCGGCCCTGCGCGAGCTCGACGACCGGCGCGGCCGCCTCGCCGGGAGAGAAGAACAGTTTTTCGCGGCCGAACAGGTGCATCTTGCGGTAGGTGGCGAGCAGGCCGCCGGGCCCGACCAGGTTGGCCGAATTGTAAAAGCGGCCGCCCGCGCGCTCGGCAAAGCCGTAGGCGACCGAAGCCCGGTGCTGGCGGGCAAAGGCGGCCAGCGCCGTCAGACTGGGGCCGTCGCTTGCGGGCTCGGCGACCTGCTCGACCTCCTGCTGGGCGGCGAAGGTGTAGCCGCTGGGGAAGAGCTCGGGCAGGACGTAGACGTCAGCCGGCGCCGACCGCATCAGCCGCAAGGCCGAGGCCAGGTTCTGCTCCCGCGCCAGCAGCCGCGGCTCGAGCTGGAGCAGGGCCAGCTTCACTTCTTCTTCGGGTTGGCGGGGGCGCTGGTCGCACTGGCCGGCGGCGTCAGGCCATTCATGCGCAGGTACTCGACCATCTGCCCGTAATGGTCCATGGCGTGTGGCGCAATAGCGGTGGCTGTGGCCAGGCGGCTGCTGTTGGCGCGGGTGCCGGGCCGGGCGGCCTGGAGTTGCTGGTCGGGCCGGATGTTGTTCACGGCGCTGACGGCGTAGTTGAACGAGTCACGCAGCAGCTTCACGATGGCGTCTTTATTGGTGAGGTCCGCCGGTCCGTTCTCGTTCGCGCCCGAGGCCACTGGCGGCTTTTGGCCGAGAATGGCGGCGCCGTAGGAGTAGTTGCTGACTGCGAGGTGTTTCACCTGCTGCGCGAACGTCCGCACCCCGGCGAAGTTGCCGTCCCGGTCGGGCGGGGCGAAGTTGTACTTGTCCGCCGGCATGGCTTCGGCGGCTGCGACGATCTCGCGCCCGGTGGAGGCCAACTGCCGCGCAATCACCTGCGCCGCTGTGGCCGGCGCCGGCTCCATGCGCCGCATCGGCGTCTGCGCCACCAACGGCGCCGCCATCATGAGCGCCAACCCCAGTG
The DNA here is from genome assembly GCA_050745565.1 of Terriglobales bacterium. GTDB lineage: Bacteria > Acidobacteriota > Terriglobia > Terriglobales > SCQP01 > SCQP01. The sequence continues at coordinate 8,897 of JBOGKJ010000016.1, read as the reverse complement.
TCCAAACCCGGCAATCTGTAACTCGCATAGAACTCATTCTACGCCAGGAGCCGGCGCGGCGGGGCCGCGCCGGCTCCAGCCGTTAGCCATCAGCCGCTAGCCGTTAGCCATCAGCCGTCAGCCGCTAGCTGTTAGCCATCAGAGCGGAATCAGAAATGTGCAGCCGCGGCGTTGCCGTGGGGCGGGTCGCCGACCCGCGCGCCGGCCGCCGGCCGGCGCACTGCGGCAGTTCGGGCAAATACAGCAACTGTGATCCCGCCTAGCCGTTAGGAATGCGCGCCAACCTGGCGACGGTGAGGGACTTGACCTGGCTGGCCTGCACACACTCGATGCCGGGCCAACGTCGGGCACTTCGGCGTCGGTATCCAACCGCTGCCGCGTTGCGGCAAGCTCGGTCAGCAGCGCGCGCGCCGCCAGCCGGTTCGGGCGTGGCGCCCCACCGGGTACATTGGGACATTGGCGTCAAGGAAGATCAACCAGATACCCGCTCTCGGCGATCATCTGCTCGATGTCAGCCGTAGGCAAGTTCATGCCCGCGGCCCTCGCCAAGGCCCCCAGCCTAACGGCCGGGTCCTTGGTAAACTGCCGCTCGCGCGCAGCACGCAATTCCCTCCGCAGCGCAGCCGCCTCCTGTTCCGGGAATGAAACCTGGAGCCGCACATCCTACTCCTGGCGCAGCACCTGGGCGGGGTCGGTGCGGGCGGCGGCGAAGGCGGGCAGGGCGCAGGCGGCGGCGGCGAGCGCCACCAGCAGGGCGGCGGCCGAGGCCAGGGTGGCGGCGTCAGTGGGGCGCACGCCATAGAGATAGGCACCGAGCAGCGGTTGCGCCAGGCGGGTGACCATGGCCAGTCCGAGGGCGACGCCGGCGAGCGCCAGCAACAGGCCTTCGCGCCCGAACTGCCAAGCCAGGCGCGCCGGCGCGGCGCCGAGCGCGAGCCGGATTCCAGCTTCCTGACGCCGGGTGCGCGCCGCAAACGCCATGAGCGTGAAAACGCCGCCGGCGGCGACCGCCAGCGCCAGCACGGCGAACAGGCCGAGCAGCGACGCCATGCCGCGCTCGGTTTGCATGTGGCCCGCGAGTACTGCGGCGCCAGTCGTGACCGCCGCGGCCGCTTGGCGCGCGCCGGCCTGACGGGCTTCGGCTCGCAGGGAGGCGGCGAGTGTGGCGGCGTCGGCGGCATGGATAACCGTGATGGGGGTCGGCGCGGCGGCAGTGGGCGGGACGTAAATCTGCGGGAATTGCGGCGGTTGAAACGGCAGAGTGTTGGACCTGTGGGGCGTGCGCTCGACGTCCGGCGCCACGCCGACCACGGTGTAAACGTGCTGGTTGAAGGTAAAGTGCTGGCCGACGGCGGACTGGCCTGGCCACCAGACGCGCGCCGCCCCAATGCTTACCACCGCGGCTGCCGCTTCGCCTGGTCCGTAGCCGCGGCCCGGCGCGATGGTCATGCCCATGGCTCGGAAATAGCCCGCACTGACATCGCCGATGACAGCCGGATGCGGAGCGGGCGTACTGGCCACGACAAAGGTGGTGGTCTCACCCAGGGGGAAATCGTCGGTGGCGCCGGTGGCGCTCACACCAGGCGAAGCGGCGGCGCGGCGCGCGAGTTGAGCGCACTCGGCGGCAGCCGTGGGCACGCACGGGCCGATCAGCACCACGTGGTTGACGTCGAAGCCGAGCGACGTCTGCCGCAATTGCGTCCAGGTGCGGAGCATGAGCGCGGCGCCGGCGAGCAGCAGCATGGCGAGCAGGCACTCGGCGGCGACCAGCAGGCGCAGGCCGCGTCGCCGCGAGCCCATCAGCGGCCGCGGGCCAGAGCGCAGCGCGGTTTCATCCAGGCCGCGGGCGGCGCTCCAGGCGGGCGCCAGGCCACTCAGCAGGGCGGCGACGGCGATCAAGGCCAATCCCGTCGCCAGCACCCGGCCGTCCCAGGCGAGTGCGCCGCCGTGCGCGGCCAGCGGGCGCCGCAGCGGGGCCGGGAGCATGGCGACCAAGGCGCGCGAGCCGGCCCAGGCGACGGCGGCGCCGGCCGCGGCCGCGACCGCGGCGAGCGCCAGGCTTTCGCCGAGCAGATCCCGCAAGATGCGGCCGCGGCCAGCGCCGAGCATGCGCCGGACCGCGAGCTCGTGCCGCCGGCGCGCCGCTTCGACGAGGTTGAGGCCGCTGGCATTGGCGCAGCACAACAGCAACAGCAGACCGGCGGCGCCGAGCAGCAACTCGGCCGGGCCGCGCGCGAACATGGTGGCCCTCGCCTGGCGGGAATGAACACTGGTGGACCAGCCGTGATAGGCCGAAGCGGGATGCCCGGCGTAGCCGGGCAGGGGCCCGCGCCCGACAACGGCAAAGCTTGCCTCCAATTGACGCTCCACCCGTGCCAAGTCTGCCTCGGCGGCCGCCAGCGTCACGCCGGGCCGCAGCCGCGCGAGCACGAAACTGTCGCGGGCGTTGCGGCCGGCCGCGGCCGCCGCGGCGGGCATCGAAATCCAAATTTGCGTCCCATCCGCGCCGGCCGACACCAGGCCGGTGACGGTGTAGGCGGCGCCGCCCAGAGTGAGCGCGGCGCCGAGCCGTGCATCTGGCAATGCGTCGTGGTTGACCACCGCGGCGTGCGCGCCGGCGGCGAGGCCGCTGCCCGCCGTCAGGCGCACCCCGGCCAGCTCGAAATAACCCGCTGTGACCTCTTCCACATCCGCAGTCGAGGCCCTGCCGCCCGACGCCAGCGGCAATTGCACGTAGCGGTCCGCCGCCATGGCGTCGAAGGCCTCGGTGCGGCGCTGCCAGTCCTGGAACGTCGCCACCGCAACGCCCGAGCCCATGGGGCCGTACTCGGCAAGCTCGACCACGCGGCTGGCGCCGGGGTAGTCAAAGGGCCGGTACAACACCGCCTCGCTGACGCATACCATGGCCAGCACCAGCCCCAGGCCCACGGCCAGCGTCGCAATCCGCGCCCAGCTCTCGCCCCGCCTCCAGAACCTGCGCGTCCGTCCCATGGCTCTGAGCATAACCGGGCGGGGCTTCCGCCTCAAGCGGCGGGGATGGCGGGGCGGCTGGCGTTATCCGGAATCGGAATGGACTCGGGCGCGCGGAAGCGCGCCGGCTTATTGTCGTGGAAATCCAGGTACAGGCGCCGGCGCAGGTATCGCTCGGGCAGGTGCGCCAGGCGGAACAGCGGGTACTTGATGTTCGGCCCGAACGTGCGCCGCCCGAGCAGGTAGTAGTAGAGCGGTATGCCGACGTGAAAGCGCCATTGCACCGCCGGCGTGTTGCGGAAAAAGTCCAGATTGTAGCGCCAGCAGGTGAAGAAGAACTCCCATTGCAGGTCGGTCAGTTCGGGCGCGCGGGCGGCGGCGTTCTGGCCCAGGCGCGTATCCTCGAGCGGCACAAACAAGGTCGGCACCGGGCACCAGCGCGCGTCCTTCAACGCATACAGCAGATCGAGCGAGAGCTTGGTGTCCTCGCGCGTTTCGCCCGGGAGTCCGAGTATCCAGGTGCAGAAGGGGAACCAGTGATGCCGGTTGAGAATCTCCATGCCCTTCAACACCACCTCGGGCCACTGCTCGGGCTTGTACGGGTAAGACTTGCCCTTCATGAACTGCGTGAACAGGCGGGGCGAGGCGGTTTCGAGGCCGATGAAGAGCATGGCGTAACGATGATCGGGATGCGTGGAGCGCTGGTGCTGGTGAATGCTGCGGTCCACCGCCACCGGCGACAGCATCGGGATGATCTCGGGGTTGCGCACCACCGGCGCCATGGTTCCATGGCTGACCACCACGTAGCGGACGCCCGGCACGGCGGCGATGGCGTCAAACAGCCGCTTCAGCGCCGGGCCGTTGGTTTCGAACCGGGGGCCCTGTTCGTAGAGAAACAAGTCCTCGGTGGTGATCAGGATGGTGTCGGCGCCTTCGGCGACCTGGGTCCGCACGTTGTCGAGGATGTGCTCGAGCGGCAGGCTGGCGCCATGCCGCAGCGCGATCGAGCAGAACTGACAGCCGCGCCCGCAGCCGCGCGTCACCTCGACCGCACCGAACGTGGCGCGGTGATGGATGCGGGGAATCAGCGCCGGGTCGGGCGAGTGGCCGCCGATCTTGCGCGGCAGCGCCTCGCCCCGCACGGCGCGCTCGAACAGGTCAGGCGCGACGGTTTCCGCCTCCCCGTCCACCAGGCAGTCCACATGCCAACTGTCGAGTTTTTGCGCCCGCTCCAGTTGCCAGGCGCCGGGGCCGCCCACGATCAGCTTCAAATGCCGCCGGTGGGCTGCGATCGCCGGGTGCTCGATGAGCCGCTGGAACTCGTCGGCGTTGACCGGCTGTCGGCTGCGGCCGTAAAAATGCGCGTAGACGTCGGTGGCGAAGGTGATGCCCAGCGGGTTGTGCGCGTGCAGCCCGACCACGCGCGTGTCATCGCCCACGAACTGTGCAAGCTGGTCCGGGTAGCAGACCGCGATCTCCCCAGGCGCAAACCGCTTCAGCAGCAGCGACTCGATCACCCGCAGCCCATTGGGTACGTATACCGCCTGGCCGTCGGAGTGGACCTCGTTGTCCAGATGGGCGTCGGCGTTAACCCAGCGCAGGTAATTCGCCGGCAGCGTGGCCAAAAGCATCTGCCGCCAGGTGCTGCGCAAATACTCTGAACTTTCGGACCGGCTGGCCGCCAGTACTATTTTCCGCCCCCGCACACGGGCTTGGATTCCCCACGCTGGAGCCGCGCCGCTTGCACCGCGGCCAAAATCGGCGCGAAGGGCGCGGAATTCCAACGGGATGAAAGCGCCAGGGCCAAAACCAGCAGCCTTCCTCCCGTGGGGCGGGTCGCCGACCCGCGCGCCGGCCGCCGGCCGGCGCCATGCTGCAGTTCGGGTGACCACAGCGGCCGTGATTCTGCCGCAGCGAGAGGCCGCTCGCGCCCCCTTGGGCTCGCCAGGCCCCGGCGCTCCACAGCCCTTCGAGTGCGGGCGCGGCATAGCCGGGCAGGGGCGCGCGCCCGGCAATGCCGCGCGCCCGGGTATACCCGGCGCCCTATTCGGGCAAGCGCATGGCGATGATGCACTTCAGGTAGTTGGACTCCGGCACCCCCACCAGCGAGGGGTGGTCCAACCCCTGCGTGCGCCGCTCCAGCACCCGCAGCGGCACCCGCGCGTCGGCGGCGGCCGCGCGGATCACCTCCAGCAGCATGACTTCGCTCACGTGGTGCGAACAACTGCAACTCACCAGCACGCCTCCGGGCTGGAGCACTTTCAACGCCCGCAGGTTGATTTCCTTGTATCCGGCCATGGCGGACTCAAGCCGCGCGCGCGACTTGGCAAATGCCGGCGGATCCAACACCACCGCCCCAATCTGCCGCCCGGCGGCATCATAGTCGCGCAGCAGGTCGAAGGCGTTGGCCTCGATCCAATCTATCCCGATGAGACCATTGGCCGAGGCGTTGCGTTCGGCCACCTCCAGCGCCGGGCGGGAACTGTCGGTGGCCTCGACTTTGGCGCCGCTGCGCGCCAGTTGGAGCGCAAAACCACCCTGATAACAAAACACATCCAGCGCCGTCTTCAGGCCCAGGCGCTCCACCCAGCGTCCCGCGGCGGCCCAGTTCTCGCGCTGGTCCAGGAACCCGCCGGTTTTCTGCCCCGCCAGCAAATCGAAATGGAAGCGCAGTCCGTTGATGGTGGCGTCCACTTCGCCGTTGGCTCCGCGCAACAGGCCGGCCCGCAGCTCCAAGCCCTCCTTTTGGCGCACCCGGACATCATTGCGCTCCACCAGCGCGGCGGGCGCCAGCAGCTCGTCGAGCAGCGCGATCAACTCCGTCTGCCGTTGCGCCATGGCCCAGGTGAGGGTTTGAATCACCAGCGCCGGGCCGTAGCGGTCCACGATCAGCCCGGGCAGCGCGTCGGCTTCGGCCGCCACCACGCGGTAGGCGTCGCTATCACGGATCACGTGGCGGCGCCACGCGATTGCCTGTTCGAGGCGGCGCCGAAACCAGGCCGGCCCGATCGGCTGGTCGGCATCGCGGCTGAGCAGCCGCAGCCGAATCTCCGAGAGTGGGCTGAAATCGGCGACGCCCAGCATGCGCCCGCGGCGGTCACGCACGCGCCCGGTGAGCGCGGGGGCGGGCGGCGGCGCCGGCTCCCAGCCCAGCACTTCGCTGGCGAAGACCCAGACGTGGCCGCTGCGGAGCCGCTCGGCGGCGCGGTCGTTGACGACCGCGGTGGCTGGGGTGCGAGCGTCGGGCTGGGGCGTTTGGGGCCCCCGGCCTGGCGCACGCGGCGAAGCCGCACCCTGGTCCGCGCCAGCCGATCGCGGGAGTCGCGCCGTTTGCACGGCGGGCACAGTCGGCGCGAAGGGCTGCGAAAGTCCGGCAGGGGTGAAAGCGCCAGTGGCGCTTTCACCGCTCCCGGCAAACGAAGCGGCGCGGCCCCTATTGAAAAATGCCGCTCCCGCCCCTTTGGGCTCGCCGGGCCCCGGGCCGGTGCTCCACAGCTCCTCGAGTGCGGGCGCGGCGCTGCGAGCGTCGCAGCCGAGCAGGGGCAGGGGCTCGCGCCCGTCAATCGAATCAGGCGTAGAGGCCACGCAACTGGATCGCGGTCGCTACCCGGTCAATGGCCAGCATGTAGGCCGCGATGCGGTTGTTCACGTGGTGCTTGTCGGCGTAGCTCACCACCGCATCGAAGCTGGCGTCCATCACTTCCTGCAGGCGCTCGTTCACCTGGGCTTCGCGCCAGAAGTAGCCCTGCCGGTCCTGCACCCACTCGAAGTAGCTGACGGTGACGCCGCCGGCATTGGCCAGGATGTCGGGGATCACGAACACGCCGTTGGCCTGCAGGATATCGTCGGCGGCGGCCGTGGTCGGGCCGTTGGCGCCTTCGCATACGATCCGCGCCCGGATCTTCGCTGCGTTCTGGCTGGTGATCTGGTTTTCAGTGGCGGCCGGCACCAAAATCTCGCAGGCGCTGGACAGCAACTCGCGGGGCGCGAGCGATTTCGAGCCGGGGAAGCCCTGGATGGTCTGGTTCTTGGTCCGGTAGGCCAGCAGCGCTTCAATGTCCAGCCCGTTCGGGTTCAGGATGCCGCCGTCGTACTCGTCAATCCCGATGACTTTATAGCCATCGGCGGCTATCAGCTCGGCCGCGTTGCTGCCGACGTTCCCGAAACCCTGCACGATCACCCGCGTCTTCTGCTTCTCCAGCCCCAGGCGCGCGATCGCCCGGTCGCATACCAGCTTGCAGCCGCGCCCGGTCGCCTGCCGGCGCCCTTCGCTGCCTCCCAGCGCCAGGGGCTTGCCCGTCACCACGGCGGTGACGGTCTGCCGCCGGTGCATCGAGTAGGTATCCATCACCCACGCCATGATCTGTTCGTTGGTGTTCACGTCCGGGGCCGGCACGTCGCGTTCGGGCCCGATGAAATCAGCGATCTCGGCGGTGTAGCGCCGCGTCATGCGCTCCAGTTCATTCTTGGACAAGATGTGCGGGTTGCAGATGATGCCGCCCTTGGCCCCGCCAAACGGAATGTTCACCACCGCACACTTCCAGGTCATCCAACTGGCCAGCGCCCGCACTTCGTCGAGCGACACGTTCACGTCATAGCGAATGCCGCCCTTGCCTGGCCCCCGGGCCTCGCTGTGCTGCACCCGGTAACCGGTGAAGACCTCGATCCGGCCGTCGTCCATCTGCACCGGGATATGTACGGTGATCTCGCGCGCCGGGTGCGCCAGTATCTTGGCGATGCCTTCGTCCAGCTCGAGCATGCGGGCGGCGGTGGCGAAGCGGGCGGCTTGCGCCGCCCAGGGATTGGTTTCCTGCGCGTCCAGCGGGGTTTCAGCGGTCAACGTGGGCATGCCTTCTCCTCGAAGCGATCCGGTCAGTAGCTGCTCATCCAGTATAAGCGCGCAGTTCGCGCCCCGCTGAGGCGCCCTCCCCGGCCGCCGGCGGCTCTGGCGCGGCCTCCTCCGCCCACTCCCAGCGCCCGCGTTCGCTCAGCAGCCGCTTCACCAGCCCGGTGTGCAGCGCATGTCCGGCCCGGTCCGCCACCACCTCGGCCTGCAGCGGCGCCCCCAGCAGGGCGAGGTCCCCGATCAAATCCAGCATCTTATGGCGCACGAACTCGTCCGGGAACCGCAGCGCCCCGTTGACCACCCGCTCGTCGTCCAGCACCACGGCACTGTCCAGGCTCCCACCACGTATCAGTCCCTGCCGCCTCATGGCCTCGAACTCGCGCAAGAACCCGAACGTCCGGGCCGGGGCCAGTTCGGTGCGATAGCTCTCCGGCGTGAGCTCGAGCGTGAAGCGCTGCTCGCCAATGGCCGGATGCGGGAAGTTGATCCGGTAGTGCAGCCGGTACACATCGGCCGGATAGATCCCGATGAACTTCTCCCCCTCCCTGAGCTCGAGCGCCTCCCGCACCCGCAGCCACCGTCGCCGCCGCGTCTGCCGCCGTAGCCGCGCCATCCCCAGCATCTCGACATATGGCGCAGCGCTTCCATCCAGAATCGGCAGCTCCAGGTTGTCGATCTCGCAAATGACGTTATCTATGCCCGAGCCCACCAGCGCCGACAGCAAGTGCTCGGTAGTGGAGATGAACACGCCCTTCTTCATCAAACTGGTGGCGTAGCTCACTTTGGCGATGTTGGCGGCGGTGGCCTCGACAACAAAGCCGTCCAGGTCAACGCGCCGGAACTGGATGCCGCTCCCGGCCGGTGCGGCCAGCAGCTTGAGTTGAGCCGCCGCCCCGCTGTGCAGTCCGACGCCGGCGGTAGCCACCGCCCGGGTTAACGTGGCCTCAAAGGGCATTGACTCCATGCTGACATACATCCTGCCTCGTCAGCACGCGCCTAAGCCTATTTTTAACAGTGACTTAGAATGCACGCCCTGTGGCTATTTAGCCACATTCCGGGAGTCCAGATGGATCGTCACCGG
>JBOGKJ010000015.1:0-4736 GCA_050745565.1 Terriglobales bacterium | reverse complement strand
GTAGTCGATGTACTCATCCATGCGGTAATCGCCGTAGGTCCAGTCGCCCGCCGGGTGAACGTAGATTTCCGTCGGCCGGCCGCGGTCGTCCTCGACCCAGCGCTGCACCATGTTGTTGCCGAACTGCTCCTGGTCGAGCGAGCCGTTGCTGAAATAATCCCGGCTCAGAACGTAGGGATAGTTGCTGTAGCCGTCGCCACCGTAGGTGGCGTGGCCTCAGCCGCGGTCGCCAGAACCCGGCGAACACAACGCAAAACAGCGCCCAATTAGGTCAAGCGAAATGATGGCCAGCCCCAAGCTTCAACCAAAGTGCGAAAAATACTGGACACTACCCGGGGGCGGGCCGCCCCTCGGAATTTCGCTGCCCTTCGCGCCTGCTTTGCCCGCCGTGCAAAAGGCGCGGCCCCCCCGCGACGAGTTTCCGTCCCGAAGCGGCTTCTTGATTGGCGCCGGCCCCAGCGCGGCGGGATCGGTGTACACTGGCGGCGAGCCGAACGGTTGGGCAACTCCGGAGAGCTGAGGCTATGGAGATTTCTTCACGCGCCATCTGGACTCTACTGCATGGCATGGGGTTTGGCGGCCTCTATCTGCTGGCCTGCTCTGGCGCAATTGTCGAACTTTGGCGCCGCTACGCTCCGGCCGCCGCAGCCCCGGTCAGCACGAACGACGAAGCTTTCTTCCGCGTCTACCTCCTCGCCATGACGGTGCTCGCGTGGTTGGCAGTCTTCAGCGGAGCGTATATTGTCTATCCCTGGTACCGCGCCATCCCTCCGGCAGGGACCGTGAACCTGAGCGGCTACCCGCAGCAGTTGCTGCTGTCCAACCCGGCTACGGTGGGGTGGCATTCCATTGGCATGGAGTGGAAGGAGTACGTGGCCTGGCTGGCGCCCATGTCCATTACCATGGCAACCGTTGTGTTCATGCGCTACCGGCGACAGTTGAAGAGCTTCCCTCTCCTTCGCAATGCAGTAGTCTGTTTTGTCGTGGTCTCGCTCCTCGCTGCCGGAATCGCCGGGTTCTTTGGCGCGGAGATTGACGATCACGCCCCGGTTCTGGGCGGCGCGGTTATTCATCTTGCGCACGGGAGCCGGCCATGAACGCCGCTCAACCTTCGGAATTGAAATCCGGATCCGGGCGAGCCTCCTTATCGAACGGCTCCGGAGCGGCAGCGCTGCTCGCCACAGGAATCGGCGTGTTCATTCTCGCTGTGCTGGCCATTGCGGCCGACCGCAGCGCCGCTTTCAAAAGTGCAATGATTTTTTACAAGCCAACCGGCCCGCTGTCCGGTGTAACAACCTCTGCCCTGATTGCGTGGCTGGCTGTTTGGGTAACACTGAATGCGCGATGGCAGCGACGGAGCGTCCCGCTGGGCCGGATTGCAGTCGCGGCGCTGGTGTTGCTTGTGCTGGGCCTGGCGCTCACGTTTCCTCCGCTGGCGGATTTATTGTGAGGATCAGCGCAAGTGCCTTGACCGCCGCATAGGCACGGAGTTGGATACACAGGCAGATTGTATGATTTGACTGTCAAGCCCATGCGCTCCTCTATACCGTACTGCTGTCTCTTTTTCCTGCTGCTGGCGCCGGTCTCGCGCCTGGTCGCCCAGGGTCCGCCGTTTCAGGTGGACGACCCGGTCCCGGTGGATCTGCACCATTACGAGTTCTACGTGTTCGGTGGCGCCGATGGGACGCCGGTCGAAATGGATACGACTGGGCCGGCGTTCGAGTTCAACTGGGGCGCGATGCCGCGCGTCCAACTGCACGCGATTCTGCCTTGGGGCGCCGTTTTCCCGGCCGGACAGCCCAGCGCTTTCGGCCTCGTTGACTCCGAGCTCGGCGCCAAGATCGCCTTCATCAAAGAAAGCAAATACTTTCCCCAAATCGGCAGTTTTACCATGCTGGAGCTGCCCACCGGAAGCTTCCCGCGCGGCCTCGGCATCGGCAGGGTCTGGTACAAGGCGCCGCTATGGGCGCAGAAAAACATCGGCCAATGGCTGCTGGATGGCGGCGGCGGCGAGACTTTTGTGAATCAAGCGGGTTACCGCAACTTCCCCTACGGCGGGTTCCTGCTGAAGTACACACTGAGCCCGCGCCTGCAGTTGGGCGGCGAGGTTTTCGCCCACGGCGCTGAAGGCGCGGCCGCACCGCAAACCAACGCCTCGACGCTGGTGGACGTTGGCGGCTACTACTATTTCAGGAACCCCAACCACCAGTTCCTGTTTTGCTACGGTCATAACGTCGCCGGCCAGACCGAGAACTACGCCTACATCGGCCTCTACTGGACCTGGGGGAAAGACAAGGGCAAGGGTTCGGCCGGCGGGAGTCCGCCGCCGCTGCCCGGGTTCATGCGAGGCGGCCTGGGCTCCCGGTTCCATTAGGTGCTGCGGCGCAGCGAACGCCAGCGTCGGCGCCGCTGGGGCGCTGCACCAACACGATCGCAGCCAGCACGCACGCCACTCCCAGCGCCTTGGTCCAGCCCAATTGCTCACCGAGAAACACGGCCGCCAGAAGGATGCCTGAGACCGGCTCGAGGCAACTGGTCACGACCGCGCGCGTGGGATCGAGAATGCGCAGGCCGGAGATGTAGAGCAGCGTCGGCACGAGCGTGGCTAGCAGGCTGAACTCACCGAAAAACCTCCACTCGGCCGCACCATAGTGGGCGCGCCAGATGAGCCAGGGCGGATGCACCGCGAGCATGAACACCGCCGCGCCGACCAGCATGTAGAGCGAGACCAGGATGGGGTCGGCGCGGGCGACGAGGCGCTCGCCGGCGATGTTGTAGTAGGCGAAGGCGAAGGCGGCAAGCAGCGCGCCGCATACCCCGATCGCGTCCAGGCCGCCGGCGGAGGTGAACAGGCGCAGACCTGCGGAGGCGACGCCAAGCACCAGGGCAATGCCGGCGAGCGCCAGCGCGACGGCGGCGAGGCGCGTGGGGGTGGCGCGCTGGCGGCCGCGGGCGACAAGATACAGCAGCACCCAGATGGGCGCGGTGTACTGAATGATGATCGCCACCGCCACGCAGGTGCGCTCGATGGCGAGATAGTAGAAGTAGTTCGAGGCGGTCATGCCGACGATGCCGATCGAGACCGCAGCCCAGGCTTGGCGCGCGGGCAGGAAGATTGCGCCGCGGCGGGCGGCCGCCAGTGCCGCGAGCAGCACGAGGGCGGCGAGCGTGATGCGCATTTGGGTCAACACCAGCGGCGAGACCGGGTGCGCCACGCGTCCGGTGAACATGGCGCGGCCGAGCGCGGCGGAGGCGCCCCAGCAGCAGGCGGCGGCGGCAATCAGCCCGTAGCCACGCGCGCCGCTTCCGCGCGCTTTGACGGTGCTTTCAGGCACGGCTGTCGAGGGTCAGCACCTCGAAGGGCTTCAAGGAAAACGCATAGGGCTCGCCAGCGCGCAGCACCACACGTGGCCGCTCCTGCTTCCGCCGCCATTGATCGCGCTTCCAGGGCGAGCGCATGGTGTAGGTGGTCGGTGCGCCGGCGGGCAGTTCAAAGGCGTCGGCCACGTCCACCGCCACTTTTTGCGGCTGGTCACTGGGGTTGCGCAAAGTCAGCACCGCACCCGAAGGCGACCAGGCGGCGTGGGAGTAGGGCGTGAGCGCGCGCGGGTCGCCGCCGAGCCAGTGCGTGTCCACCAGAACATCGGCCCGGCGGCGCGCCCACTGCGCCGCCTCCGCCAGCACGTCCCAGTCGTCCTTGGTGAGCAGGTCGTGGGAAATGTACATTTCCTGCAAGTCGGTGCCGGTGCCAAAGTAGGCGCGCACCTCGGCGTCGAAATCGTGGCCGGGATCCGTGTCCAGCCGCCGGGCATGCTTGGCATAGACGATACCGTGCAGCATCAGCGCATTCAGCGGGTACAGTGGACCGCGTTCGACCACGTGCCGGAAGGTGTCGGCGTCGCGGTAGGTGATCCATTGCTGCCGGTCGCTGCCCACGCCCGCGAAGCTGGTGTCGCTGCCGCCGCGCCAGGTGGAATCGGCGTAGAAGAGCCAGAACGGCGAGGGATAGGTGCCGGTGGTGAGGTTGATGAACAGATCTGGCTCGGCGCGCCGCATGTCGCCAATCAGGCTGATGGCGGCCTCAAAGTCGCTGCCGAAGGCACTGCCGGGAACGACCTGGGCGTTGCTGCCGGTACCATCGAGTTTGAACTGGTTGATGCCATACTTCTGGATCATCTCCAGACAGACTTCGTGGAAGCGTTTGTAATACACCGGGCCCGAGAGCGCCAACCCTTCGCGGTTCGTCTCATAGCCATGCTTGCTGGCGTTGGCCAGCCGCTCCTGCCGCGGCTTGCCGTAGCCGCCCCAGGGCGACAGCCAAACGCCGGGGGCGGCGCCAATGGCGGCGGTGGCGGCCTTTAGCGGCGTGAAGCCGTCCGGGAAGCCGGCGTTGAAGCTCCAGTCGTCGTGGTTGTCCCAGCCGTCGTCGAACAGGAACGAGTTCATCGGCACGTGTCGCCGCCGCACCAACTCCTCGCCGAAGGTGTGGATCACATCCAGGCAGCCGGCCTGATCATAGGGGGTGAAGTAGCCGAGATCAAACCAGGAGTTGTAATGCAGGAAGGGCCGGTAGGGGTGCGCGCGCTCGCGCTCGATATAGGCGAGAAAGTCGCGCCGCATTTGTCCCGGCGCGACCACCCCCACCACGGCGGAGTAGCTGGCCGAATGGCCGGCGGCGACCGGGAGGGCGCGCGCGAATGAGCCCAGCGCCCGGCCGTTTTCGACGCGGTTGTGCG
>JBOGKJ010000014.1:0-6190 GCA_050745565.1 Terriglobales bacterium | reverse complement strand
CGCGGCCAAGCTGGTGTGCCACCAGATACTGCGGCCGCTGTCGGCGCTGTGGCTGCTGTTGGCGCTGGCCAGCGGGCTGCTGGTGCTGGTGGCGCCGGCGGGCGCGGTGGATGGCGGGGTGCGCGCGGTGGCCTGGCTGCAGTTGGTGGGCTGGGCCTGGGTGGGCATGGTCGGGCTGGCGCGGGCGGCGGGAGCGCGTTTGGGGCGGGCCGAAGCGCCATATTTTTTCTGCCTGGCGCTGCTGGCCGGCCTGGCGGGCGGATGGCGGTACCTGCGGCGGCGGCAGTCGCCGCTATGGCAGCGCGTGGAGCGCGCCGGCGATGCCGGCATGGCGCCTGCCGCCAGCGACACGCCGGGCGCGGCGATGAGCACCGGGCACATTCTGCACGGGCTGTTCTGGGCCTCGAGTTCGTTCCTGCTCGGCAAACTGCTGGTGTTCGGCTCCGTGGTGGTGCTAGCGCGGCTGCTGGCGCCGCAGGCATTCGGAGCGGTGGCGCTGGCGACCTCGGCGGTGACGGTGCTGGAGATTCTGGCCACGCTGGGGATGACCAGCGCGCTGATTTTCGAGGACCAGTCGGTGTACGCCGCCGCCGATCTGTGTTTTTGGATCACGCTGGCCGCCTCACTCCTCGAGCTGGGCGGCGGGTGGGCGGCGGCGCCCTGGCTGGCGAGGTTTTTTCATGAGCCCGCGCTGACCGGGATGCTGCGTGCGCTGCTGGCGTGCGTGCTGCTGCTGGCGCTGGGTAACACCCACAACGCGCTGCTGCGGCGTCAGTTGGCGTTCCGCGCCAAGCTGCTGCCCGACCTGGGGCAAGCCTTCGTCAAGGGCACGCTGGCGGTGGCATTGGCCCTGCTCGGCTGGGGCGCCTGGAGCCTGATTTGGAGCCAGGTGCTGGGCACGGCGGTGTGCACGCTGCTGCTGTGGCGCATCACGCCGTGGCGGCCGCACTGGCACTTCGAGCGGCCGGTGGCGGTGCGCATGGCGCATTACGCCAAGCACATCTACCTGCTGGACGGATCGAGCGTGCTGCTGACGCACCTGGACACGCTCACGATCGGGAAGATGCTGAGCGACACGCTATTGGGCTTCTACACGCTCGCCTACCGGCTGCCGGAGGTGGTGCTGCTGAGCGTGCTCGCGGTGATCTCGCGGGTGATCTTTCCGGCCTTTTCCCGCCTGCAGGACAGCCGCGCCCACTTCCGCGCCACGCTACTTGACACCTGCCGCTTTACCGCGCTGCTGACGTTGCCGCTGGCGGCCGGGCTGGGGGTGCTGGCGGGGCCGATCATCTACAGCATCTACGGCTGGCGCTGGGGTCCGTCGGTGGCAGTGCTGCAGGTGCTGGCCCTCTATGGCGGCATACGCTGTATCACCCACCATTTTGGCGACGCCTATAAATCCATGGGACGCCCGGATGTGCTGACCCGCACCACCGTCGCCTGGTGGATTATCCTGCCGCCCAGCTTGATTCTGGGGGCACGCTGGGGCGGCATCGTGGGCGTGGCCTGGGGGCAGGTGGCCACGCGGGTGGCGATGTCGGGGCTGCATGTCTACCTGGTGTGGCGCTATCTGAAGATCAGCCCGGCGGCGCTCTGGCAGTGTTTCGCGCCGGCGCTGGAGGCGACCGCCGCCATGGCGGCGGGCCTGTGGCTGGTGTTGCCGCGGTTTGCGGGCTGGGCGCCGCGGCCGGAGCTATTGGTGCTGGTGCCGTTCGGCGCCCTGCTGTATGTGGCTACACTGCAGTGGAGACATCCGCGCGTGGTGCGCTCGGTGCTGTCAAGGCTGCGGAACATCCGGCCCACCATCCAGGGGCGGCAGGGTGGCCGGCTGCCGATGCCGACGCCCGCAGCGGCGCCGGCAGCGGCGACCGCCTACGCCGAAACACGCGTGGTCATGGGGCAGCAGCGGTAATGGCCACCAGCCGGCACCCCGTGGAATTTGAAGCAGCCGCGGCCCCCGCGGCCCTGGCGGCGCCGATGGTGATAGCCGGCCGGGGGCAGATCGAGGCCCGGCTGGCCGGCATTGAGCGCGGATGGAAGCAGCTCTGGCGGGAGGCCCAGCCAGCCAATCCCTTTCTCAGTTGGGAGTGGCAGCGCAACTGGCTGGCGGGCTACGCCGGCCAGGTCGAGCCGCTGCTGGTGGCGCTGCCGTTCGCCGACGGCCGGCTGGCGGGCCTGCTGGCGCTGCAGCGCACGCGGCAGCATGGACTATGGCGCGTCGAGATGTTGGCGCAGGGCTCGGACGGCGACGAATGGGATTGCCTGCTGCACCCGGAGGCGCCGGCAGCGACCGCTGGCCGGCTGCTGCGGGCGGCACTGCGGCAGCGGCGCTGGGACTGGCTGGAGATTGAGTCCATCCCGCCCGCCGGCCCACTGGCTGCGGCGCTCACCGCCCTAGGCGCCCGCGGCGAAGCCGGCCCGGCACTGCCCTACATGGCGCTGCCGGCCACCATGGCGGCGCTGCTGGACAGGCGCAGCGCCAATTTCCGCTCGGAAGTGCGCCGGCGCCAGCGCCGTTTCGGTCGGCTCGCCGACGGCGCGCGTCTGGAATGCGTGGACTCGCCCGCGGCGATGCGTGCCGGCCTGGCGGAGCTGTTCCGGCTGCACAACCGCCGACGGGCGCACCGCGGCGAGCGCGGCGTATACGAATCCGCCGAGGCGCGCGAGTTTCATCTCCGGGCGGCAGCGCAACTGGCCGCTGTCCGCGGCTGCCGGCTCTACCTGTTATGCTCGGCCGGGGCCGTGGTGGCGGCATTGTATGGCCTGGTCTGGGGCCGGCGTTTTCTCTATTACCAGAGCGGGTTCGAGCCGGCCTTGGCCGAGCTCAGTCCGGGCACGGTGCTGCTGGCCGGGGTGGCCGAGGACTGCATCCGGCGCGGCGAGCGCCAGTTCGACTTCCTGCGCGGCGAGGAAGCCTACAAGAGCCGGTGGACCGAGACCCAGCGCCCCACGCTGCGGCTCGCCTTGGCCGCCAGCGTGGGCGGCCGCGGCTACCTGCGGCTGCGGCCGTGGTGGCGGCGGTGGCGCGGGGGGAGGCAGCCGGCATGAAGGCGCTGCCCGGACGGCAATACTGGTCGCTGCCGGTGTGCCAAGCGCTTGACCGGCTGCGCGGCTCCCGGTGGTCCTACTGCATCGTCTGCTTCCACCGCATCTGGGACGGCAGCCAGGATGAGCTCTCCTACCCCGCCGGCGCGTTCCGGGCGTTGTGCCGCTACTGGCGCGATCACTATGCAGTCATCAACCTGGATACGCTGCTGGCCCGGCTGGCCAGCCGCGAGCCGGCGCCGGAGCCCACCCTCACCATCACCTTTGACGACGGTTATGCCGACAACGCCGAGATCGCCGCGCCGATTCTCGACCAGTTCGAGCTCAGCGCCACCTTCTTCGTCACCACCGGAGCGCTGGGCATTCCCAGCCGCTTCGCCTGGGACCAGGAACTGGGGCTGGCGCCGGCGATGATGAGCTGGGCGCAGGTGCGCGCGCTGCGGGGGGCCGGGTTCGGCGTCGGCTCGCATACCGTGCATCATGTCCGCATGGCGGGGGCCGGCGCGGCCGAGCAGGCGCTGGAACTGCGGGCGTCGCGCCAGCGCCTGGAGAAGGAGTTGGGCGAGCCGGTGCTGGACTTTGCCTACCCGTTTGGCGGGCGCGGCGACTGCGACGCCGCAGTGCGGGCGGCGGTGCGGGTGGCTGGGTACCGCAGTTGCCTCAGCGCCCATGGCGGCATCGTGACCGCGGCCGACTCCCCGTTTCACCTCAACCGCATATGCGTCAGCCCAAGCTATCACGCCACTCCGCAGGCCTGGGCGCGTCATTACACCCGGCTGCGCTGGCGCCCGGCGCAGCCCGGCGCGGCGTCCTGGTAGCGTCCAATCCGCCTTCCGCGCCGGGGTTCGGCGGCGGAGCCAGGGCCACCCCGTTTAGAATAGGATGTGCCTGCCATCCGCAACATCGCCATCATTGCCCACGTTGACCACGGTAAAACCACGCTGGTGGACGCCATGCTGCGCCAAAGCGGCATTTTTCGCGCCAACCAAGTCGTCACCGACCGGGTGATGGATTCCAACGAACTGGAGCGGGAGCGCGGGATCACCATCCTGGCGAAAAACACCGCCGTCTGGTACGGCGAAACCAAAATCAACATCGTGGATACGCCCGGGCACAGCGATTTTGGCGGTGAAGTTGAGCGCGCCCTGAACCTGGTGGACGGCGTGGTGCTGCTGGTGGACGCGAGCGAAGGGCCGCTGCCGCAGACGCGCTACGTGCTGCAGAAGGCGCTGGCGCGGCGTCTGGCGCCGGTGGTGGTGGTCAATAAGATTGACCGCCAGGATGCCCGCCCGGCCGACGTGTTGAACGAAATCTACGATCTGTTCATTGACCTCGACGCCAGCGAGGACCAACTCGATTTTCCGGTGATCTACACCAACGCCAAGACCGGGGTGGCGCAAAAGACGGCGGAGGAAGCCGGCAGCGACCTCGCCCCATTGTTCGAGGCCATCGTGGCCGCCGTGCCGGCGCCAACGGGCGAGCGCTCGGCCCCGCTGCAGTTGCAGGTGCTGAACCTGGACTACAGCGATTACCTGGGCCGCATCGCCATCGGGCGGGTGTTCAACGGCTGCCTGACCACGGGCGCCGACGTGGCCATCGCCAAGCTTGATGGCGCGCTGGTGCGCACGCGCATCACCCGGGTTTACACCTTCAACGGCCTGAAGCGCGAGGAGACGGCCGAGGCCGGGCCCGGCGAGATTGTGGCACTGGCCGGGGTGGAAGGCATTCAGATCGGCGAAACGGTCACCGATGCCGAGCGCCCCTCGCCGCTGCCGCCGGTTCTGATTGACGAACCCACGTTGGCGATGATTTTCACCGTCAACACCTCGCCGCTGGCGGGTCGCGACGGCTCGCTCGTGACCTCGCGCCATTTGCGCGAGCGGCTGGAGCGGGAGTTGCTGACCAACGTCTCCATCCGGGTAGACGAACAGTCGGCCGACACGTTCCGGGTGCTGGGACGCGGCGAGCTGCAACTGGCGATTTTGATTGAGGGCATGCGGCGCGAAGGCTACGAGTTGATGGCCGGCAAGCCTGAGATCGTCTGCAAGCAGGAGAACGGGCAGACGATGGAGCCCCAGGAGCAGGTGGTGGTGGATTGTCCGACGGCCTACGTGGGCGTGGTCATCGAGCGGCTTGGCGCGCGCCGCGGCGAGATGACGCAAATGGCCGACCACGGCTCGGGACGGGTTCGGCTGGAGTTCCTGATCCCGGCGCGCGGATTGATCGGGCTGCGGGGCGCGCTGCTGCAGGAAACGCGCGGCACGGCGCTTATGCACTCGATTTTCGCCGGCTGGGTGCCCTATCGGGGCGAGCTGCCGGCGCGGCCCACCGGCGCGCTGGTGGCCGACCGCGCTGGCACGAGCACCGCCTATGCCCTGAACAATCTGCAGGAGCGGGGGCAGCTCTTCCTGGGCCCGGGCGTCGAGGTTTATGCGGGCATGATCGTGGGCGCAAGCGCCCGCGAGGACGACATGGACGTGAACCCGACCAAGGAAAAAAAGCTGACCAATATGCGCGCCTCGGTCGCGGACGAGGCCATCCGCCTGGTCCCGTTTCACGCCCCCACGCTGGAGCAGGCGCTGGAGTTCGTGGCCGAAGACGAATGGGTGGAAGTCACGCCGCGCTCGCTGCGGCTGCGGAAGAAAACCCTGGCCGCCAACCGCCGCTGAGCCCGCTTGCCTGCCCGCGGGGCGGCATCCCGCGACAGGCGATGCTATCTTTATAGCTGATGCGCAACCGATGTATTGCCGCCGCCGCGCTGCTCGCGGGGTTGGGGGGAGGCATCCTGATGGCACAGACGCCAGGGGTCGTCTCGGGTTCGTTCGGGCAGCTTCCCGACGGACGGGCGGTTCATCTCTATACGCTCACCGGCCATGACGGCGTCAGCGTCGAGGTCACTGACCTCGGGGCGACCTTGGTCGCAATCCGGACGCCGGACCGGAAGGGCCGCACGGCCGACATCCTGCTGGGGCACGAAAACGCCGCCGGCTACTGGGCCGACACCAAGACCTATTTTGGCGCGCTGGTTGGACGCTATGCCAACCGGATTGCCAAAGGGCGCTTCCGGCTCGACGGACATCTGTACGAGTTACCCATCAACAACCCGCCGAACTCGCTGCACGGCGGCACCGAGGGCTTCAGCCGC
>JBOGKJ010000013.1:0-16960 GCA_050745565.1 Terriglobales bacterium | reverse complement strand
GAATTAATTCATTTTGAATAATGCGCCCGGCATTCTTGCCGCGCGCTTCACTTTGGAAAATCTGGTCCACAGTCAGTTGGTCCCACTGGTGGTGAATCGGGAAAATGGCATCCAACCACGTGCGCATCGACTCGACGTCGTCGGGGATGGTCTCCGCAGGGCGTCCAAACATTTGCCCCTTTTCGCGAGCCTCTTTGCCTAACCGCGCGCGCCTAAAACGGACCCCTTCGATAATCTTGAAAAGGCACAGATAACGGAACCCTGGGCTGTTGCTGTTCAGTGCCTCTCGGTAGAGGCTAGCATAGTGCGCAAATTCTGAATCGTGTGGCGGCGTCACCGCCTCGACGGCAAATGGGGCTTCAAGGAATGGTTGAACGACCCGGATACTGGCGTTGCCGGTTCGTATTTCCGTCGTCTCGATTACCGCTACATGGATTGGAATGTCCAAATGGACAGACCAATTGCTCATGGCTGGGCCGAGCGCACCGTATGCTTTGCGTTCTGCGTCAAAACGATCTTGCGCGTTGAACGGCGCTGTAGCCAGCTTGCCAAGAAAGCCGCGAGAATTGGGGAATCCTGTGAACGTAAACCGCCCATCGGGTGTGATCGCAAAAATCCGAATTTGGTCGGCATCTGGATTGCCCGGTGGAGAATATGCAGGTTTCGTGATGGCGAGGTGGGAGTCGCCGCCCGAGTTCGTTACGAACGAAAACGTCTTCTCTCCAATTTCGCTGAAGCCGGGCCGCTGGAGCAAAAAGATTACTTGGTACATGCCCGGAAGCCCGGCCGGACCGCCTTCGTTGCGCGAGTCGCCATCAACAAAGCGATTGAACACAACCATTGTCTGAGCTTCGCCCGGGACACCCGTCGGGGGAAACGTTGCGCTCGTTGCTTTGGGCAAAATGGCACCAGTCGCTAGCGATTCGTTTGAGCCAACCGCGCCGCAGCAACGCTTGAACTTCTTGCCACTCCCACAAACACACGGCTCGTTTCGACCTACTTTAGCGCCGCCCGTCATCGATGCGTCCGTACATGCTGCACTGCCTTTTATCCTCGGCCACCAATTGCCGCATCAGCAATATTCTGCAAGGAATCATAAGATTCCTGCAATCGCCGCGCTATTTTGCCTTGCATAGCCTGAAGAAACGGCACGCCACGGTTTCCGAGTCTGCCGATTCGCTCTTCTGTGTCCAAGAGAAGCTATTCAGCGTGTTCCGGCTCACCAGAGATGGTATTCTACTGCCGTTCAACTGTGTGCGACGGGGTGGGCCGGTGTTGCGTGGCCCTTGGGCCTGCGCCGGTTCGGGCGGGGTGCTGACCGTTCGCCTGGTCCTGGATTTTGTGTCCCTTGCGTCCTTTGCGTCACCGGTCGCACCAGCACCGACTTGAACCGCAGCCACCGCCGCGCTCGCTCTCGCTCCTAGCCTGCACCACACCCATCCGTGAGGGGGGGCAGTTTTGGCGGCCCCTGTCTCCTATCCCCCAGTGGCTTGCCGACTTACACGAGGCCGGGTGTAGACTGGCAGCCAATGCGAATCAAACAGAGTCTCTGGCTGGCCGTGGCTGCGGCCGCAGTCCTGATTTTGATCACGGCCCAGCCGCCGCTGGCACGCGCGCAGGGCCGGGGTCGCGGGACGCCGGCGGTGACCGGACCATGGATGAACACCGCGCTGTCGCCCGACCAGCGCGCCGATCTGCTGCTGGGGCAAATGACGCTGGAGGAGAAACTGCAACTGCTGCACGGCATGGGCGGCTTCGGGCGCGGCGGCGGCGGCGCCACCCCGCCACCGACGGTGGCGGAGCTGGAGCGGCGGCTGACGGCGAGCCGCAACAACGGCGGCGCCGGCTTCATTCCCGGCATCCCGCGGCTGGGCATCCCCGACCTGCAGATGGCTGACGCCGCCGTGGGCGTGACCCGCGGCGCGGCCCGCGGCCGCTACTCGACCGCGCTGCCCTCCGATATCGCGCTGGCCAGCAGTTGGGACCTCAAGGCGGCCTACGACTACGGCGCGCTGATCGGCACCGAGCTGCGGGACGAGGGCTACACCATGTCGCTCGGCGGCGGTGTTGACATCACCCGCGAGCCCCGCAACGGCCGCAACTTCGAGTACCTGGGCGAGGACCCGATCCTGGCGGGCTGGTTGGACGGCGAGGCGATGCGGGGGCTGCAGGCGCAGGGCATTCTCGGCGACGTCAAGCATTACGCCTTCAACGACCAGGAGACCGGGCGCACGGTGCTCAACGTGGTGATGCCCGATCAGCGCGTGATGCGCGAGACCGACCTGCTGGCGTTCGAGATCGCGGTAAAGGACGCGCAGCCGGCGGCGGTGATGTGCGCCTACAACAAGGTCAACGGCGACTACGCCTGCGAGAACCGCTATCTGCTCACCGACGTGCTGAAGGACTCGATCGGCTTCAAGGGCTTCGTGCTCTCCGACTGGGGCGCCACCCACAGCACGGTGAAGGCGGCGCTGGCGGGCCTCGATATCGAGATGCCGGGCGACAGCCACTTCGGCGCGCCGCTGCAACAGGCGGTCGCCGCGGGCGAGGTGCCGATGGGGCGCATTGATGACATGGTGCACCGCATTCTGCGCTCGGAATTCGCGGTGGGGTTGATGGACCGTCGGCGGACCACCGAGGTTCCAGACGCCGCCGCGGGCATGGCGGTTGCGCGGCGGATCGCCGACGAGAGCATGGTGCTGCTCAAGAACGCCGGCGCGCAACTGCCGTTGTCGCCGGCGGTGCGATCCATCGCCGTGATCGGTTCCCACGCCGATGCCGGCGTGCTTTCGGGCGGCGGCTCGGCCCAGGTGAACGCGCCCGGCGGGAATGCGGTGGCGGCATCCGGCGGCAGGGGTCGCGGGCGCGGCGGCCCGGTCTACTTCCGCTCCTCGCCGCTCGCCGCCATTCGCGCGGCGGCGCCCGGCGCCCGCGTCAGCTACAACGACGGCAGCGATCTGGCCGCGGCCGCGGCGCTGGCGCAGGCGTCCCAGGTCGCGATCGTGTTCTGCAACCAGCCCATGAGCGAGGGCCGCGACGCCGCCAGCCTGGCGCTGCCCGGCAACCAGGATGCGCTGGTGGCGGCGGTGACGGCGGCGAACCCGCACACCGTGGTGGTGCTCGAAACCGGCGGCGCGGTAGCGATGCCGTGGGCCGGGCGCGCCAGCGCCATTCTGGAAGCCTGGTATCCGGGCATCCGCGGCGGCGAGGCGATTGCCGACATCTTGTTTGGCCGCGTGAACCCGTCGGCCAAGACGCCGATCACGTTCGCCGCCAGCGACGCGGACCTGCCGCATCCGGTCAGGTTTGGGCCGCCGGCCGCACCGGCGAGCGTGGGAGGACGCAGAGGCCAGATGCCGTCTTTTGACGTTGTCTATAGCGAGGGCCTGGAGGTGGGCTACAAATGGTATGACGCCCAGCACAAGCAGCCGCTGTTCCCCTTCGGCTACGGCCTCACCTACACCACCTTCGCTTACTCCGGGCTCAAGGTCACGCAGGCAGGCGGCGCGCTCGCCGTCCATTTCGAGTTGAAGAACACCGGCAAGCGCGCCGGAACTGAAATCGCGGAAGTTTATCTTGCGTTTCCCGCGTCGGCGGGCGAGCCTCCGAAACGGCTGGTGGGCTGGGACCGGGTCGAGCTGGCAGCGGGGGAATCGAAGGCGCTGACGGTGCCGGTGGCGCTGCTGCGCCTCTCGGTTTGGGATACGAGCCGCAACGCATGGCGGGTGTTGCCGGGCGACTACCGCATCCTGGTCGGCGGCTCGTCGCGCTCGCTTCCGCTCAGCAGCTCGCTCACGCTCGCCGGCACGCCGCGCTAGCGGCGGCGCGGCCGGAAGCAAAGTTGCTAGTTGTCAGTTGCTAGTTGCTAGTGAAGGCTCGACGGACGGCGCGGCCGGAAGAAAACGGCCGGCGGCCGGCGGGCGGGTCGGCGACCCGCCCCAGATCAACGACGCTGCGGCTACAGCATCGCTGATATTGCGCCAGTGAGGAAGGCTCGAGTCTGCGGCGGGTCGTTAGGAGCCGAGATAGACGCCGGGCGGCACGCTCACTTTGGCGCCCTTGGCATGGGAATCAATCTTGAGCGGCACCCACGCGGCGGGCGTTCCCGGCGGGACGGCAAACACGAGATAAAACTGGTGTTGCATGCAACTGAGCACCGCGGCCAACTCGCCCGGCAGGACGGTCATGGGGAGCGTCACTTCGTTCCACCAGCCTCCGGTGGCTTCGGCCAGGGTGCGCAGGTTGCCCTCGCCCTGGGCGGCAGCCATGGCCGGGGTGGCGGCGGGCGAGTTCATGGTGCTGTTGCCGCCGCCCTGGGCACGGAGACTGGGCTGCACCTCGCCGCCGACGCCAATGCCCATCGCATTGCCGGCATCGGGCACCGAAAGGCCGAACACGGTCACATCCGCCTGCTGCGCCCGCGCCTCGGCGGCCTGGAAGGAATGATTGCTGGGGTTGTTATCGCCACCGGAGTGCAGGACGCCGTCGCTGAAGATCAACACCGCGCGCCGGACGCCGGGCACCGCGGGCCACTGCTCGAGGAGAGATTGCAGCGCGGCATAGGGGTCGGGCGAGATGCCCTGCATGGCCTTGACCGGGCGCACCGCCGCGGCCGCGGCCCGATGCTTGTTGCTCAATGGGGCGGCGATCTGCGCGCCGGACAAGCTGAAGTAGACCACTCCCACCTGGAAGGCGGAGGGCAGATGGAGGATGAATTTCCGCACGTCATCGAGGCGGCGGTTGAGCGCGGCGGAACTGTCATCGTCGAGCGCAATCCACAACTGCACGGAGCGCGGCACCGCCTGCCAGCCCAGCACCTTCCAAGCCGTGCCGCGGTCGCGGACGCGGAAGGTCGCCGGCGCCACCGGCGGCGAGCCGGGTTTGAGTTCGGTGACGGTCACCAGCACGCGGGCATCGCCGGCGGGGAGCGCGGCCTGGGCCGTCAGGCCAGCGGCGAACACAGCGCATGACAGGACGCACAACAGGAGGGGCATCATATGTCGCGTATTATACCGGTGCCGCGCCAGGCGCGTCCTGCCGGCCGCTCAGACCTGGAGCACGTCGCCCTTGCGGGCGGCGAGGGCGTAGAGCACGGGGTTGATGCATAGGCCCAGCACCAGGGTCGAGATCATGCCGCTGACGATGACCAGCGCGAACGGGCGCTGGGTGTCGCTGCCGATGCCGTGCGAGAGCGCAGCGGGCAGCAGGCCCAGGCAGGCCACCAGGGCAGTGATCATGATGGGGCGCAGGCGGAGGGTAGCGGCATCGCAGGAGGCCGCCATGATTTCCTGGCCCTGCAGGCGGAGCTTGTTGATGTAGCTCACCAGGATGACGGTTTCCTCGGCGGCGACGCCGGTGACGGCCAGCAACCCGAGCGCCGAGGAGACGCTGAAGGGCGTGCCGGTGAGCCAGAGCATCAGCAGCGCGCCCTCGGGCAGGGTCAGCAACACGCTGATGGCGATGACCACCGGAAACTTGAAGTTGCCATACAGGGCGAACAGGATCATGAAGATGAGCAGGATCACGAGCGGTCCCACGACGGCGATCTGTTGGCGCGCGGCCAGGTACTCGCTGTACTCGCCACCCCAGACCATGCGGTAGCCGGAGGGCAGATGCACGGAGCGCGCCAGCGCCGCCTTGCCGGCGTCCACGGCGTGCTGCAGATCGACGCCTTCGATGCTGTACTGCACCCCGATGTAGCGCTCGTTGTTTTCGCGGTAGATGAACGAGGGACTGTCCTGCTCGGTGATGCCGGCGAGCTCGCGGACCGGGATCTGCTGGCCGCTGGGGCTGGCCACCAGCAGGCTGCCGATGGACTGCGGGCTGCTGCGGAACTGCGGTTCCATGCGCACCACCAGATCGAACAGCTCCTCGCCATGGACCACCTGGGAGACTGCATCGCCGCCGACGCCAGCCTCGATGACGTTTTCCACGTCGGAGACATTGATGCCGTAGCGGGCAATGGCGGCGCGGTGGATCTGGACGGCGATGGAGGGCTGGCCCAGTTCCTTGACCACGGTGAGGTCGGTGAAGCCGGGGACGGTGGAGAGAGTCTTGCGGATTTGGATGGCCTGGGCCTGGAGCACGTGCAGGTCGGGGCCGAAGACCTTGACCGCGAGGGCGCTCTTCAGACCGGTGAGGGCCTCGTCCACGGCGTCCTCGGCGGGCTGGGTGTAGTTGAAGATGATGCCCGGAAACGCCGTGAATCGCTTTTGCAGCGAGGCCACCAGCTCCGCCTTGGTGTGGGCGGGGCTTTTTTGCCAGGTGGGGTCATCATAGGGGCGCAGGCCGACGTAAAACTCGCAGTTGAAAAAGCCGGTGGAGTCGGTACCGTCGTCGGGGCGGCCGAGTTCGCTGCCGACATCGGTGACCTGGGGGTAGGCCATCAGGATGTCGCGCACCTGCGGGGCGATCTGGCTCGCCGCCTCGAAGGAGATGGAGTAGGGCATGGTGGCGCGCACCCAGAGCGCGCCTTCATCCATGTGGGGCATGAACTCGCCGCCGATGTGCGGCACCAGTTCGAGCGCGGCGGCGAACAGGATGACCACCACGATCAGCACCGGCGCCGGGTGCCGCAGCGACCAGGCGGTCTGGCGGCGGTAGCCGCGCTTGATCCACTCCAGCGGCCGGTTCACCGTCGGCTTGATGCCGCGCTTGAACCAGTAGGAGCTGAGCACCGGGACCAGCGTCAGGGTGATGATCAGCGAACCCACCAGCGCCATCGCCATGGTGTCGGCCATGGGGCGGAACAGCTTGGCGCTGGCGCCGCTGAGGGCGTAAATCGGCAGGTAGGCGGCGATCATGATCGCCACGGAAAAGAAGATCGGGCGATCCACGTCGCGGGCGGCGGCGACGATCACCTCGATGAGGTTGTAGTCCTGGCCGTGGTGCTCTTCGAGCTCACGATAGATGTTCTCCATCATGATCACGGTGCCGTCAATGATGATGCCGAAGTCGATGGCGCCGATCGAAAGCAGGTTGGCCGAGATGCCCCAGGCGTGCAGGAAGATAAAGGCGAACAGCAGCGCCAGGGGGATGGTGAGGGCGATGATAACGGCGGCGCGGAAGCTGACCAGCAGCGCGATCAGGATGATCAGCACCAGGATGATGCCGTGCAGCAAGTTGCCCTCGACCGTGGTGATGGTGAGGTCCACGAGGCCGGTACGGTCGTAGTAGGGGTGGACTTTGACGTCGGGCGGCAGCTCGCGGTTGAGCTCGGCGGTTTTGGCCTCGACCGCCTTGAGCACATCCTGAGCGTGCGCGCCGGTGAGCATGAGGATGACGCCTTCGACAGCGTCATCGTTGTGGTTGAAGCCGAATTCGCCCAGGCGCGGGGCATGGCCGATCACCACCTGGCCGACGTCGTGAATGTAGACCGGGGCGCCGTTGCCGGCGGCGACGACGATGTTGCCGATATCGGAAGTGTCGGTGACCAAGCCGAGGGCGCGGACGTAGTAGAACTGCCCGCCCTGGGAGTAGAAGCCGCCGCCGGTGTTGGCATTGTTGGCCGCCAGCGCCGACATCACCTGGGGCACGGTGACGTGGTAGTTGGCCAGGCGCACGGGATCGAGCAGCACCTGGTACTGCATGGTGGTGCCGCCGAAGCCGCTGTCATCGGCGACGCCGGGGATGGACTTATAGGCGCGCGCCAGGGTCCAGTCTTCGATGGTCTTGAGGTCCTGGGGGCCGCGGTCGGGGCTTTCCAGCACGTAGCGATAGATGAGGCCGCTGGGGCTGGACAGTGGCGACAGGCTGGGGGTGACGCCGGTGGGGAGCGCGGCGTCGGCAAAGCGCTGGAAGATCAGTTGGCGGGCGAAGTAGTTGTCGGTGGAGTCCTCGAAGGTGAGGTTGATGTCGCTCAGGCCGTAGAGGGAAATGGAGCGCATGTAGACCAGCCCCGGCGTCCCGTTCATTGCCAATTCGAGCGGCAGGGTGATGAGGCGCTCGATCTCCTGCGAGCTGTGGCCCGGCCACTGGGTGATGATCTCGACCAGCGGCGGGGACAGGTCGGGGTAGGCCTCGATCGGCATGTTCTGGAACGAGACCACACCGCCAATGACGATCAGCACCATGATCAGCAGCACCAGGAAGCGCTGGCGCAGGGCGAGTTGGATGATGCGGTTAATCATGGACCGGGGAGCGCGGCGGGCTATTGCTGAAAGGTCGAGGCGAACTGCAGGAAGATGCCGCCGTTGGCGACGATGTGCTCGCCCGGCATCAGCCCGCCGGTGATCTGAGTGAAGCCGTTCTCGGTAGGGCCGAGGGAAACGGTGCGCTGGGCGAACTGGTTGCGGGCGGCGGCTTGCACGTAGACGAAGGGTACGTTTTGGGTGTCACGCAGCACGGCGTCATTGGGCACGACCACGATGTTGCGCAGCGAGCCGGCAGTCACCAGGGCGGTGACGTACATTTGTTTTTTAAGTTCCGCGTTGGGGTTGCGGGTGGCGATGCGGGCCTGCAGGGTGCGGGTGGCGGGGTCGAGCGTGGGGCTGAGGTACTGGATGCGGCCGCGGAAGGTGGTGGGGTAGGCGTCGGTGGAGATGACGACGGGATCGCCGACGTGCACATACTGCAGATCGCTCTGGTAGACGTTGGCCAGCACCCAGACAGTGCTCATGTCGCTGATGACGAAACACTGGGTGGTGTTGGCCTGCACCAGTTGGCCGGGGGCGATGTCGCGCTCGACCACCTCGCCGGCGATGGGCGCGCGCAGGGCCAGCAGCGGTCCGGCGCTGGCGACGGTCTGCGGGGAGGGGTCGGGAAGGCCCAGGATGCGCAGCGACTGCGCGGCGGCGGCCAAGGCGGCCTGATCCTGGTCGTGGGTGGCCTGATCCTGCTCCAGTTGAGTTTGGGGGATGGCGTGATGCTCGTAGAGATCCTCATCGCGGCGCAGCGTCTTTTGGGCCAGGCTGAAGGCGGCGTTGGCCTGCAGGTAGGCGGTGCGGGCCTGGGCGAAATCGGGGCTGCTCACCTCCACCAGGGGCTGGCCCCGCTGCACCTGCTGGCCGGGAGTGGCCAGAATGCGCTCGACCGGGCCGCTGACCTGAGTGATCACCGGAGTGGTCAGGAACTGGTCATAGTCCACGCTGCCGGTGAGCCGCAATTGGCGCGGCCAATTGGTCACGGCGGCCGACACCACCTGGATATGGCCCATCTGCGCTTCGGGTACGGTGAGGAAGGTGGCCTTGGCCGCGGCGCCGCCCACGGCGCCGGTGGCGTCGGCATTGGCGGCGCGCGAGGCGCCACAGCCGGCCAGCGCGGCCAGGCCGGCGGCCAGCGCCAGCACGGCCGCCAGCGGCGCGGCCGCCCTTCTCAGGACGCCCTCCCGATGCTCGGACCCCAAGGCGCCAGCGCCTTGGGGGCGCCGAGGGTCGGGCTGCGGCCGGAAGGCGCTGGGCGGCAACGCGCGCCCGCTCGGCTCGGTGAACGCGCTACTGGCGCTTTCACCCGTCCAAGATGCCTCGTTAAGCAATGTTCTGCTCATGGCAAACTCCTTGTGCCCACCGCTTCGTTGATTGGCGTGGGCCCCGGCGCGGCTTCGCCGCGGACGAGGTGCCGTTGAGCACGTCGTCCGCGTTTGCTCGCGCCGGCCCGGGGGCCCGCAGCCGCGGGCCAGCGCTGCGCGATATCGTCCGGTGAGGTCATGGCAAACTCCTGGTGCCCACCGCTTCCTTCAATTGCTCGACCGCGAGCATGTAGGCCGCCAGCGCCTGGCGATAGCCGACCTCGGTGGCGCGATCGGTGCGTTCGGCATCGAGCAGATTGAGCAGGCTGCTGGCGCCCCGGGAGTAGGAATAGCGCCGGATGGAGAGCGCCTGCGCGGCCTGGGCGCGGTAGCCGGAGGTGTAGAGCGCGACCACCTTGGCGCCCTGCTGCACCGCGGAAAAGGCGGTGGCGACGTCGGTCAGCACCTGTTCGCTTGCCGCCTGGGCCAGGTCCTGGGCTTGGGTGGCAGCGGCGGCAGTGCGGGCGATTTCGCCCTGGTTGCGGTCAAAGATTGGAATTTCGATCGAGAACAAGGCGCCCGCGGTGGCGACGCCGGCGGTGTGGGTGAGCTGGCCGGTGGCGGTGAGGTCGCGCTTGCCGTCGGCAATGGCGAGAGCGTGCTGGCTCTGGGCGGCGGTGATGCCGGCGCGGGCGGCGGCGAGATCGGGGCGATCGCGCAGCGCCAGCGCCTGCATGTCTTGCAGGTTACCGGAAACCGGCTGAAACGCCAGTTGTCCGGCGACATTGTAGCCGGCGGGTACGCCGCTGAAGCCGATCTGCTGCCGCAGACCGCTGAGCGCTTGGGCGAGGCTCAGCTCGTTGGCACCGATGGCGGTCTGGAACTGCAGGGTCTGCAACTCGACCGTATCGAGGTCGCCTTCGCTAATGGCTCCCGCCTGGTACTGGAGGCGGCTGACGTCGGCGGTCTGCTGCCAACTGGCCAGATCCTGACGCGCCAGGGCCAGGCCGGATTTAGCCAGTAGCACGGCGACGAACTGCTGGGCCACATTGAAGGTGAGGGTGCGGGCATTGTCGGTCACCTGGTCACGGGTGACGGTGGTGGCGTCGCGCGCGGCGCGCAACCGCGCCTGGCGCTTGCCGCCGCGCTCGATGGTGTAGCCCAGGGTGGCGTCGAATTCGGCGCTGTTGTTCAGGTAGCTGGCATTGAGCTGGGACGGGGTGAAGACGGGGAAATAGAGCGCATCCCAGGTCAGCACCGGGTTGGGGCGCAGATTCGCCGTGACCTCTCCGGCCTGGCTCTGGGGCACTGTGGTGCGCGCCGCCGCCAGCGCCGGCGAGTGTTGCAGCGCCAACTGAATGGCCTGGTCGAGGCTGAGCTGGAAGGCCGGCGTCCGCGGAGCCGGCGCGGCCGGCGGGCTGCCGGCGCCGACTTGCGCCAGCACAACCGCCCCCAAGCTCCAAAAAACCAGGGATGTCCTACCCAGCACCCGCAATGACATGTTGTTGACCGGTTCCAACCCACGGCACGCCCGCTACCGGGGTGCCGAGGCCTACGACGGAGCGTCCGCCGGGCCGGTTTCAGGAAATATATAGGCTGCATCCCAGTTGGCGCGGGCCCCAACCGATCCTTGCGGCAGAATCGCAACTGCTGTCGTCACCCGAACTGGCGCGTGGCGCCGGCCGGCGGCCGGCGCGCGGGCCGGCGACCCGCCCCACGGGAGGCGGCGGCTAGTTTTGCCACACCTACTTTGATTCGGCCCTAGTCGGCATTTCTCACAGTCAGGTCAGGAAGCTCGCATCCAGGCGCGGCGCGCCCTAAAAAATGGGCGGCGATATCGAACGGCGGGATTCGGGACGTAGCCCAGCCCGGTAGCGCACTTGCTTGGGGTGCAAGGGGTCGCGAGTTCAAATCTCGCCGTCCCGACCAATTTTTTCACCGCTGCTCGGCGCTGATGTAACTGAACATTCCGCTCTATTGCTCGTCGTTTCCACGCATGCTGCTTCGACAGGTTGGTTCATGCGGTGTAGACTCGTTTTATGGCTTCCGGTTCTGGCCGCGTACGGCTTGGGCATCGCCGTCTGGGGCCAGTCGGCCATGTCCAAACCGGAATTCGAGGTAGTTTCAATTAGGCCTTCGGTGCGAAGTCCCGGCGGATACGTGGTGAGCTGTACCGGCGGCCCTGGCACTGGCGATCCTAGCTTGTTCCGCTGTTCCCACTACAGTTTGGCAAACCTTTTGGCGCGAGCGTTTCAAATGGATAATGGACAGATTTCCGGTCCCCCGTGGATGAATTTCGAGATGTTCGATGTTCAGGCGCGGGTGCCCCGAGGAGCAACGCGCCGCGATCTCCGGGCGATGCTGCGGGACATGCTGATCGAGCGGTTTGCGCTGGTCGAACACCGCGAAACCCGCGATGTCAAAGAGTTCAAGCTGGTCATCGCAAAGGGCGGTCCGAAGCTTTCCGCGTCCAGCGCGGCCAGGCCCGGGGACTCGCGCGCGACAAGCGGCGCTGCCGAGAGCGGCCTGCCCCGCATCGGCCCCGGTCATGAAGGCATTGCAATGGGCCGCGGTCATGCAGTCTTCTACCGAAGTAACATGACGCTTGACGAGCTCGCGGTGTTACTGACCGCCGAGCTTCATACACCGGTAATGAACTCAACTGGCCTCATGGGGAATTATAACGTTGGGCTGCGCTGGTCTCCGCACGCCGAAGCGGCTGGTGCCCTGTCGGGTGGTCCCAGCCTTCCGGATGCGCTGAAACAGCAACTGGGCTTGGGCTTGCAATGGACCAAGGGCCCGCGCGAGTTCTTGATCATAGATCACATAAACCACCAACCAGTGGTGAATTAAACAATGGTGAATTAAACCGGGCCCCAAATCGAGGAATTGAGCCTCGTCATAGGCACTGCGCTCGGGAATGGGACTGGTATTGCATTGCAGATGTGTCGGGAATCGATTTCCCTTTTGTAATAAGGTGCAGATTCTGGCCTAACGATAGTGGCCCAGTTTATCGTCTCGCGAAGGTCCAACGCGCGGCTGGAAAGGTAAGCCCGAGAGTCGGCGACCTCAACCGGCGGCGGGTTCGCAGGGCCTGTGGGAAGCGCTTGTCGACTCAGCGCGGGGAACAAATCGAACGGGGCTTCGTCCAGGTCTACGACATTTGGGGGCTTGCGTCGCGCCCACCTGCGAGGCCACGCGAGGATTCGCCCGGTGCCAATGAAGTGGATGATCTGCCCGGCGCCCACCGCGTTCCTCGCCAGGCGATCCGGGTTGCCCTGAGCCTCGCCTTTCCTGGTCCTCGTCATCATCGATTGAAGGGGGACATCGCCGCCGCCTGAGCCGAAGCGTAAACTTCCCAAGTGCCCACATCAGATTACGTGGATACTTGTCCAGACGGCCTGGCGACGACGCTTGCCCACCCGCACCGCCGACAGCGTCCACGGGTCCGCCGCCACGCCCAGCCTTCCCAGCTTCGCCAGCAGCAGCCACGCGTACACCTCGATTGTGAAGGACGAGGCACCCGCGTCCGTGGTGGCCACAGGCGCTGCTCGCGGGGCTGGTCCGGCGGCCCGGCCGTCCGGCTCACGTCAAGTAGTTCGTCGGTGGAGACACCCGGCACGAGCGCGCCCAGCCTGTTCAGCCCTGGGCCAGGGGCGGGCGCGAGTGGATTCGGAACCGGCATCGCGGACAACGTCGCGGCCCTTGGTTCGAGCCTGTCAATGCTGCCCATTGCACAGACCGGCAGCAGTCATGACTTTCCCTGTGAGGCCGCGCCGCTTCGAACAAAATGACTTGACATCCGGTGCGTTCGGGTCCAATCTCGCGCCGGGATGCTCACTCAGGTTCTGAAGGCGCGAGTAAGTGCCGGGCGAGTCGCGCGCCGTTGCATTTTGCCCGGGTTCGCCCTCCTCGCTGCCGCGGGCTTCGCCGCCGCGCAGGCGCCGGCAGGGGCGCTGGCCGCGCAGGGCTTGGCGGCGCTAGGCGCGGGCCCGCAGGCCGGCTACATCGCGAGCGGTACGGCCACGCTCACCACGGCGCGGGGCGCCCGCCGGGGCGCGATCACGGTCGCGGCCTGGGGCGCCGACCGCTGCAGGGTGACGGTGGATATTGCCGGTGGCGGGCGCTTCGAGTTGATCGCCAACGGCTCGGGCCTGCACTGGCGCGGACCGGCGGCGTGGGCGGCGCTCGCGCCGACCGGCGGCCGCTTTGCCGGGTGCGCGCTGGTGCCCCAGGGCCTTCTCTGGGCGGACCTTGCCGCCGGCACGGCCAGCGCCTCCGCCGGGGCGGCGGCGACGCTCGTCATTCGCGGCGGCGCCCAGACGGCGCGCGCCCTCACGCTCACGCTCGACGCCTCGAGCGGGCTGCCGACCGCAGCCGCCTGGACATGGCGCGGCCACGCCGTGACCTTGTCCTATCGCGGCTACACCGTTGCCGGCGGCGTTAGCTACCCGGCTTCGGTTACCATGACGGATGGCAGCCGCACGCTGGTGGTGGCGTTCACGAGCTTCGCCGTCCACGCCGGTTTCACCGACGCTGATTTTCCCGCAGCTCCGCCTCGGGCCGCCACCCGCCCGGGAGGCCAGCCATGAGGCTGGCCCGCCCCGCCCTGGCGCTGCTCGTGCTTCCACTGCTGACCGCAGCGGCCGCAGCGCAATCGGGCCCGTCGCGCTGGTCGAGCTACGCCTCGGTGGGCCCAGTGGCCGTGGACCGCTCGACGCTTGGCACGAGCCTCGCCCTCCCGATCTACAACCGCAACACCAACACCCCGGCCCAGTTGCGGCTCACCCTGATCTACAACAGCCAGTTCTGGAATCCTACCGGCGGCGGTTGGCAGCCTGCGTCCGGCGGCGGCTGGGGCCTCGAGCCCAGCTCGGCCGGAGTCGAGGCCGACACCGAGGAAACCGGAACCTGCGGTTGGTATGACATGCAAATCGGCCCGCCCGACGACGGCAGCGGCACCGTCTACACCACCACCTACACGCTGGAGGAGCCGGACGGCGCCGCGGTTGCTATCCCCTACACGTTTCAGTCGGTGGATGACCCCAACGGGCCGCCGCCGCCCGGCGAGGCCGACGACTGCCCGGCGTTCTACAATTCCGCCCAGCAGATCACCGTCCCCGACGGCAAGGGTTACACGGTGGCCATTGACGCGACGGGCGACGCCCAGGCCGTCTACGACCGCTCCGGCGACGAGGTGGACGCCGGCTTCACGGACCGCAACGGCAACTACGCCGGCTCTGGCTGCGTGGGCGCGACGTGCGGCTACGTAGACCCGCTGGGGGTGGCGCTGACCCTGAGCGGATACGAATCGATCGAGACCCCGCTGACCTACACCTTCACCGGCCCCGACGGCAACCCGGCGACGATCACCGAGCAGTTCGAGTCGTTGGGGGTGGCGACCAGTTTCGGCTGTCCCGGCGTGAGGGAGTACAGTGGGGCGCTGACGGTGCCGAGCGCGCTCAACCTGCCGGGCGGAAGCTACGCGTTCGGCTACGACACCGGCGGCCGGCTGAGCGCGATCACGCTGCCGACCGGGGCGACCGTCAATCTGAGCTATGGGGCGATGGACTGCGCCTCGGGCGGAGCGAACAACGTCACGCTCACCGCCTGGGACTCGGTGGATGGCGAAGAGAACGGTTGGAGCTGGGCGCTGACGGACCTGGGCGGGGGCGATACCGAGACCGCCGAGACGCCGCCGGGCGGGAATCAGGCCGAGTTCAGCTTCGGGCCGGCGGTGGTCGGCGGCGAAAGCGGGACGCTGGCCACGGCGGCCTATTATCAGGGCGCGCAATCGGGCGGCACGCTGCTGGAGCAGATGACAGTGGCTTCGACGGTCAATGCCAATGGCGTGGCGTCGCAAACCACCATGACGGAGATGGCGCCGCAGAACGGCGCTCCGGCCGTATATCGTGTCTCGACCGCCGACTTCGACGCCTACGGCAACCCGACCGCCTGGAGCGACTCGGACCGGTCCACGTCGCCATCGGGCGGGGCGCCGCTGCGCGGCGCCAACCTGAGCTACGTGGCCTCGGGTTACGGCGAGGCGCTGTCGAGCGCGGTCGTCAGCGACGGCGCGGGCAACCAAGCCGCGCGGACCGACTACGGTTACGATGGCAACAGCAACCTACTCTCGGTCAAGCGCTACACGACGGCCTCGGCATTCCTGACGCAGAGCTTCGCCTACAACCCCAACGGCACGGTGGCCTCCGCGAGCGACGTCAACGGGGCGATCACAAACTATGCCTACGGCTCCGGCTCATGCGGCGGGTTATTCCCGACGGAGGTGGACAGCCCGACCACCGCGATCAAAACCACCGCGGGCTGGTACTGCGACGGCGGCGTGCCAAACACGGTAACCGACGCCAACGGCCAGCCGACTAGCTACGGTTACAGCGGCCCGGGCGACAGTTGGGCGTTGGCGAAGATCGCCTATCCCGACGGTGGCGAAACGGACCTGGGCTATACGGCGACCACGCTCGACCTCCAGCGGAAGCAGAGCGCAAGTGCCTGGGAGGACACATTCGAGACGCTGGACGGGCTGGCGCGGCCGAGCATGACGGCCACCGAGGCCACGTCCGGGCAATGGAGCCGCATGGACGCTTGTTACAACGCGGTGGGCCAGACCAGCTTCGTGAGCTACCCCTATTACGCCTCCAGCGACACGGGCGCGGCGAACTGCGCCGGCACAGGGGACAGCTACAGCTACGACGGGCTGGGGCGCGAGACGGTGCTGACCCACTCCGACGGCTCGACGTTCCTCACCAGCTACGGCGGCAGCGCGGTCGAGACCCAGGACGAGGGCAACGGGACGAGGCGCGTGACCCGCGTGATTCAGGCCGACGGTCTGGGGCAGTTGAGCGGGGTGTGCGAGGTGACGAGCCAGGCCGACGCGGCGGGCAACGCGCCCGCGGCCTGCGGGCTGGACCTCGCGGCCACCGGCTTTCATACAACCTACACGCACGACGCGCTGGGGAACCTGACCGGCGTGGCGCAGGGCGCGGAGACGCGCACGTTCGCCTACGATGGCCTCTCGCGCCTGACCTCGGCGAAGAATCCGGAGAACGGGACGGTTAACTACACCTACGACGTCGCGGCATGCGGCACGGCTGCCTACGCCGGGGCGTTGACCTGCCGCACCGACGCGCGCGGGATCACGACGGCTTACAGCTACGACGCGGATCACCGGCTTTCGAGCCGCGTGTATTCGGACGGCACGCCGGGGGATTACTTCATCTACGACAATCAAGGCCCGGGCAGCGCGCCGCAGTCGCCGGTGGGCCGGTTGACCACGGAGTACACGGAGAGCGCCGGCGGCCAGGTGCAGTCGGCGGTCTCGTTCGCCTACGATGCCATGGGCGAGGTGGAGGATGAGCAGCCCTGGTGGTGGCCCACGGGAGCGCCCGGCGCGACGCCGTGCTGCGACCTGCTGTTCACACGCAACCTGGTGGGGCAGCCGCTGACCATCGGCAACGGTCTGAACACGACCTACAACTATGCCTACGATCTGGCCGG
>JBOGKJ010000012.1:0-3558 GCA_050745565.1 Terriglobales bacterium | reverse complement strand
GAGGTGGCGCCGCCGCCGACATCGAGGAAGTTGGCGGGCTGGCCGCCGGCGTACTGGATGATGTCCATGGTCGCCATGGCGAGGCCGGCGCCGTTGACCATGCAGGCCACGTTACCGTCGAGTTTGATGTAGTTGAGGCCGTACTGGCTGGCCTCGACTTCGAGCGGGGCCTCCTCGTGCAGGTCGCGCAGCTCCTTGAGCTGGGGATGGCGGTAGAGGGCGTTGTCGTCGAGGTTGATCTTGGCGTCGAGGGCGGCGAGGTGATTTTCGGCGGTCAGGATCAGCGGGTTGATTTCGGCCAGGGTGCAGTCGAGCGCGACATAGGCGCGCGCCAGGCTGGTCATGAGCTTGACCGCGGAATTGAGGGCGGCGGCGGGCAGCCCGAGGCCAAACGCCAGCGCCCGCGCCTGAAAAGGCTGCAGGCCCCGGTCGGGGTCAAAGGCCTGTTTCAGGATGGCGTTCGGGTCTGTGGCGGCGACCTCTTCGATTTCCATGCCGCCGGCGGCTGAGGCCATAAATACCGGGCGGCCCAGGCCGCGGTCGAGCACGATGCCCAAGTAGAGCTCGCGGGCGATGTTGGCGGCTTCCTCGACCAGCACTTTGCGCACCAGCCGGCCTTCGGGCCCGGTCTGGTGAGTCACCAGCGTCATGCCCAGTATCTTGGCGGCCCACTGCTGGGCTTCCTCGGGTGACTTGGCCAGCTTCACGCCCCCACCCTGGCCGCGTCCGCCGGCATGGATCTGGGCCTTGACCACCGCCCGGCCGCCAAAATCGCGCGCCACGGCGGCGGCTTCGGCCGCCTCGGTGATCACCTTGCCGCGGGGCACAGCCACCCCAAAGCCGCGGAGCAGCTCCTTGGCCTGATATTCGTGGATTTTCATGGGCGAATTTCTAGGATAACAAATTGACGGGCGCGGGCCCCTGCCCCTGCTCGGCTGAGACGCTCGCAGCGCCTTGCCCGCACTCGAAGGGCTGTGGAGCGCCGGCTCGGGGCCCGGCGAGTCCAAGGGGGCGCGAGCAGCATGGTTGCAAGGGGGCCGGGCCGCTTCATTGTCCGGCGCGGGCCACGCGCGCGTCGCGGCGGGCAGGGGCGCCAGCAGCGGGGTACCAGGTAGATTGCAAAATGCAACCTATTCTTGTTACTATCGGCTGGCGTGACCAGGAAGGCCATTCCCGCGCATCGCTCCGGCTGCCCGATCAACATCGCCCTGGAGATTTTCGGGGACCGCTGGTCGCTGCTTATTACTCGCGACCTCATGGTGCGCGGCTTCCGCTCGTTCCGGGATTTTCAGCATGCCGGCGAGGGGATCGCGACAAATATTTTGGCAGACCGGCTGCGGCGGTTGCGCCGGGCGGGGATAGTGGAGGCCGAACGCGATCCGGCGGACGGGCGGCAGAAGCACTACGGGCTCACGGAAAAAGGCATTGATCTGGCGCCGGTGCTGCTGGAACTGTTGATCTGGGGCGCGAAGCACGAGCAGACCGGCGCACCGGCCGAGGTCATGGCCCAGATTTCGCGCCATCGTGATGCGACGCTTGCCGAGACGCGGCGGCGGTGGAAAGAGCGGGATCCCAGGCCGCTGTTTCCGTGGTTAGGCGGGCCTGGACAAAGGCAAGCAGTTTTGCATGGCGGCTGAGACAGAAGCAACGGAGGGCATCCATGAACATAAAACGGGAAATACTGACGCTGGTGATGGTGACGGTGGCTGCCGCCGCGCTGCACGCGGGGGCCCAGAGCCCGCCGACGCCGTACCCTACCATGGCGCCGGTCAATCGGTATCTGATCGCGAATCGCAGCGTTGAAATCGCGCTCGCGCGGACCGCCGCGCCGGCCTCCATCTCGGGCAAGGCCAAGGTAATGGTTCTTGGAAGGGATGGCTTTCAGGTTGCCGTCCCGGGCACGAACCATTTCGTGTGCCTGGTGGAGCGGTCCTGGGATGCGGCGATCGGCGATCCTAACTTCTGGAATCCACACATACGCGGCCCCGACTGCTTCAATGCAGCGGCGGCCAGAACGTTTCTTCCGATCGTATTCATGAAGACCCGGCTGGCGCTGGCGGGCAAATCGCAGGCGCAGATTGATGCTGCCATGCAGGTGGCGTTCAATCAGAAGAAGCTGCCGGCGCTGGAGCCGGGCGCGATGTGTTACATGCTGTCGAAAGAGAGCTATGTGAGCGATCAGGCGCGGAACTGGCACCCGCATCTGATGTTTTTCGTGCCCCTAAGCATGGGCAAAGCCTGGGGCGCCAATCTCGCCGGCTCCGCGGTTCTTTCCAGTGACGATGCGTCCGATCGGCTCACGATCTACTTGATTCCGGTCGCCCGGTGGTCGGATGGAACACTCGATCCCAAAGGGTAGTCGGCGCGGCCGCCCTTTTCTGGACGCCCTCACCCCAAGGCTCCGGGGCCTTGGGGCCTCGGTGGCCGGGCTGCGGTCGGAATGCGCTTGGCGGCAACGCGCGCCCGCACTGCTCAGGGCGCGTCCGCGTTGCCTCGTCTCACGCCGCCGCGGGACGAGGGCACCCACATGGGCGGGTTGCGAGGCGGGGCGCGTCGCCGCATGCTGAATAGATGCGGGGGTGGCGCGCTCAGTCGTTACTGCTGGTGGGGGCGGCGGCGCTTCTGGCGGGGTCAATGGCGCTGGGGGGTTGTCGGCAGCAGGCGTATCCGGTGTTTGCGGTCCAGTTAACGGCGGCGCCGGCCGGCGCGAGCGGCGGCCAGGCACCGGCGAAGGCGGGGCCGGCCGCGGTGCGGGAGCACGCCGCGGCGCCCGCTGAACGCAGCAAGCCCTGGGATTTGAACCTTGTTCCGGCGGCGGCGCTTAAGGCCTTGCCCGGGATCAGCGCGGCAACGGTGACGGCGATGATCGCCGGCCGCCCCTACGCCGCCAAGCGCGAGCTGCTGCG
The DNA here is from genome assembly GCA_050745565.1 of Terriglobales bacterium. GTDB lineage: Bacteria > Acidobacteriota > Terriglobia > Terriglobales > SCQP01 > SCQP01. Next base: position 652 of record JBOGKJ010000012.1, on the reverse strand, counting down.
CCGCCATATTGTCAGCGCCGCACAATACGCGGCCTGGAAGAGCTATCTGGTGGTGCCCCGAGCCCGCCGCGTGGCGAGCGGAGCGCACGCCAGGCGGCGCTGAGGGTCTATGCTGACCTGGGCCAGGCGACCAAGCGGGACGCCACGGAGGCGGAAATGCCCGACCCGCTGACGCACGACCAGCTCTGATCTGAGGTGACCCCGTTAAAGGGCACGGGAAGCGCGTGGTTCCTGGTGGCTTTTCGAGGGCGGGGCCAGTCCGCATTTCTCACAGTCAGATCACGAAGCTCGCATCCAGGCGCGGCGCGCCCTAAAAAATGGGCGGCGATATCGAACGGCGAGCAGGACGAGCTGTCTGGAGGGCGATGGCACCAGGGCAGGTGCTGCGCCGCCCATTTTTCTAGACGGGCGCGCTATGCCGCGCGTGGCAGCGGCTGGGTTGGTGAGAAATGCGGGCCAGGTGCAGCCAGAGCGGGGTTGAGCGACGATAGACCAGTCTAATCGAGGCAACTTGGACGCGCCCTGTGCAGAGCGGGCGCGCGTTGCCGCCAAGCGAATTGCGGCCGCAGCCCGAGCGACGGGGTCCCAAGGCGCTCGCGCCTTGGGGTGGGAGCGACGGGAGGGCGCCCAGAAAAAGGCGGCCGCGCCGCTA
>JBOGKJ010000011.1:0-3621 GCA_050745565.1 Terriglobales bacterium | reverse complement strand
CCACCCTCCGCCTGGCCGCCGGACGGCGCAGGAGGTTAAATCCGACGCGCAGGGCGCCGCCCACGCCTTCGTCGCGGATGATCCGCTTGGGCTCCAGTAGCCGCATCTGCCCGTTGACCTGCCATTGCAGTTGGAACCCGGCGTCCCGCAGCAGGCTCCGCCACTCGACCGCCGTGGCCGGGCGGACGCCGACGTGGATGTTCAGCGACAATTCGCGCTCGATGGCCTTCCGGTCGGCATCGCCAATGTCATCGGGGACCAGGGCCAACTCGTGGACGCCAAAGCGCCCACCCGGTTGCAACAGACGAAACGCCTCGGCCAGGATGCGTGTCTTCTGCTCCGGAGTCTGCATCGAGATCATGGCCTCGCAGTAGAGGACGGTCGCCGAACAGGAAGGCAGGCCGGTGGACTCGGCGGAAGCGCACCGAAAGCGGGTGTTGAGGCCCGTGAACCTGGCCGCCAACCGGCGCTCCACCATGGGTTCACGCTCGATGCCGATGTAGCTCCGCGGCTGCTGGGCGAGGACCAGCCGCGCCGTGGCCCCGAGACCAGGCGCGAACTCGATGACGTCGTCCTGCGGCGTCACCCGAAGTTGCGCGACCAGTTGACGGGTTAGCTCCATCCCGCCCGGCCGCAGCACCCGCTTCCCCAGGCTGCCCAGCAGCCAGTGTCCCGGCATCTTTTCAACGTCGAGCCTGGCCGCTCGATCCAGAATTGTCGTGTTGCTCATGGGCACCTCGATTTGCTGGCGCGGGCCCCAGCGCGGCTTCGCCGCGGGCCCCGCTTGCGCATTCCACAGGCACAGTCTGCGCCGCGTCCAACCGCCGCTCTATGACCAAAGTCACACGGGTGCGCCGTTGCCACCCCGCGCCGGCGGAGCGGCACGGTAAAATGGGAGCTTATGTCACCTGATGCGCAAAGCCGCCGGGAGGCGCTATTAGCCGCGCTCGAGGAGCGGGTGCTGGTGCTGGACGGCGCCATGGGCACGATGCTGCAGCAGCGGAATCTGACAGCGGAGGACTTTGGCGGCGCAGCGCTTGAGGGTTGCAACGAGAACCTGGTGTTGACGCGGCCCGACGTGCTGCTGGAAATCCACCGGGAATATCTGGAGGCGGGCGCCGACATTATCGAGACCAACTCGTTCGGCTCGACAGGGATTGTGCTGGCCGAGTACGGGCTCGAGCATCAGGCGGTCGAGATCAGCCGGCGCTCGGCGGAGCTGGCGCGGGAGGCGGCCGACGCGGCGGCGGCGGCGGATGGGCGGCCGCGCTGGGTGGCGGGCTCGATGGGGCCGACGACGAAGGCGATCACGGTGACCGGCGGGGTGACGTTCGAGGGGCTGCGGGAGGCGTTTTCCGAGCAGGCCGGGGCGCTGCTCGACGGCGGGGCGGACCTGTTGCTGGTCGAGACCTGCCAGGACACGCGCAACATCAAGGCGGCGCTGCTGGGCATCGAGCAGGCGGCGGCGGAGCGGGGAGCGGGGCGGGTGCCGGTGATGGTGTCGGGCACGATCGAGCCGATGGGGACGATGTTGGCGGGGCAGAACGCGGAGGCGCTGTGGGTGTCGCTGGCGCACGCCGAGCTGCTGTCCATCGGGCTGAACTGCGCCACCGGGCCGGAGTTCATGACCGACCACATCCGCACGCTGCACTCGCTCAGCCACCGCTACATTTCCTGCTACCCCAACGCCGGCCTGCCCGACGAGGACGGCAAGTACCGCGAGACGCCGCAGTCGCTGGCAAGCCAACTCGAGCGCTTCGTGGATCACGGCTGGGTGAACATCATCGGCGGCTGCTGCGGCACGACGCCGGCGCACATTCGGGCATTGGCGGCGATGGCGGCGGGCAAGACGCCGCGCCGGCGACCGGCGCCCACGACGCGCGCCATCTACAGCGGGATTGAGACCATCGAGGCCGACGACTCCACCCGGCCGCTCATCGTGGGCGAGCGCACCAATGTGGTGGGCTCTCGCCTGTTCAAGAAGATGGTGGCGGCCGAGAGCTGGGACGAGGCCAGCGAGATCGCGCGCCGGCAGGTGAAAAACGGGGCCCATATCGTAGACGTCTGCCTGCAGTCCACCGAGCGCGAGGAGATGGACGATATCGCGCCGTTCTACGGGCAACTGATCCGCAAGATCAAGGCGCCGGTGATGATTGACACCACCGACGCGGCGGCGATCGAGCGTTCCCTCACCTACTGCCAGGGCAAGGGACTGATCAACTCGGTGAACCTGGAGGACGGGGAGGAGAAATTCGAGCGCATCGCGCCGCTGGCGCGGCGCTACGGGGCGGCGCTGGTGGTGGGCTGCATTGACGAGGACAAGCAGCAGGCGCAGGCCTTCACCCGGGAGCGGAAGCTGGCGGTGGCGGAGCGCTCGGTCGCGCTGCTGACCGGCAAGTACGGCATGGCGGCGCACGACCTGGCGATAGATCCGCTGGTGTTTCCCTGCGCCACCGGCGACGAGAACTACATTGGCGGGGCGGTGGAGACGATTGAGGGGCTGAGGCTGATCAAGCAGGCGCTGCCGGAGGTGAAAACGATTCTCGGCATTTCGAACGTCAGCTTCGGGCTGCCGGCGGCGGCGCGCGAGGTGGTGAACTCGGTCTTCCTGTATCACTGCACCAAGGCGGGGCTGGACCTCGCCATCGTCAATGCCGAAAAGCTGGAGCGTTTCGCCTCGATTCCGGAAGCCGAACGCCACCTGGCCGAGGCGCTGCTGTTCAACACTCCGCCCGCGGAGATGCCGGCGCCCGAAGGCGGGACGCGCGGCGGAGCCGGGCTGGGGCCCGCGCCTTCCAACGACTGGCGCCAGCAAACCAAGGAGCAGCGCGCGGCCATCAACCAGTTCCACATCGCGGCCATTGCCGCGCACTTCCGCGGCCGCACGCCCGGGAAAAAGGCCGTGGCGGCCGAACTGCCGCTCGACAAGCGGCTGGGGCGTTACATCATCGAGGGGTCGAAGGACGGACTAATCGCCGACCTCGACCAGAAGCGCGCGACCGGCGCCGCGCCGCTGGAGATCATCAACGGCCCACTGATGTCGGGCATGGCCGAGGTGGGCCGACTGTTCAACGCCAACGAGCTGATCGTGGCCGAGGTGCTGCAGTCGGCCGAGGCGATGAAGGCGGCGGTCAGCCACCTGGAGCGCTTCATGGCGAAATCCGAGAGCGTCAACCGGGGCACAGTGCTGCTGGCGACGGTCAAAGGCGACGTGCACGACATCGGGAAGAACCTGGTCGAGATCATTCTCTCGAACAACGGCTACCGGGTGATCAACCTCGGCATCAAGGTGCCGCCCGAGCAGTTGATCGAGGCCGCACACCAGCACCAGCCGGACGCCATCGGCCTCTCCGGGCTGCTGGTGAAAAGCGCCGGGCAGATGGCGATCACCGCCGGCGACCTGAAGACGGCCGGGGTCGAGCTGCCGCTGCTGGTGGGCGGGGCGGCGCTGTCGGACCGCTACACCCGCACCCGCATCGCCCCTGAATATGGCGGCGCGGTGTGCTACGCCAAGGACGCCATGAGCGGGCTGGCGCTGCTCAACCGGCTCATGGACCCGGCGCAGCGCGAGACCGTGGCGCGCGAGCACGCCCCCGCCGCGGCGCCGCCGCCGCCGGGGAC
>JBOGKJ010000010.1:0-15661 GCA_050745565.1 Terriglobales bacterium | reverse complement strand
ATTCCAACGAGGTGAAAGCGCCACCGGCGCTTTCACCGCTCCCTCCCCAGGGCCGAATCAACGTAGCCGTGGCAAAACTAGCAGCCTTCCGACCCGCCCCACACCGCCTACAGGCCGCCGCCGACAGGCGGGCCGACCGGGGCGGGAGTGGGCTGGCGGCGCGGAGTGAACTGCTGGGGATCGCGAATGAAGCGCGTGGTCTCGGCCTGCAGCAGGGCGACCACTGGATCCGAAGGCGGCGCCAGGACCGTATCATGCAGGTCGGTTTGCAGTTGCATCACGCCGGCCCAGGCCACGGCGGCCACGCGCGGCGGGGCGTTGCGGTTGGCGGCCAAATCCATCAGGCCCTCGGCCACTTCGGTGCGCACCACGCCCTGCAGCGGATCGGCGCTGGCCGGGCGCGGGAAGGCTTGGTGGAGCAGGGCGGTGATGACATCGCTGGCGCTGAGGTCGGTGGCGCCGGGGTTTTCGACCTGGATGGTTTCGAGCCGTTCGAGGCGCGCCGGATCGAGCAGGCCATTGACGACGATATCGGTGATGGCGCGGGCGCCGTCGAGCGCGTCGAACAGGTAGCCGGACGAAGACCTGAAGCGCTCGACGCCCTGAACCCGGTTCTGGCTCTCAAGCGGCGCCAGCTCGCGCCACAGGGCGGGTGCGATGGCCATCTGCGATGGCCGCAGCGCCGCGAGTTCGAGTCGCAGCGCCTCGCGCTGCCCGGCCTCTGGCCACACCGTCACCGCTTTCTGGCCGTCGCCGGCCAGCGCGGGTGGAATCTCAGCGCCGCCGATGACGTTCAGCGCCGCCAGCAGTCCGTACTGGTGGAACATGTAGACCAGCGCAAAGCGGTTCGCCAGACGCGAGTTCGGATCGCCCGTCCGCAGCATCCGCGGGCCGTACTGCTTCAGCAGCGCGTCGCGCACCGGCACCACCTGCTTCAACCAGGTCACCGGATCGGGGCCGTCGTCATAAGAACTCCAGCGCGCATCCTGCGAACTGCCCCAGACGATGCCCTTGCTGATCATCGTCTTCACCGTCGCCGCCTCCTGGCCGCGCGGTTCGTAGCCCCAGGCGATGGCCATCTTGTCGTAGCTGCCGACCCCCTGCATGTAGGCGTCGCTGAGGTCCACGGTGCCGTCGGGGCGGATCTTCACCCGCGGCGCGAAATAATCCATCACCGAACCGCGGTCATAGGTCGAGGCCAGGAAATTGTGCTCGAGCCCGAGCACGTGCCCCATCTCGTGGCAGGCCAGCAGCGCCACGCGCTCGACCATGGACTGCTGTTCGGTCAATTGCGGGTCCATGCCGTCGAAGACGGAGAAGCTCGTCAGGCCGGCGTCGCGCACGCCGGCGCCCAGGCTCTGGCCGCTGGCCGGCAGCAGCGCATCCCAGTAGTTGTGAACGGTGCGCATGCGGTGCGAGTCGAGCTGGACGACCGCGTGCAGCAGCTCGCCGGTGCGCGGGTCGGCCTGCCCCTGGCCCACCGACCAGCCGCGGCCTTCGCGGTTGGTCCACTGGATCGTGGGGTAGCGGAAGTCGTTGGGGTCTGCCCCGAGCGGCAGGTCCTTGATCACCAGCGCGTTGCTGATGCCGGCTTGCAGAAACGCCTGGTTCCACCACAGCGCGCCCTCGCGGATGGCCGAGCGCATGGGCTCGGGTATGGCCTGATCCAGGTAGAACGTAATCGGCGTCACCGGGTCGCTCACTGCCGCCGACGGGTCCTTCTTCTGCAGCCGCCAGCGGTCAATGTAATGGCGTACCAGCGGTTTGTCGTAGGGTTGGGAGAAATCCTCGAAGGTCTGGGTGAAGTAGCCGACGCGAGGGTCGAACTCACGCGGGGTGTAGCCGGGCGCCGGCAATTGTACGAACGACTGATGGACCTTAATGGTGACGATGCCGGGTGCGGCGCCGGTCGAGACCCGGCCGCCGTTGTCGGTGAAGGTCAGCAGCGCCTCGGTCTCGGTGTTCTCAGGAAAAGCATGCGTATGGCTGGGGATGAGCGTGCTGCGACTGGGCTCAAAGCGCCAGGCGGAGGCCGCGCCCCGCCCGCTGGCGCCGGGGTTGCGCGGGATGCCCGGCGCGGGCGAGCGCAACTGCCCCGCGGCGCCGGTGGTGTCGGCCAAAATGAGCGGGTTGGCGTTCACCACCAGCGTGCCGCCGTTATCACTCAGGATGGGCAGTGCCGCCAGCACCGCCTGCGGGAAGCTGTCGGCGACGGAGTGCTGTAGCTCGGGAGTGCCGTCAGTGGCGCGGAAGCTGAGATTTTCCTGGATGACCAACACGCGGCTGCCGGCACGCTCGAAGCGGCACAGCGAGGTTGGCCCCACGGTGCCGCGGTCGCCGCCGCCTTCGAGCGATCCCACGCCCTCGTCGAGACCGGTGAAGCGCAGGAACTCCTGCTGCATCCGCTGGGGCGTGAGCGTGAACTCGACCTGGTTGTGGGCGGCATCCCAGCGTACAGGGATGAAGCCGGGCGCCTGCGCCATGATGGGCGCCGCCAGTGCAAGGAAAACAAATGAATACAAAACGACGTTCGTACGTCGGATCATAAGTGAAGGCTCCTGCGGGATGCCCGCTTTCGGGTTTCCTGCTTCAGGTTGTCAAGTCGAAACGTTACCACCGACGATGCGATTACGCCAATTTCTGCTCCCTGTGGCCGGCCTTGCCGCGGCCGCCCTGCTGGCCGGCTGCAGCGCCCATGGCAAGCCGTCCGCCATCGAGACCAAACTGGCCAACGCGGCCAAGGATGTGCTCATCCCGCTGCAGGCCGAGAGCGCCCGGGATCCGGTCCCGGCCACGGATGCGAACCTCGCCCAGGGGCGGCAGGTGTTTCTGCAGCACTGCGCCCTCTGCCACAGCAGCGACGGCCACTCCCAGAACCAGCTTGGGCTGGCGATGTATCCGCCCGCCATGGATCTGACCTCGCCGCACGTGCAGTCCTGGAAAGATCAGGAATTGCATTGGATCATCCAGAACGGCGTGCGCTTCACCGGCATGCCCAGTTGGCAGGGCATTCTCTCCGACCAGGACATGTGGAAACTGACGCGCTACATCCATGCGCTGCCGCAGTTGACGCCGCAGCGGCTCGCCGCCTTGGACGCCTTGGTGGCGCCTCCGCCGCTCGCCGCCCCCGCCGCCGCGCCCGCCTCCGCGACACTCACGCAGCAGATCGCGCTGGGTCAACGCCTGATTCATCAGGAAGGCTGCCTGCTGTGCCACCGCTTCAACAGCGAGGGCGAGGACGTCGGCCCCGACCTGTCACGTGAGGGCTTGCGCGGCCGCACAACCGCCTGGCTCGCCGGCCATTTCAAAGACCCCGGCGCCTACACCAAGGGCTCGATTATGCCGGCCTTCCAGCACTTGACGGCGGAGCAGATGAATGCCCTGGTGGCGCTGCTGGAAAACGCGAAAGGCGCCGCGCCGCCCAGCGGCAACGCAAAAAAGTAAAATAGAGGGATGAGCGTTGCTGATGGCCTGACGATTGCGGGCCGCACCTTTGCCTCGCGCCTGCTGGTGGGCACCGGCAAATACGGCAGCTTCGAGCAAACCGCGCGCTGCGTGGCGCTGAGCCGGGCGGCGATGGTGACGGTGGCGGTTCGCCGCGTCAACATCACCGACCACGGCCGCGACAACCTGCTCGATCACCTCGATCTCACCCAGGTGGCGCTGCTGCCCAATACCGCCGGCTGCTATACCGCCGACGAAGCCGTCCGCACCGCGCGCCTCGCCCGCGAAGCGCTCGACAACCGCTGGATCAAGCTCGAGGTCATCGGCGACCAGCAGACCCTCTACCCCGACACCCAGGCCCTGCTCGAGGCCACGCGCACGCTCGCCGCCGACGGGTTCATCGTTCTGCCCTACACCAACGACGACGTCATCGTCGCCCTGCGCCTGGTGGACGCCGGCGCCGCCGCCGTGATGCCGCTGGCCGCGCCCATCGGCAGTGGCCTCGGCATTCAGAACGCCGCCAACCTGCGCATCCTGCGCGAGCGTATCACCACCGTGCCGCTGATTGTGGATGCCGGCGTGGGCTGCCCCTCCGACGCCGTGCGCGCCATGGAACTCGGCGCCGACGGCATCCTCATGAACACCGCCATTGCCGCCGCGCGCGAGCCGGAGGAAATGGCCGTCGCCATGCAGCTCGCCGTCGAGGCCGGCCGCCGCGGCTTCCGTGCCGGCCGCATGCCGGTCAAACTCTACGCCTCGGCTTCCTCGCCGCTCGAAGGCGTACTGCGCTGATGCGCCGCCGCCACTCCGGCCGCCGCGGCATTGATGTGGGGCGGGTCGCTGACCCGCGCGCCGGCCGCCGGCCGGCGCCCAGCAACAGCTCGGTTAACTCCAGCAGCTCTGATTCCGCTCTACCGATGCAGGGCGGCGGCGGCGGCGCCCGCCGACTGCGCCGTCGGCGCCACCGGATAGGTGTAGACCACTTCGCCCGGCTTGGTCAGGTGCAGTTGCTCGCGCGCAATGTCTTCGATCGCTCCCGGACTGGTGCGCAGCGCCGCCACGGCGTCATTCAGTTTGCGGTTCTGAGCCTCAAGCGAGTGGATCCGCGCCGTCTCCTGCCGATACGTCTGCCGTTCCCGCCGCAGCGCCAGCCAGCCGTTGGGCCCGAGCACCGCATGCTGCGCCAGCCACAGCACCGGCACCGCGATCAGCGCCAGGCGCAGGCCGCGTCCAAGATTGTATTTCAGCTTGCGCCGCTGCCGCCGTGTGAGCATGCTGTTCCCAGCCTAGCGGCCGCCGAGGCCGCAAGGCAAGAGGGGGTGCCATGGAAGTGAACAGCGAACCCGGCCTGGTGCTGGTCCTGGTGACCTGCGCCGACGCCGCCGAGGCCGGCCGCATCGCCGCCAGCCTGCTCGAGGCGCGGCTGGCCGCCTGCGCCACCGTCGGCCGGCCAGTGCAGTCCCGGTACTGGTGGCAAGGCCAGCTCGAAAGTGCCACCGAAGTCCCGCTCACGCTCAAAACCACCCATAGCCAGCTCGAAGCCGCGGAAGCCGCCATCCGGGCCCTCCACTCCTACGACGTCCCCGAGATCGTCGCCCTTACCCCCGACGCCGTCTCCCCCGGCTATGCCGCCTGGCTGCGCTCCTGCGTTCCTAACGCCTAACCCCAGCCCCTGATACCTAGCCTTGGCCGCTTCGCCCCCAGCCACCACTGAAGTCGAGTCCTACCCCCAGGGTTGGACGCGCTGGCTCATCGCAGTTGCCGTGATGGCCAGCGCCGTCATGGAACTGGTTGATACCTCCGCCGTCAACGTCAGCATCCCCTATATCGCCGGCAACCTCTCCGCCAGCGTGGACGAGGCCACCTGGGTTCTCACCTCCTACCTCATATCCAACGCCATCATCCTGCCCATGACCGGCTGGCTGGCCGAACGCTTCGGGCGCAAACGCCTGCTGCTTACCGCCGTCGCCGGGTTCACCTTTTCCAGCGCCCTCTGCGGCCTGGCGCCCTCGCTCAACATGCTGATCCTGTTTCGTATCCTGCAGGGGACTTTTGGCGGCGCCCTGCAACCCATCACCCGCGCCATTCTGCTGGAGTCGTTCCCGCGCGAGGAACGCGGCCATGCCATGGCGATGTGGGGTTTGGGCATCGTCGTCGCGCCCATCGTCGCGCCGGTGCTGGGCGGCTGGCTCACCACCGACTACTCCTGGCGCTGGGTGTTTTTCATCAACCTGCCGGTCAGTGTTTTCGGCTGGCTGATGGTGAAGATGTTCGTCTTCGATCCGCCCTACCTGCGCCGCAGCAAGCACAAGGCCGATTCCTGGGGCATCATCCTGCTGGCGCTCGGCATCGCCGCGCTGCAAGTGATGCTCGACAAGGGCCAGGAGGCCGACTGGTTCACCTCGCACTGGATCGTGGCCCTCGCGGTCGTGGCCGTCGGCTCCTTGCTGGCGTTTTTTCTCTGGGAGTTGCGCGCCAAGGAGCCGATCGTCCACCTGCGCCTGCTGAAGTACCGCACCTTCGGCACCGCCTGCGCCCTCTCGCTGGTGCTGTTTTTCGTTCTCTACGGCAGCATCCTGCTGCTGCCGCTGTTCATGCAGGAGGTGCTGCAGTTTCCGGCCATCACCGCCGGCTTTTGGAACGGCCCGCGCGGGCTCGCCACCATGATCGGTATGCCGCTGGTGGGCTTTTTGATCGGCAAGCGCTGGGACATGCGCGCCATGCTGTTTGTGGGTTTGCTCTGCTCGGCGGTGGGGGTGCTGATGTTCGCCCAGCTCAACGGCAACGCCGGCCCCTGGGATTTCCTCTGGCCCCAGATCCTGATGGGCGCCGGCCTCTCGCTGGTATTCATCCCGTTTGCCACCATCAGCGTCGATCCCATTCCCAATCAGGAGATGGGCTACGCCACCAGCCTTACCGCCTTCACCCGCAACGTCGGCTCCAGTTTTGGCATCTCCATCATGGCCACCGAGCTGGCGCGCGGCATGCAGACGCATACCGCGCGCCTCAGCCGCCATCTGAACCCGGCCAGCTCCACCGTCCGCGGCGCCCACGCCGCCATCGCCGCCAACCTGCACCGCGCCGGCTCCAACCTCACCGAGGCCAACCGCCAAGCCTGGGGACTGATGCACGCCCAGGTCCTGCGCCAGGCGACCACCATGAGCTATCTCGACGCCTTCCGCCTGCTGGCGATCGTCTTTTTCGTGGTGTCCCCGCTGGTGTGGCTGATGAAGCAGCCCAAGTGGGGGAAAAGGCAATAACGCAAAGTGGCTAGTGGCTAGTGCAGGCGCGGCCGACAGGCGCTGCAAAGAGCCCTTCCACCAAGTGGAGGCGGCGCCAGCCGCCGGCGCCCACTAGCAACTAACAACTAGCAACTGTTGGAATTCAACTAGCAACTGTTAGAATTCCCCATGCCCTCCATGCAACTGTCGCGCCTGGCCCAGGAGTTGAAAGGGTCCGCCATCCTCGGCATTGCCGATGAGATTCGCGCGCTCACGGCTCAGGGCCAGCCCATTCTGAATCTCACCGTGGGCGATTTTCTCCCGCGCCAGTTCCGTGTGCCGCAGGAGTTGGAGGAGGCTATTGTCGCGGCGCTGCGCGCCGGCGAAACCAACTACCCGCCGCCGATCGGCATCGAGAGCCTGCGCCGCGCCATCGCGGGCTTTTACGCCCCACGCGGCGGCCGCGCGCTGCCGCTTGAAACCGTGCTGGTGGCCGGCGGCGCGCGTCCGGCCATCTATGCCATCTTCCGCGCCCTGGTGGACGCGGGCGACCGGGTGGTGTTTGGCGTGCCCGGCTGGAACAACGAGTACTACTGCGATCTGGTCGGGGCGCAACAGGTGCGGGTGCAGTGCACGACAGCCACCGATTTTCTGCCCACGGCCGAGCTGCTGCGCCCGCACCTGGCGAGCGCGCGCCTGCTGGCACTCAACTCGCCGCTCAACCCCACCGGCACCTCGTTCAAGCGCGAGGTGCTGCAGGGCATTTGCGACGCGGTGGTCGAGGAAAACGCGCGCCGCGGGCCGGGCGAACGCCCCCTCTATGTGCTGTATGACCAGGTCTACTGGATGATCACCACCCCCGGCATCGAGCACTACGATCCGGTGCAATTGCAGCCGGCCATCGCGCCCTACCTGGTGATGGTGGATGCGATCTCGAAAGCGTTCGCCGCCACCGGGCTGCGTGTGGGCTGGGCGGTGGCTCAGCCGGAGATCATCCGCGCGCTCAATAACATCAACGGCCATGTCGGCGCCTGGGCGCCGCGGCCGGAACAACTGGCGGCCGCCAGCCTGCTGGCCGACACCGTCGCCGTGGACCGCTACATCGCCATCATGCGGCGCGAGGCCGCCGCCCGCCTGACGGCGGTTTATGACGGCCTGCAGGCCCTGCGCGCCAGCGGCCTGCCGGTGGACTGCGTGCGGCCGCAGGGGGCGATATACGCCAGCGCCCAATTCGCGCTCCATGGACGCCGCACTCCCGAAGGTGCCGTCCTCGCCACCGACGACGACATCCGCCGCTACCTGCTGCGTTCCGCCGCGCTCGCCATGGTTCCGTTCGCCGCCTTCGGCGCCGCAGGCGACCATGGCTGGTTCCGGCTCTCAATCGGCACCGTCTCCATCGAGCAGCTCCACGCCCTGATGCCGCGCCTGGAAACCGCCATCGCCGCCACCCGCGCCCAGGCCGCCTAGTTCGGCCGCGGACCGCGCCAAAGCCGCAGCCCCAGCACCGCCGCGTAGCGTTCAAAATCGCGGTCAACGGTGAAGATCGGCCAGCCGCGCTCGAGGCTCAGGCCGCACAGCAGAAAGTCCACCACCGAGCCCGCCACGCCGGCGGCGCGGCAGCGATTGTGGCATTCGGCGGCACGCTCGAAATCGGCAGCGGACAAAACGGGTTGTTCCCAGCCCCGGAGCCGGTCGCGCAGGAGGTCGAACTGCCGGCGATTGGCTATTCCGGACAGCAATTCCTGCCGCACGGACCCACAAAGGACTCCCGAGCCCGCCGTCATTAGCCGGCGCGCCTCACCCGCGATGGGCTCGTCCGCTTCCCGCACCGCGCCCGCGCGGCGCCGGAACAACAGCGACAAGACGGCAGTGTCGAGAAGCACGCTCAACGGCGTTGGCGTTCCCGCTTGTATTTGTACTTCGGATCAAAATCAATGGTCCCGGCGAGTTCCAGAAGCTCCTTCACCCGGTGCTGGCGCACGTATTCCCGCAGCGCCGCCGTTACGGTCTCGCGCTTAGTGCGATGGCCACCCACGCGCCGCGCTTCGTCAATCAGCTTGTCGTCGAGATGAAGGTTGGTCGCCATGGGGAAAGGATATTCGTGTGTGGGCGGATGTGTCAACGCGGGAAGCGGCGGCGGATGCGGTAGTGGCCCGCGAGCGTTTGGTAGAGGTTGAAGCTGTCCACGGGGCAGTCGCCCCAGGTGGGGACCACCTCCACACCGCGCAGGCCGGGCTGGGGCTCATGAGGTTCGAGCCCCTGTGGGGCTCGAACGGCCGGACTGCTTGAAAACGGGTGCGGGGACGGCGAAGCCGCGCTGGGGCCCGCGCCAACTAACGATGGCAGCGGCGCCGGGGCGCGCAGGCGGGCGAGGGTGATATGCGGGCGGTACGGGCGCGGCTCGGGCACGATGCCGAGCGGCGCCAGTGCGCGGTTCACGCCGGCCGCCAGCGCGGTGAGTTCCGGGGCGGCGGCCACGCCGGCAATCACGATCCGCGGCCGACGCAGGGACGGGAACGCGTCCAGGCCAGACACCGCCAACTCGATCCGCGGCGGGATGACGTTCGTCAGGGCGGCGATCAGTTCCGGCTCGTCCGCCTCTTCCCAGGCGCCGATGAACTGCAGCGTGATGTGGAGGTCGGCGGCATCCACCCAGCGCACGGCGGGGAACTGGTGCCGCCAGCCGCCAAGCGCGGACTCCAGGGCGGCGCGGGCCGGGCCGGCAACTGGGATGCCGGCGAACAGCCGCAGCGTCACGCGCGCGGTTTGCCGTCGGCGGGGGTCCAGCGCAGCACCGGCTTGCGGGCGGCGGCGACTTCGTCGAGGCGGTTAATTTTGGTCGAGTGCGGGGCGGAGGTCACCATCTCCGGCTGGGTGCGGGCTTCCTCAGCGATGGCGCCCATGGCGGCGACGAACTCGTCCAGTTCGTCGAGGCTGGCGCTTTCGGTGGGCTCGATCATGAGCGCGCCCCGCACCACCAGCGGGAAGGAGACGGTATAGGGATGGAAGCCGTAATCAATCAGCCGCTTGGCGATGTCGCCGGTGTGCACGCCCAGCGCCGCCTGGCGGACGTCGCTGAAGACGACTTCGTGCATGGAGGGGGTGGTGTAGGGAAGCGCGTAGTCGCGCTCGAGCCGCTTGCGCAGGTAGTTGGCATTGAGCACGGCGTCTTCGGTGGTTTGCTTCAGCCCGTCGCTGCCGTTGGCCATGATGTAGGCGAGGGCGCGGGTGAACATGCCGAAGTTGCCCCAGAACGCACGCACGCGCCCGATCGAGTGCGGCCGGTCGTAGTCGAGCTTCGGCCCCGTCGGCGCGTTCACCAGGACCGGAATCGGCAAATAGGGCTCCAGCGCCCGCTTGATCGCCACCGGCCCGGCCCCCGGTCCGCCGCCGCCGTGGGGGGTGGAAAAGGTCTTGTGCAGGTTCAGGTGCATCACGTCCACGCCAAAGTCGCCGGGCCGCGTCCGCCCGACCAGCGCGTTCATGTTGGCGCCGTCCATGTAGAGCATGCCGCCGCGCTCGTGGATGAGGTCGGCGATGCGGTGGATGTCCTCTTCGAAGATGCCGAGCGTATTGGGGTTGGTCAGCATCAGCGCGGCCACGTCGCCGGTGAACTGGCGGTCGAGCGCGGCCATGTCCACCGTGCCCGCCGGGTTCGACTTGAGGTTCTCCACCTGGTAGCCGGCGATGGCGGCGGTGGCCGGGTTGGTGCCGTGGGCCGAATCGGGGATCAGCACTTTGCGGCGGGCGTCGCCACGCGCCGCCAGCGCGGCGCGAATCAGCAGGATGCCGGTGAGCTCGCCCTGCGCGCCGGCGGCCGGCTGCAGCGTGATCGCGTCCATGCCGGTGATCTCCAGCAGGTGCTCCGACAGCCGCTGCATGATGCGCAGCGCGCCCCGCGCCAGCGCTTCCGGCTGCAGCGGGTGGCCGTCGCCGAGCCCCTCGATCCGCGTCACCAGCTCATTCACCCGGGCGTTGTACTTCATCGTGCACGATCCCAGCGGATAGATGCCGGTGTCCACGCCGTAGTTCCAGGTGCTCAGCCGGGTGAAATGGCGGATCACCTCGAGCTCGCTCAGCTCGGGGAAGTCGGCGATGTCGGCGCGCGCCCCGGCCAGCGTGGCCGGCGGTACGTCCAGGTCGGCCAACTGGTAGCCGCGCTTGCCGGCGGAGGATTTCTCGAACAAGAGCGGCTCGTTCTGAACGATGTGGCGGGAGGCGCGGGTGGGCTTCATGGCTTTGGGCTCAGCAGCCGGGCCAGCGCGTCCATACGGGCCCGGGGAACGGTTTCGGTGCAGCAGACGAGCAGCGCCTCGCCCAGTTCGGGGTAGTAGCGCGTCAGGTGCAGGCCGGGGATGATTTTCTCGCGCCACAGTTCGGGCTCGATCTCGGCCAGCGGCCGCTTCAGCCGCACCACGAACTCGTGAAACCGGGGGCCGCGGAACAGCACCTCGAGGCCGGCCGCGGCGCAGGCTTCGGCTGCATAGCTGGCCTTGGCCAGGTTATGTTCGGCCAGTTCGCGCAGCCCGGCGCGCCCGTAGGTGGACATGAAGATGCTCGCCATCAGGGCGCACAGCGCCTGGTTGGTACAGATGTTCGAGGTCGCCTTCTCCCGCCGGATGTGCTGCTCGCGGGTGGAAAGCGTCAGCACGAAGCCGCGCCGTCCCTCGCCGTCGTAGGCCTGCCCCACCAGGCGGCCCGGCAGGTTGCGCACGTGCGCTTCGCGGCTCGCCAGGATGCCGGCGTAGGGTCCGCCAAACCCCACCGGGATGCCAAACCCTTGCAGCTCCATGGCCACGATGTCGGCCGCCGCCGGCGGCGCCACCAGCCCCAGCGACACCGGGTCGGCGACCACCGCGATCAGCAGCGCGCCGGCCGCGTGCGCAATCTCCGCCGCCTGTTCCCAGTCCTCGATGGTGCCGAAAAAGTTCGGGCTCTGCACCGCTACCATGGCCGTGCCGGCGCCGACCGCCTGGCGCAAGGCGTCCGCGTCCAGCCGTCCGTCGCTGCCGAAGCCGACCTCGGTGATCGGGAACTCGCGGAACTGTGTCAGCGTTCGCAGCACGTCCCGGTACTGCGGATGCACCGAACGCGCCACCACCAGGCCGGAGCGGCCGGTGATGCGCGCGGCCATCATCGCCGCCTCGTTCAGCGCGGTCGAGCCGTCGTACATACCGGCATTGGCGACCTCCTGCCCGGTAAGCTGGCAGATCATGGTCTGGAACTCGAAGATGGACTGCAGCGTGCCCTGGCTGATCTCGGGCTGGTAGGGGGTGTAGGCGGTGAACCACTCCCCGCGGCTAATGAGGGTGTCGATGTGGGCCGGGCGGAAGTGGTGATAGGCGCCCGCCCCCAGAAAGCTGGTGAACCCGGGCGCGCAGTCGGCCGCGGCCGCGCGGAAGTAATCAATGATCTCGCTCTCGGCCCGCCCGGTGGGAATGTTCAGTGGGCGCTTGAGGCGGCAGTAGTCGGGAATGTGGCTGAACAGCTCATCCACCGATTCCAGGCCCAGGGCGTCGAGCATCCGCCGGCGGATGGGGTCAGAACTTGGAAGGTAGCGCATCGTGGACGCAGGCTAGTGCGATTCGGCCGGCTCCTGCGCCGCCAGGAATTTCTCGTACGCCGCCTTGTCCATCAGCTTGCCGAGCTGGCCCGGGTCGCTGAGCGTGGCCTCGACCAGCCAGGCCGCGCCGTGTGGGTCCTGGTTGACCTTTTCCGGCGATGTCGCCAGCGCGCTGTTGACGGCGGTGACCTTGCCCGTCACCGGAGCGAACACCTCGGAAACCGCCTTGACCGATTCGATGGTGCCGAACGCGTGTCCGGCCGTCAACTCGGCGCCAGCAGTGGGCAACTCGACGAAAACGATGTCGCCCAACTGCTGCTGGGCAAAGTCTGTGATGCCGATGCGGACCTTATTGCCCTCGGCGGCGACCCATTCATGTTCGTTGGTATAACGGTACTGGCTTGGGTAGTCCATATTCGTGCCCTGTCAGCGCGCGCGTTTATAGAAAGGCAGCGGCACCAACCGGGCCTGAGCCCGGCGGGCGCGCACCTGGACTTCGACCTCGGTGCCGGGTCCTGCTATCGCCGGCGGCACATAGGCCATGGCAAGGTTCTTGTTCAGCCACGGGGCGGGCCCGCCGCTGGTCACGCGTCCGACCTCGACGCCCTGGTGCAGCACCGCGAAACCGTCGCGCGCAATCGCCGGCTCCAGCATCTCGAGTCCCACCAGTTTGCGCGGGAGCCCGTCGGCCACCTGGCGTTCAATCGCCCCACGCCCCAGGAACGGCCCCTTGCCCAGCTTGGTGATCCACCCCAGCCCGGCCTCGAGCGGCGTTGTGGTGTCGTCAATCTCATGGCCATACAGCGCCATGCCGGCCTCCATGCGCAGCGTGTTGCGGGCGCCCAGTCCGCACGGCAGCAGGCCTTCGCCCGCGCCCGCGCGCATCAGACCCTCCCAGACAGCCTCGGAGTGCGCCGGATCAAAGTAGAGCTCGAAGCCGTCCTCGCCGGTGTAGCCGGTGCGGGCGATGATGCAATCCACGCCCAGCACCCGGCCGTTGGTGAACCAATAGTATTTGATCGGCGCCAGCGCGATGGTGGTCAGCGGTTGCAGGATCCGCACCGAAGCCGGGCCCTGCAGCGCCAGTTGGGTGAAGGCGTCGCTGATGTTGGTGACCTGGGCGTTGAACTGGTTTTGTGCGGCAATGTAGGCGAAATCTTTGTCGCAGTTGGCGGCGTTCACCACCAGCCAGAAGTGGCGATCGGTGAACTTGTGCACCAGCAGGTCGTCCACGAATGTGCCCTCGGGCGTCATCAGGCCGCTATATTGCGCCTGGTCGAGCTGCAGCTTGCTGGCGTCGTTGGAGGTCACATGCTGCACCAGCGCCAGCGCCTCCGGACCCTGCACCGAAATTTCGCCCATGTGACTGACGTCGAACAGGCCCGCCCGTTCGCGCACGGCGCGGTGCTCGGGGATGATGCCGCTGTAGGAAACCGGCATGTCCCAGCCGCCGAACTCGACCATTTTGCCGCCCAACTGGCGGTGGACGGCGTTGAGGGCCGTGCGCCGCGGGGCGGCGGTGGCGGGCGCGGTGGCGGGGGTGGGCGGCAGGCTCACAGTTGGGTTCCGGGCGATGCGATGGCGAACTTCTAAGCTAGCATGGAGGGTGCGCACTGAACAACCGCCTGCCGGCGTTTCCGCGCCGGCCATAGCCACCGCTGCCTCGACCGCCGCTTTTGCCGCGCGCTTCCCGGCGCTGGCCGCCGCCCATCATTTTCGCAAGTTGCGCCATGGCCCGGCCTGGTCGGTCAGTTCCTTGGGGCTGGGCACCTACTTGGGGCCGGCCGACGAGGCCACCGACGCTCGTTATGCCGCCGCCCTCGATGCGGCGCTCGCTGGCGGCATCAACCTGCTCGACACCGCCAGCAACTACCGCGACCAGCGCAGTGAGCGGATGATCGGCGCCGTTCTGGCCCGCGCCGGAGTCGCCCGCGGCGAAATCGTGGTCTGCTCCAAGGCCGGGTTTATCAACCCCGGCGACCGCTTTCCCCAGGGACTGATCCGTCCGGGCGAGCTGGTCGGCGGCGTACACTGCATGGCGCCGGTGTTTTTGGCCCACCAGCTCGAACGCAGCCTCGCCAACCTCGCGCTCGACGCCATTGACGTCTACTATCTCCATAACCCCGAGTTCCAGCAGGCCCAGCTCGGTCGGGAAGAGTTCTACCGCCGCCTGCGCCTGGCGTTTGCGCTGCTGGAGCAGCAGGCCGCGCAGGGCCGCATCGCCGCCTACGGCCTCGCCACCTGGAGCGGGCTGCGCGTGGCCCCCGACGATGCCGAATTCCTCGACCTGCAGCGCGCCGTCTCGCTGGCGCGCGAGTTGGCCGGCGATGGCCATCATTTCCGCTTCCTGCAACTTCCCTATAACCTCGCCATGCCCGAGGCCAGCGTGCTCATGAATCAGGCCGTCGAAAAGCCGCCCTATGTTTCCGTGCTCAACGCCGCCTACCGCTTGGGCCTGAACGTGGTCGCCTCCGCCAGCCTGATGCAGGGCCAGCTCGCCCGCCTTCCGGCCGAGGCCCGCACCCACCTGCAGCAGTTCCTGCCCGGCCCCGCCTCCGACGCCGCCCTCGCGCTGCAGTTTGCCCGCTCCTCGACCGGCGTCGCCTCCGCCCTGGTGGGCCTGTCAACCCCGGCGCACGTGGCCGAGGCGCTGGCGCTCGCCGCGCTCGCCCCCGCCCCGCCCAGCCAAGTCGCGAAGCTGCTGCAGCAGTAAGCGGGCCGGCGGCGGAGGCCCGGCCGGCCGCGGAACGCCGGCACACGGCGCGACTTGGCGCACATGGCTGATGACGCGGTCAAGCCGCTGGTTACGCGATTACGGCTTACGATTCTCGCGGCCATCGGTTAGCGTAGTGTAGAGGTAATGACCGGCTCCTCGCTCAAGAGCGTGCGACCTGACTTGGAGGAAAAGCCGCACCCGAGCACGTCCGGGACGCATGACACTAGCGGTCAGAGACCTTGATTTTCGGCTGGGCAGCGAGTTTGGCCAGCGCGGTCCGTTTGGCTGTTTTCCAATCCTCAATTTCAGCGTCCAGCCGCTTCTGCGCGCCCTTGTCGCGGGCACGCGCTCGGGCGTTTCCGAGGGCCGCCAGTTTTCGTTCGGCCTCTTTAAAATCCTTTGCAGGATCGAGTGGCGCGGCTTCCGTCATGGCTCAATAATACGCGGGTCGGCAGGCGTTTGGGGCTCAATTGCCTGCAATATTGGGCTCCATTCTGCCGGCGCCACTGGGGCACTTCACCCCCGTAAGGCGCCCAAGTCAGGACCCCTTGGGGGCCCGGAGCCCGACCGGCGCGTGGTAAGACATCCGCGCGGGGAATTTCAAGAGCTTTGCCTGCATTTGGGCGTATTGATCCAGACCTGCGTGAGCAGGTCTGGTGGGCGGGGCGCCCGCCGGATAAAGCGCTCGGGCGCTGGGAGCAGCAGGCAGCGCCAACT
>JBOGKJ010000009.1:0-45288 GCA_050745565.1 Terriglobales bacterium | reverse complement strand
GCCGAACGCTGGCGGGCGGATTTCCTGGTGCAGGGCACGCTCTACCCGGATGTGATCGAGTCGGTTTCGGTGCGCGGGCCGGCGGCGGTGATCAAGAGCCATCACAATGTCGGCGGGCTGCCGGCGGCCATGCGTCTGCGGCTGGTGGAACCTCTGCGCGAACTGTTTAAGGACGAGGTGCGGCGGGTGGGGGCCGATCTGGGCCTGCCCGCGACGCTACTCGGCCGTCAGCCGTTTCCCGGCCCTGGGCTGGCGGTGCGAATTCTGGGCGAGGTGACGGCGGAAAAAATTACACTGCTGCAGGCGGCCGATGCGATTGCGCTCGAGGAGATCCGGCGCGCCGGGCTCTACGACAAGCTGTGGCAATCGTTCGTGGTGCTGCTGCCGGTGCGGACGGTGGGGGTGATGGGCGACCGGCGCACGTATGGACTGACCTGTGCGTTGCGGGCGGTGCACTCCGATGACGGCATGACCGCGGACTGGGCGCATTTGCCCTATGCGGTGCTGGCGGCCATCTCGGCCCGGATCGTAAACGAAGTGGCCGGAATCACCCGCGTAGTGTACGACATCAGCTCGAAACCGCCCGCCACCATCGAGTGGGAATAAGGCGGAGTGGCTCGTGACGCAATTCTCACATTGAACCCGGTGCGAAGCGGCGGTAGTGGGTCGGGAGCGGCAGGGCGCGGGCCGGCGGCCCGCGCGCCGGTCGGGCGACCGGCCCCACACGGTTTGGACTACGATTGCTCTGGGCATGTGGTGAAGGGGGAGCTTGGAGCCGGGGCCCGCGCTATCATGCGGAAGGAGGGGTGGGCTCGAACGGCGGAGCCTGCCCGGGCCCCGCCGATTTAAGAAACGCAGTGCCGAGCAGGGACGTCCATAACGATATGGAAGCAGTTATGCCTCGGCTGGCGGCGCCGGCGGGCGGGGTGGGCGAGTGCGCGCCCGGGGCCGTTGGCAGCCCGGAGGCGAGCGTCCGCACCCGGCAGATGGAGCTCATGCGCCGCTGCCAGCGGGCCGAGGCGGGCGCGTTCGAGGAGCTGGTGCAGCAGTTTTCGCCGCGGGTACTGGCGATTGTGCGCGGTGTACTTCGCAGCTCCAACGATTGCGACGACATCGCGCAGCAGGTGTTTGCGAAGGTTTACTTCGGCCTGCGCAAGTTCAACTTTCAGTCGGCGGTGAGTACGTGGATTTACAAGATCGCCGTGAACGAGTGTTACGACCATCTTCGGAAGATGAAGGTGCGGCGGGCCACCATTATGGCCGACCTGAGCGAGGAAGAGTCGGCGCGAGTGGAAAACCTTGACGTCGCCGGCCGGAGCGGCATGGCCAGCCCCGAACGCCAGATGGAGATGCGGGAGTTGGCGGCGAAGCTGATGGCGCGGCTCACGGCAGAAGACCGGACGCTGTTGGTGTTGAAGGAAATCGAGGGTTATTCGGTGCGGGAGACGGCCGAAATCCTGGGGATGAACGAGAACACCGTCAAGGTGCGGTTGTTCCGCGCGCGGCGGGCGCTGCTGGCCGCGCTGGAGCGGAAACAGGTATAGGAAGGGAACCGGTCATGGGACAGTGCAGACAGTTCAAAGTCGCGCTCGAGGCTGATTGGGATCGCCATTCGGCGGTGACCCCTCCACCGGGTTGGAACCGTCACCTGGAAACGTGCCGGCACTGCCAGGCGGACTGGGAGCGCGCCGCACGGAGCCGGGTGCTGCTCGCCAGCCTGCGGGCGGAGCCAGACGCCAGCGCCACCGAGCCCGACCCCTGGTTCGCCCGCCGCGTGCTGGCGCGCATCGAGCGGGAATCGGCGCGGCCCGGCCGGCTGAAATGGAAAATCGCAGGCCGCGAGCTGGCGCTCGCCAGCATGCTGTTCGCCGCCACGCTGGGAACATTTATCTACGATTTTCACCGCGTCGAGCGCCCCAATGCGGACGAGGCCATTGTGCTCGATGTGCCGCACTTGAACCCGATGCACCCCGCCGACAGCCACCTCCAGCCGCGCATGTCTGACGTGATGCTCAACCTGATGAACCCATAGCCATCTGCTGGAATTTAGAGGATTTATGGTTGCCGACCGCCGCCCCGCCATTTACGTTGCGCTGATCTTTGTGAGCGGCCTGCTGCTGGGCGCAACCGCCATGAACCTGGCCGAGCACTACTGGCTGCACGCCCACGCGGCCAACGAGTATGACATCCGCCAGCATCGCCTGGTGGCGCAGCGCATGAAGGAGCGGCTGCACCTCAGCGACGATCAGCAGAAGAGCGTTGACACCGTCCTGCAGCAGACCGTGGCGCAGTACCAGCAACTGGAACAGCGCCTGGCACCGCAGTTTGACCAGATCCGTCAGCAGGATCGCGCCCAATTGCGGTCGCTGCTCACCCCGGTACAGCGGGCGGATTTCGACAAGATCGTCACCGAGGTGGATGCGGAATATCCCATAAACGAGCGGCCGGCTGTGCTGTCGCCGGTGCCGTGTGAGCGGACTTCGGCGATTTCGACCAGCGTCGGGCACTGATGGAAGCTATTAGCACAATTAGCGATTAGCTATTAGCAAAACCGGGATCACGCCGCGGCGGAAATGGCGTAGTCGGACTGCGGCGGCAAGTTGACATAATACACGTTATCAGACATTGTACTGCTCCTATTGACGGGCTATAGGAACGCACCTATAGTGCGTCTATATGAGGCGGCGGGAGCGGGAGCTCGACGAGGAGGTGCGCAGCTATCGGGAGTTGCTGCGCGACGAAGGGCTAGATGCGCGCGCGGCCGCGATCGCGCTGGGCGGCGAGGACCAAATCAAGGAGGCGGTGCGGGCGGCGCGGCCGGGGGCCTGGCTCGAGGCGCTGGGCCGGGACGCGCGGCACGCGGCACGGCGGTTGCGTCAGCGGCCGGGGTACGCGCTGGCCGTGGTGGCGGTGCTGGGGGTGGGCATCGGGCTGACGACGGCGTTGTTCAGCGCCGTCCAGGCGCTCATCTTGCGACCATTGCCGTTTCCGCAGCCGCAGCAACTGGTGCAGGTGCTGGCATCGAATTACTCGGTCGCGGGGGATCAACTGAACCAGCCGCTGCAGGCCGGGCTGCGGCCCATTTTCTCCGACTACGCCGGCTATCGAGCCTTAACCGTAAACACCGCCGACGGCGGCGGGCCGGCGCGACTGCGGATTGCCGCGGTTACGGCGGACTTTTTTTCGATGCTCGGCGTGCGTCTGGTGCGGGGGCCGGGGTTTTCGCGGACGGACTTCTTTTGGCCCCGCAGCTACACCTGGCAGGAGGCGACGCCGCCCACGCCGGTGGTGCTGGGCAACGCGTTGTGGCGCGGGCGCTATGGGGCTGAGCCGGGGATCATCGGTCGGGTGCTGAACTGGGGCGGGGTCAGCTACCGCGTCGTGGGCATCGCGCCGTCGGGATTCGGGTTCCCTTTCGAGGCGCAGGCGTGGATACCGTATGGCGGCGTGGGCATGAATGTCTTTTATACGCGGTTCGACGATCCCCAGTTTATAACCATCGCGGCGCGGCTGCGGCCGGGCCTCGGGTTCGAGGCGGCTGAGGCGCAAATGGCGGCCTGGGTGAAGCAGCATCGCAACTCGAACGCGGTAGATCCGCCGTTTCTGGTGCCGCTGCAGCGCGCGTTGATGGGCGACCGGCGGGGACTGGCGTTGTTGCTGTGGGCGGCGAGCGGGCTGGTATTGGCGCTGGCGTGCGCGGGAGCGGTGGGTCTGGGCGCGGGGCAGGCGTGGACGCGACGGCGGGAGCTGGCGCTGCGGCTGGCGATCGGAGCGAGCGCGGGCCGCATTCGGCGGCAACTCCTGACCGAGGGCCTGATGTTGGGAGTAGCCGGGGGCGTGACGGGCTGGCTGCTGGCGGCGCTGGCCGGGCGCTGGTTTGCGCAGTTGTGGCCGCCGGCGGTGGCGAGCGCCGGGGCTGCGCACGGGGCGGCGGCGGGCGTGGCTTCCCTGCTGGCGCTGGGGTGTGGCGTGGCCGTGGGCATGGCGGGCAGCCGCCGCCACTGGACGCTGGACAGCGAACGTTACGGCCGCGGCGCAGGTCCGGCGCGGGCGCTCGGGGGCGAATGGCTGACGGCGGTGCAACTGGCGCTGGCGGCGATACTGCTGACGGCGACGGCGGCACTGGGCCATAGCTGGCTGCAACTGACGCATGTATCCACCGGATTCAATCCGCGCGGGGTGTTGGTGATGGAGGTGTCGCTGCCCTACGAAAGCGAACAGCTGCTCGGCTACCCCAATAACCTGGCCCATGTTTTGGGCGGACATCTGGAACGCGCCACCGTCGGCGAACGGGCGGAGATGGCGCGAGCCGAAGACGTTTTGGCGCGCATTGATGACTTCGAGCGCGAGGCGCCGCCGCGCATCCGCGCGCTGCCGGGGGTGGCGGCGGCGGGACTGCTCGGCGCCCTGCCGTTCTCCCCGGCTGGGCCCACGGTGCTGGGCGTCGCCAGGTTGGCGCCGCGATCCGGCGAGCACCCGCGCCTGATCGACGCCGCTGCTGTGCCGGCGGGTCCGGGCGCGCTCGAGGCGCTCGGGCTGGCGCCGATGGCCGGCCGCGATTTCAGCTCGGCCGACACCTCCGGATGCACAACCATCTTCAGCGCCAGCCTCGCGCGCGCCGCCTTCGCCGGAGCGGACACGCACGACAGCGCGCCCGCCTTGCCGGCCGATGTTGCGGTGTTTCCGCATCAACCCTGCAAGCTGATCGGGGTAGTGGCGGACGCGAAGCTTACCGACTTGCGTCAGGCCGCGATGCCCGTCTATTACGACCAGCTCGACCGCTATCCCGATCCGATCCCGTTCCTGGTGGTGCGCGCGGCGCCGGGCGTGGCGCCGCTGGCGCTTGCCGGGCCGGTGCGGCGCGAGCTGCAGCAGCTCGCCCCGCGCGCCGCCATCTCGCACGTCACCACGCTGGAGACGCTGCTGAACGACACCCACGCGCCACTGAACCAGGCCACGGCGCTGTTCGGGTTATTCGCGCTGCTGGCGGCGGCGATTGCGGGGCTGAGCGTTTTCGCGCTGGCGATGCAGGCCGCGATTGCGCGCACGCGCGAGATCGGCGTGCGCATGGCGCTGGGGGCGGCGCCCGGCGAAATCCGGCGCTGGATGCTGGCGCGGCAGGCGGGGATGACGCTGGCGGCGCTGGCAGTGGCGGCGCCGGCGGCCTGGGTGCTCGAGCGGGCGCTGGCGCGCTGGCTGTACCGGGTGACGCCCGGCGACGGCGCCAGCTACGGTGTGGCGGCGCTGACGCTGGCGTTGGTGGTGCTGGGCGCGACGTGGTGGCCGGCGCTACGGGCATCGCGGGTAGCGCCCATGGAGGCGCTGCGCCATGAGTGAGCCGCTGGCGCTGATGCAGGGCACGCTGGACATGCTGATCTTGAAAGCGCTGGCGCTTGAGCCGCTGCACGGGTTGGGCGTGGCGCGCCGCATCGAGCAGATCACGCGCGGGGCATTCGTGGTCAAACCCGGTTCGCTGTTCCCTGCCCTCCACCGCCTGGAACGCCAGGGCTGGCTGCACTCGCACTGGGGCGAATCGGCCGCCGGCCGCCGCGCCCGCTACTACGCGCTGACGACCGCCGGCGGCCGTCATCTCGAGGCCGAAACGGCGCAATGGGCGCGCATCGCGCATGCCATGGCGCTGGCGCTCGAGCAGCCCTGACGATTTGTTGGCGCGGACCCCTGCCCGGCTCCGACGGGCGGCCGGCTGGGCTGCGGCCGCTTGACGGGCGCGGACGGCGGGGCGATATTGCTCCCATCGGTTACCGATGGGAGTGGGCATGGGAAGCGAACTGCTGCCGGGAACGTTGGATCTTTTGCTTTTGCGGGTGCTGGCCGCCGGACCGCCACCGCACGGCTATGGCATCGCGCAGCGGCTGCGGGCGGTATCGGACTCGGTGCTGGAAGTGGGCGAGAGCCCGCTCTATCCCGCGCTGCAGCGGCTGCGGCTGCGGGGCTGCGTGGTGGCGTCCTGGGGGCCGTCGGAAAACAACCGGCGGGCCCGGTTCTACAAGCTCACGGCCGCAGGGCGGAAGCAACTCGAGCGGGAGCGGGCCGAGTACGCGCGCATGGCCGGCGCAATCGCGAGGGTGCTGGAATGCGACGCGTACTGAGGCGGCTATCGTTCTGGCTGCAGTGGCGGCAGGAGCAGCGGGAAATGACCGAGGAGATGGAGACGCATCGGGCGCTGGCCGGGACGCGGGCGATGGGCAACGAGCTGGCCGCTCGGGAGGACGCGCGCGCGGTTTGGCTGTGGCCCTAGCTGGAGGCCGTGGGACAGGGGTTGCGATTGGGAGTGCGGCGACTGAAGCGAGCGCCCGGCTTCACGCTGGCGGCGGTGGCGACGCTGGCGCTCGGGATCGGGGCGGATGCGGCGATCTTCAGCGTGGTGGAGGCGGTGATGCTGCATCCACTTCCCTATCCGCAGCCACAGCGGCTGGTGGAGTTCACGCTGCAGGGGCGGATCGTGAGCGGACTCCAGTCGCTGGATTTACTGCAACTTCGATTACCTGCGGCGGCGTTTGCGCGGCGTGGCGGCCATGGCGGCCTATCAACCCATGGGCGAGGGAGAGAGCGATCTGGTAGTGGACGGGCACTCGCACTGGGTGAGCGGCCTGGCGGCGACTGACGGGATCATTCGGGCGCTGGGTTGGGCGCCGCTGGTGGGCCGGGGCATCGTCGCCGCGGACACGGCACCGGGGGCGGCGGGTGTGATCGTGATCACCGATCAATCCTGGAAACGGGCGCTCAGTGGCGACCCGGGCGTAGTGGGCCGGGTGGTGACGGTGGACGGCCATGCGGATACGATCGTGGGCGTGCTGCCGCCGGATTTCGCATTCCATGAGCAGCGGGTGGACTTTGTCGAGGCGATGCGGCGCAGCCGCAACCCACTGCAGGACGACGGCATGAACGAGGCCGTCATCGCCCGCATGGCGCCGGGCGTAGGCCTCGCCGCGCTGCAGGCGCAAATGCCCGGCATTTCCCGCGGGCTGCGGCAAGGCGGGCTGCTGCCATCCTGGGCCTCCGGGTTGGCGGTTTGGGGGCTACCAGGCGATGCAAACCGGCGATGTGAGCACGTCGCTGTTGCTGCTGCTGGGAGGCGCCGGGCTGCTGTTGCTGATCGCCTGCGCCAACGTGGGCGCGCTGATTCTGGTGCAGGCACTGGGACGGCGGGAGGAGATCGTCATGCGGCGCGCGCTGGGGGCAAGTCAGGCGCGGTTGTTTACACAAATGTTGTGCGAGGGCCTGGTGCTGGCGGCGCTTGGGGGCGCGGCGGCGCTGGGCGTTGCGGAGGCGGCTATCCGGACGCTGGCGGCGCGACTGCCGTGGGATGTACCGCTGGCGGCGCCGGTCGCGCTCGACGGCAGGGTGCTGCTGGTCACGCTGCTCGTGGCGTTGGGCGCCAGTCTGGTGTTTGGGGCGGTGGCGTGGCGGCCGTCAAGGGGCACCCTGACGCCGGCGCGATTCCGGCGCCGCGGCTGGGGGCGGGAGGCGGTGGTGGTCGGCGAGTTGGCGTTGACGATGCTGTTGCTGGCCGGGGCGGGCTTGCTGGTGCGCAGTCTGGCTCACATGGAACAGCAGCCTCTGGGCTTTGATCCGGCGGGCCGAACGCTGTTCCAAACGCAACTACCGGCGGGAACGGCCACGGCGGGAGCGGCGTGGGCATTTGATCAAGGCGTGCTCAATCGGCTCAATCGCCTGCCGGGCGTGCAAGCCGCGGTGACCAACATGCCGCCGCTGGCGGGTCAGGCGAACCTGCCCGGCGAGGCCGTGGGGGTGGCGGGCGGCGGCGCGTCCATCGAGTTTCGCGGCGTAAGCACCGGGTATTTTGCGGTAATGGGCATGCCGCTGTTGGCCGGGCGCGGGTTCAACGCGCAGGACACGGCGGCGGCGCCGCGGGTGGGCGTGATCAACGCCAGCGCCGCCCGGCACTGGTTCGGAGGGCACGCGTTGGGGCGCCAGGTGCGCATGGGCGCCGTCGGGAGTCAGGTATGGGCGTCGGCGCTGGCCGCGCAGCCTTTCACCATCGTCGGTTTTGCCGGAGACGTGAAGGTGCAGGACGTGCGGCGCAGCCCGCGGCCGACGCTCTTCCTGCCAGCGGCGCAGGCGACGGGCAACGCGGCCTGGTGGGTGGTGGCGGGACCGGTCGAGGAGGCGCAAATCCGGGACGCGGTTGCGGCCGTGAACGCGAACGCACGCGTGAGCGGCGTTGAAACCTACCGCGCCAGAATCGCGGCCACCATGGCCAGACCGGCGTTCGAGGCGCGGCTCATGTCGCTGTTCGCGCTGCTGGCGTTGCTGCTGGCGGCAGTGGGTCTGTATGGCCTGCTGGCGTATTCGGTGGCGCAGCGCACGCGTGAGATCGGCATTCGCATGGCACTGGGGGCGCAGCCGAACGCCGCCGCCTGGCGGGTGGCGCGGCGCGGCCTCGGATTGGCCGTCGCCGGCATCGGACTGGGCGCGGCGGCGATCGTACCGTTCCACTCACTGCTCGCCGGGCTGCTTTACGGGGTACAGCCGGGCGATGTGGCGGCAACCGCGGGAGCGGCGGCCATCCTGCTGCTGGCAGCGGCGGTGGCCTGCTGGCTGCCAGCGCGCCGCGCCACGCGAGTCGACGTGGCGCGAGCATTGCGGGTGGGCTAAGGACGGGGCGGCGCGACTGCCTTAAGCGGCAAGTTTTTTGCCTTCGGGCGCCGCTTTAATTTCGATCCGGCGCGGCATGGCTTTTTCGCTCAGCGGAGCGGAGAGCTCGAGCAGGCCATTCTTGAAATTGGCTTCGAGCTTCTCGGTCTGGACACCTTCAGGGAGCATGACGACGCGCTCGAAGGTTCCGTAGCTGATTTCGCGCTGGAAGACGCGGTCATCGGACGGGGTGACGTCCTGTTTGCGCTCGCCGGTGATGTTGAGCTCGTTGCCGTGGATCTGGACGGTGACGTCCTCGGGACGAACCCCGGGCAGGGCGAGGCGGATTTGGAAGCGATTCTGGTCAATGAAGGATTCCAGGGGCGGGATCCAATTCATGCCGGAGTTGGTGCTACTCCAGCGATCCCAGAAGGGGGCGGCGAACCAGCGGGAGACAACATCGTCGAAGAACGGCTCACGGCGGGAAAGCGATCGAGACTGCATGGCGACCTCCTGCCGGGATTGGAGAGCAAAGGGCCCAAAAGGGTGGCCTGAAGGTCTAGTTGGGCCGCCGGGCGGCGGCGGGCGGTAGGGAGCGGGCGATGGCGATCAAGCTGTCGCGGAGCATGGGTTGGAGGCGGCGCTGGTTGAGCATGGCTTCGATTTCCTCGCCGAGATGACGCTCGGGCTGGTCGGATTCGGCGGGGAGTGCGAGCTCATCGACGGGCTGGCCGGCGGCCAGGCCCTGGGGTTGATCTTCGGAGAGCAGCTGCACATCGTGGCCGCAAAACTGGGCGCGAAGGGGATCGACGAGGCCGCCAAACAGCAGGCGCACGACGCTTTCGGCTTGAAACAGTTGCGCGGGAGTGTTCAGCAGGTCGGACCAGCAGATGCCGGCAGCCCAGACGATTTGGGCGTAATCGAAGGTCACCATGCCGAGGTTTTCGAGGTCGAGCTCAAAACGGACGCGGTAAAGCAACTCGTCGGGCATGCAATTTTCGAGGTCGAGGCTGACCGCTGCAAGCCGCAGATCGAGCAGGCGGTGGAAGAAGATGGGCGTTGGAGGGAGCGGTTGCCCCTGGCCGGGGGCGTTGGTGGGGAAGAGGAGCCGGTGCACGGCGCCGCGCAACTCCAGCGGCCAAGCCAGGTAGGCCAGCACGCTTCCCTGCTCTTCGGCCCACACCGGCTGCAGCGTCAATTGATCAAACAAGGCTCGCAGCGGAGGGTTTTTGAGCTTGTTGCGCAACAGGATGAGGTTGTCTTCGCTGGCGGTCATGGCGCCGACCTGAAATTCGACTTCTCCGGCGGGATCCTGGGTGGCCACCCAGTGGTTTCGGCAACGTTCGCCAAGGCCGCAGATGGGACAGTCAGGCATAGGGGTTCATTGTAGCGCCAGGGCCGCGATGGCGGCCACAATCAGCACCACGCCACACCACTGCCACCACCGCAGGCGCTCGCGGAGGAAGACGATGGCGAGCAGGAGCGTCCAGATGGTGAACAAGCCGCTGAGGGCGCTGACCACCGATACCGCCGTGTGCCGGGCCGCCTCGGCGTAGAGCAGATACGCAAAGCTGTCGAGCAGACCGGTGGCCCAGAGCCAGCCGGAGCGATACAAGCCGCGGGGCAGACGTTGACCCCAGAGCAGCGGCAGGGCCAGTAGCGCCGCGCCCGCCAGACGAAACATCAGCACCGGGGCGGCGGGCGAGGAGCGGGCCGCGCCGGCGGCCAGGAAATAGAAGACGGTGCCGAAGGTGACGGCACCAAGGGCGGCCGCGACCAGCGCCGGGCGGGAGCGGCGGCCGGCCGGCGCGGTTGCCGCCGGAGGTGCGCCGGTTCCGGCCAGCAGCGTGCCGGCAATTACGCCGCCGACGGCGGCGGCGACGGCGGCGCCGAGGCGCTCGCCGGAGAGCAGATAGGCGAGCAGGGCCGAGACCACGGGGTAAGCCGCGGTAATGGGCGACACCAGCACCAGCGGTCCGAATTCAAGCGCGTAGTAAAAGAAGACGCCGCCGATGGCGTTGCCGACGCCCAGCAGGAGCAGCCAGCTCACCTGACCGGCGGCGACCGTAAACGTGCCTGCCGACCACAGGATCGCCAGCGCCAGCGCTCCGACGGCGTTCATGCCCCACACCGTGGGCCAGGAGCCGAGGGCGGTGGCCGCCTTCTTGGCGCAGAAGTCGGCGGTGCCCCAAGCGACGGCGGCGCCCAAGCCCCAGATGATGTAGGCGTGCATGGGAGATTGTAGTTTGGGGGGGAGATGGTGGGGAGTGGAACGTGGGAATTGAGCGGGGAGAGGGAGGAGGGCGGAACCCGGGCGGGGAGAACTATTTTATCGCTTAGAATTGGAGGCGATGCCGACTGGTTCCCTGCCCGATACCGCGCCCGCCACGCCCATACGCGCTCCGCGTGGGACGCAACTGCGCTGTCGGGGTTGGGGGCAGGAAGCGGCGATGCGGATGTTGATGAACAACCTCGACCCGGAGGTCGGTGAAAGGCCGCAGGAGTTGGTGGTGTATGGGGGGACGGGCAAGGCAGCGCGCAACTGGGCCTGCTACCACGCCATCGTGGCGGCACTCGAAAAGCTGGGCGACGAAGAGACGCTGTTGGTGCAGTCGGGCAAGCCGGTGGGCGTTTTTCCGACCCATGCCTATGCGCCGCGGGTTCTAATTGCCAACGCCAATCTGGTGGGGCACTGGGACAACTGGGAGAAGTTCCGGGAACTGGAGCGGCGGGGGTTGATGATGTACGGGCAGATGACGGCGGGAAGTTGGATTTACATAGGGTCGCAAGGCATTCTGCAGGGGACGTTCGAGACCTTTGCGGCAGCCGCGCGTCAGCATTTCGGCGGCACGCTGGAAGGCAAGCTGGTGGTGAGCGGCGGCCTCGGGGGGATGGGCGGGGCGCAGCCGCTGGCGGCGACGCTCAACGGCGGGGTGTTTCTGGGGATCGAGGTGGATCCGGCGCGGATCCAGCGCCGGGTGCAGAGCGGGTATTGCGACATCCAGGTGAACCAACTGGACGAGGCGCTGCGCATCGTCAAGAACGCGCTGCGGCAGCGGCAGGCAGTCTCGGTGGGCCTGGAGGGCAATTGCGCCGAGATACTGCCGGAGTTGGCGCGGCGCGGCGTGGTGCCCGACCTGCTGACGGACCAGACCAGCGCCCACGATCCGTTGAACGGCTACATTCCGGCGGGGCTCGATGTGGCGGCGGCCGCCGAGCTGCGGGAGCGGGATGGGGCCGAGTACCAGCGGCGGGCGCTCGATGGGATCGCGCAGCACGTGGAAGCCATGCTGGCGCTGCAGCGGGCCGGGGCGGTGACGTTTGACTACGGCAACAACATCCGCACCATGGCGTTTGAGCACGGAGTCAAGCAGGCCTACGATTTCCCCGGGTTCGTGCCGGCGTACATCCGGCCGCTGTTTTGCTCCGGGCGGGGGCCATTCCGCTGGGCGGCGCTGAGTGGAGAGGCGAGCGACATTCATGCCACAGACGAACTGGTGCTGAAACTGTTCCCGCACGACGAGGTGCTGAACCGCTGGATCCAACTGGCGCGCAAGCATGTGCGCTTCCAGGGATTGCCGGCGCGGATCTGCTGGCTGGGCTACGGCGAGCGGGCGCGGTTCGGGCTCGCGATCAACGCCATGGTGCGGCAGGGGAAGTTGAAGGCGCCGGTGGTGATGGGGCGCGACCATCTGGATTGCGGTTCGGTGGCGTCGCCGTACCGGGAGACGGAGGCGATGGCGGACGGCAGCGACGCGGTGGCGGACTGGCCGCTGCTGAACGCGCTGCTGAACACGGCGAGCGGGGCGAGTTGGGTCTCGATCCACAACGGGGGCGGGGTGGGCATCGGCTACGCGATCCACGCCGGGCAGGTGACGGTGGCGGATGGGAGCGACGCCATGGCGGTGCGGATCGAGCGGGTGCTGAACAACGATCCGGGCATGGGCATCGCGCGGCACGCCGACGCCGGCTACGACGAGGCGCGCCGTTTCGCGGCCGAGCACGGCATCGAGATCCCGGTTGTGGGCGCGAGCGGGCGTTGAGGGGTGCCGCTACTGCTCCAGCATGCGGCGCAACTGCTGACGCTGGCAGGCGCGCCGCGGGCGCGGCGCGGCGCGGAGATGGCCGCGCTCGGGGTGGTAACGGACGGCGCGGTGATCTGCGCCGGAGGTCGGATCGTCTGGGCCGGCGCGAGCGCCGAGGCGGAGCGGCACCTGCCGCCGGGCGAAGTGGAGGTGCGCGACTGCCGCGGGCTGCTGGTGACGCCAGGACTGGTGGACTCGCATACGCATTTGGTGTTTGCGGCGCCGCGGCTAGCCGACTATGAACGCCGGTTGGCGGGGGCGAGCTATGGCCAGATCGCGGCCGCCGGCGGCGG
Organism: Terriglobales bacterium; assembly: GCA_050745565.1. Lineage (GTDB taxonomy): Bacteria > Acidobacteriota > Terriglobia > Terriglobales > SCQP01 > SCQP01. Next base: position 32,291 of record JBOGKJ010000009.1, on the reverse strand, counting down.
CATTACCTCGAGCGTGGCGGCGGTGCGGGCGGCGAGCGGGGCCACGCTGGCGGCCGAGGCCGCGCACTGGTTGCGCTTGATGCGGGCGCACGGGGCGACTACGGTGGAAGTCAAAAGCGGCTACGGTCTGGATGCGGCGAGCGAAGGCAAACTGCTGGCGGCGGCCGCATCGGCCGCGGCGGCGACGGGGCAGGATGTGGCGCGGACGTTTTTGGGAGCGCACGTGGTGCCGCGCGGCGTGGACCGGGGCGACTACGTCCGGTCGGTGGTTGAGGAAATGCTGCCGCAGCTGGCGCCGGAGGCGGAGTTTGCCGACGTGTTTTGCGACCCGGCCGGATTCAGTCTGGCCGAATCGCGCCAGGTGCTGATGGCGGCGCAGGCGCGCGGGCTCAAATTGAAAGTGCACGCCGAGCAGTTCGCGCACGTGGGCGGCATCGGGCTCGGCATCGAGCTGGGCGCGGTGTCGGTGGATCACCTCGACTTCGCCACCGAGGCGGACGCCCAACTGCTGGGGCGCGCGGCCACGGTGGCGACGCTGATCCCGGGAGCGAATCTGTTTCTGGGGCAGCCTTATCCGGATGCCCGCCGGCTGATTGGAGCGGGGGCGGCGGTGGCGCTGGCCACCGACTTCAACCCCGGCACCTGCCCCATCGCCAGCCTGCCGCTGGTGATGAGCGTGGCCTGTAGCGGGATGCGGCTGTCGCCGGCGGAAGCCTGGTGCGCCGCCACCATCAACGGCGCGGCGGCGCTGGCGCGCGCGGGCGAGTGCGGCTCGATCGAGCCGGGCAAACGCGCCGATCTCGCCATCTTCGCGGCCGACGATTACCGCGCCGTGCCCTACTACGCCGGGCAGCGGCTGTGCCGGGCGGTGGTGCAAAATGGAGACTGGATGGACCAGCCAACATGCGACTGATCGAATGTGTGCCCAATTTCTCCGAGGGCCGCGACGCAGGCGTCGTGAACGCGCTGGTGGAGGCGATGCTGGCGGTGGCGGGCGTGGTCCTGCTGGACCGCGAGATGGATGCCGACCATCACCGCGCGGTGGTGACGCTGGCGGGCGAGCCCCAAGCGGTGGCCGAAGCTGTGCTGGCCGGGGTGGGGGTGGCGGCCGAGCGCATTGATCTGCGCCGCCACCACGGGGCGCATCCGCGCATCGGGGCCACCGACGTGGTGCCGTTCGTGCCGCTGGAAGGGGTGACGCTGGAAGAGTGCGCGCGGCTGGCGGCGTGGGTGGGGGAGGAGATCTGGCGGCGATTCCAGATCCCGGTGTATCTGTACGAGGCGGCGGCGCGGCGCCCGGAGCGGCGCAATCTGGAAGCCATCCGGCGCGGGCAATTCGAGGGCCTGCGCGAGGAGATCGGCAGCGATCCGGATCGGCTGCCGGATTTTGGCGCCGCCGCCGTGCATCCCTCGGCCGGGGCGACGGTGGTCGGCGCCAGAAAATTCCTGATTGCCTACAACGTCAACTTGGCGACGCCGGATGTGACCGTGGCCAAGACCATCGCCAAGGCGATCCGCGCCTCGAGTGGTGGGATGCCGGCGGTCAAGGCCATGGGGGTGCAACTGAGCGACCCGCCCCGGGCGCAGGTTTCGATGAATCTGACCGACTTCGAGGTCAGCTCGATAGCCGCGGTTTGGCGCGCGGTGAACGCCCAGGCCGAGCAACATGGCACGCGGGCGGTGGAGAGCGAGCTCATCGGGCTGGCGCCGCGGGCGGCGCTGGAGGGGGCAGCGGCCGAGTTGCTGCAACTGACGAGCTTCGAACCCGACCGCGTGGTGGAGCATCGGGTGGCCACGGTGCTGGCGGCGGGCCCGCGGCGGCTGGGGGCGGCGCTGCAGCCGTTTCTGGAGGCGCTGGCGTCGGAGGAGCCGGCACCGGGCGGGGGGAGCGCGGCGGCGGCGGCGGGGGCGATGGCGGCGGCACTGGGGCAGATGGTGGCGCGGCTGGCGCGGGCCAAGGCGCAGAAGGCGGGGGCGGCAGAGCCCGTGCTGTCGGGGTGGCGCGAGATGGGGGAGGAGTACGCCGCGCAGGGGCAGGCGCTGGCGCGGGCGACCGACGAGGATAGCGCCGCCTATCTCGCCATCCGGGCCGCGATGCGTCTGCCGAAGGCGACAGCGGAGGAACAGCGCGCCCGGGGCGAGGCGATTGAGGCTGCGACCGTGTTGGCGGCGGAGGTGCCGCTCGCAGTGGCGGCGCGGTGCCGGCAACTGGGTCAGCAATTGGAGCGACTGCGGGGGCAGGCTCCCGCCGCCATGCTCAGCGATGTCACCACGGCGCTGGCGCTGGCCCAAGCCGGCGCCAGCGGGGCGCGGGACAACGTACGCATCAACCTTGCGAGCATGGCCGAAACCTCGCCGGCGCGCGCGCGCCTCAGCCGGGAGCTAGACGCCGTTTTTGCTTGACTTGCAGGCTGGGCATTGTGGATCATTCCTAGAACGGCCCGCAGGCTATACGCCCCGGCGCCACTTGCTGCAGCCCCCTTGCCCCAAACTGTATTCGCCGCAATAGCCGGCCCAACATTGAGGTTAAGACGACGTTGATTATGCCTGCGCCCACCATGCCGATGAGCTTTGCTTCCCTCCAGCGTTCGCGGACTTTGACACCTGCCCGACACGCCAAGTCTCTGGCCGCTTCCCTGGCCGTCGGCGCGGTGCTGGCAGTTGTAGCCACCGCGGCTCCGCCACGCCCGGCGCCGGCTTCCCGGGCAACACTGAAGGCGACCCTGGCACAACTGCCGCTACGCTTCGAGGCCAACCAGGGCCAGACGGCGCGCACGGCGCAATTTCTGGCTCGGAGCCAGGGTGCGGTGGTGTTTCTTACGGCCCAGGGCGCGGTGGTCAAGACCGAGCGGGGCGCGGTGGCACTGAGGTTTGCCGGCGCGCGGCCGCAGGCTGCACCCCAGGCGCTGGAGCCCACCGGCAGCCTCTCGCATTATTTCCTGGGCACGCGTTCGGTCGCGGCCCCGACCTACGGCGCGGTGCGCTACAGCGGACTGTATCCGGGCGTGAACGTGGTCTACTACGGGCGGCGCGACCAACTGGAATATGACCTGGAAGTGGCGGCGCACATCTCGCCGGCTTCGGTTCGGCTGGCCTTCCAGGGCGCGCGCCCGGCCATCACCGCCGACGGGCAGCTGACGTTGGGCCCGGCGCTGACGCTGCTGGCGCCCCGCGCCTACCAGACCATCGGCGGCGAGCGCCATGCCGTTGCCGCGCGATACGTGCTGGAGAATGGCGGCCGCGAGGTTGGGTTCCGCCTGGGACAGTACGATCCCAACGCCCCGGTGGTCATTGACCCGGTGCTGCAGTTTGCCGCCGTCTTCGGCGGCACCGATTACAACCAGGCCAATGCGGTGGCGGTGGGTTCAGACGGCACCGGATACATTGCGGGCTATACGCTGTCGGCGGACTTCCCTACAGTCGGGCCATTCCAAAGCGGGCTGGCGGCGGGTAGTTTTGGCCCGGCATTTGACGCGTTCGTGGCCAAGATTTCCGCTGACGGCAAGACGCTGGTGTATTCGACCTATCTGGGCGGGAACGGGGATGACGAGGCTACTGGCATTGCGGTGGACGCGGCCGGCAGCGCCTATGTGACCGGCTTCACCTCCTCGACCAACTTCCCCACTGCCGCGCCCTTGTACCCGGCCAATGCAGGCGGTTACGACGCCTTCGTCACCAAGCTTTCGACCGACGGCGCGACGCTAGTGTATTCCACTTATCTGGGCGGCGCGCAGGACGACAAGGCCGCGACCATCGCCGTGGACGGCCAGGGCAACGCCTACATCGCCGGCTCGACCGCGTCCTCGACGTTCCCGACCACGGCCGGTGCGCCGCAGACCACTTTCACCGGCACCCAGGACGCCTTTGTGACCGCGCTCAACCCGGGCGGCAGCGCGCTGCTGTACTCGACGCTGCTGGGCGGCACCGGCGTGGCGCGGGCCAACGGCCTGGCCGTGGACCAGACCGGCAACGTCTATGTGGGCGGCAGCACCAACGCCAGCGATTTCCCCGTCACCACCGGGTCGCTGCAGACCGCGCTGAACAAGGGCTTTGACGGCTTCGTGGTCAAGGTGGACCGCAGCGGCCACAGCCTCGATTACTCGACCTTCCTCGGCGGCAGCGGTGCGGATGAGGTCAACGCCATCGCGGTGGATACGGCCGGGAATGCATTCGTGGCCGGCGACACCAACTCGATCAACATCTTCCCCACCGCGTCGAGTGCCTACCAGCAGAACCTCGCCGGCGGCTCCAGCGATGCCTTCGTGGCGGAACTCAACAAGTCCGGCTCGGCTCTGGTCTACGGAACCTATCTTGGCGGCTCGGCCACCGACGTGGCGACTGGCATAGCCGTGGATGGGACCGACGGCGCCTACGTAACCGGCTATACCTCATCGAGCGATTTCCCCACCACCAGTAACGCCACCCAGCAGGCGAGCGGCGGCGTGGAGGACGCGTTTTTGTCGAAGTTCGATTCGGTGGGGCAAAAACTGCTGTTTTCGACCTTCATTGGCGGCATTGCCAATGACAGCGGCCAGGGCATCGGACTGGACGCGGCCGGCGACCTCTACATCGTGGGCGTGACCTCGTCGCAGAACTTCCCCGTCACCACCGGCGTGTTCAGCGCGACCAGCAACAGCCAGAACGACGCGTTCGTGGCCAAGTTCGTCACCGCGCCCCAGGGCGTGTTCAGCCCCACCGCGCTGGGGTTCCCCGATCAGGCGCCCACCGTGGGCAGCACCGCCGAGTCGGTGACCTTCACGAACGGCGGGGAGAAGCCGCTGGTGATCAGCACGATTGCCACCACCGGACCGTACAAGGAAACCGATAACTGCAACGCCAACAGCTCGACGCTGCAGCCGGGCTCGACCTGCACCATTAACCTGGTATTCACGCCGGCCGCCGCTGGCGCGCAAAATGGGACGCTGGTCGTCAGCGACAACGCGCCGGGCGGTTCGCAGACGCTGCCGGTCACCGGCAACGGCGGCGACTTCACCCTGACCGTATCACCCATTAACGAGACCATTGGCGCCGGCAGCAGCGCCAGCTACTCGATGAACGTCACCCCGGCCAACGGCTACACCCAGGTGGTGACGCTGAGTTGCACCGGCATCGGCAGCGCCCAGAACGCCACCTGCACGCCGTCGCCCACGACGGTGACCATGAACGGTTCCACAACTTCGACGGTCACCTATACGGTCAACACCACGGTGCGGCCTGCGATCGCACCGCCCATGCCTGTCATTCCCGGCGGACCCTGGACTTGGCTCGCGCTCCTGGGGCTCGGCCTGGCCGCGCTCGCGTTCCTGCTCACTCAGGGCGATCGCCTGCGTGCGGCAGCCGGTGGACGGCTGGCCCGCCGCCTGGGCTGGCTCGGCACGGCATTGATTCTCGGCTGGGCGCTGGCAGCGGCCGGCTGTGGCGGCAGCACCACCAACCCCGGTACGCCGGCAGGCAACTATACGCTGACGTTTACCGGCACGGCAGGCAGCGCGACTCATTCCCAGCCGGTGACGCTGACGGTGGATTAGAAGAAGTGGGGAGTGAGAAGTGGGAAGTGGGCGGACGCGGCGGCCGGGATTCGTGCGGGGCAGTGCCAGCCTCGGAGGCTATGCGGGCTTAGGCGACGGGCGCGGGACGTGCAGCGTGGAGATGTGGACCGTAAGAAGTGGGAAGTGGGCGGACACGGCGATCGGGATTGGGGACGGCGTGCGCCCAGCCGGATGGTAGCGCCGCTGTGGACGGCACCCTCGGGCGCAAGTAGGCCAGGCGCGGTCCTCTCGCCAGCGATGCCGGCGAGTGAAGCCGATGCCCAACAATTTCATGGGAAGGCTGAAGCGGGGCGCAGGAGCCCCGCTCCAGCCTGAGCAGGGATAAGCGGGTGGCGTGGTGGAGCCACGCCAGGGCCCGCGCCAAATAATGAAACGCGGAGTTCCCGCCGGAGGTCTATCCAATCATGGCTACTGTTTTTTCCCGTACTGCCCTGCTCGCCGCTGCACTGGCGGTGGCGGCAGCCGCCGCTCAATTGAGCGGCCCGGCCCAGACGGTGCTGCCCGCGAGCACGCGGCAGGTCATCTCGATCAACTACCATCGCCTGGCCACCGACGCGGCGGCGCAGCAATTGGAGGCGCAACTGCTGCCCGGGGGCATGGCCGATCTGGGCGCCCTGCTGGCGCGCGGCGGCATCATTCCGGCCAACGACCTCAACCGGCTTACGTTTGCCACCTACCAGGCAACCAAGGGGATCGGCTTGATTGGCATCGCCGAAGGCAACCTCAGCGCCATGGACCTGTCCAAGTTCTATACCAAGACCAAGAAGCAGCCCGACCCGCCTCAAATTGACGGGGTCAATACCTATACCTTCAACGGGCTGACGTTCTTTATGGCCGACAGCTCGACGCTAGTGTTCGGCAGCCGCGAAGCGGTTACGGATGCGATTCAGACCGAACAGGGCGGGCAAAAGATCGGCCAGAACGAGCAGTTGAGCAACATGATCGCGGGCACCCAGTCGAGCGACGTCTGGAGCGTGCTGGATGCCGCCGGATCGCAGGCCATGGTGCGTTCGATGCTCGGCAGCGCCGGCGGCGGGATGGCGGCAAGCCTGATTGACCAACATTTCAATGGCGCGCGCTACACCATCGCGTTTGGCGACCCGGTGCAGCTCAACCTGGAGATGATGACCACCGACGCGCTCAGCGCCGCGGCCCTGTCCACGGGCCTCAATGCCGCTATTGCCATCCGGCAAAAACAGGAGAAAAACCCGCAGGCCAAAGCGCTGCTGGGTCAGGTTCAGGTGGATTCGGCCGGCAATCACGCTTTCCTGCAACTGTCAGCACCGGCGAGCTCGCTGGACAGCCTGCTGAAGACCGACCTGATGCAGACGATTCTTAGTCGTTAGTCGTTGGTCGTGCGGCGCGGCCGCCCTTTTCGGGACGCCGTGAACGCGCCACCGGCGCCTTTACCCGATTGCGTTGCCTCGTTGGGCAACGCGGCCGCCGTCGGGGGCTCCGGCGTGGGATGATGGTGGACTATGGCAGCGGGCGGGATCGCGGCAGTGGTGGTCGGGATTGCACTGGTGAGCGTGGTCCTGCGTGACGCGTTCGAGACCATGGTGCTGCCGCGCCGGCTGAAGGGCCGGTTCAGGCTGACGCGCGCCTACTTCACCAGCACCTGGCCGATCTGGGCTGGATTGTTAGGGCGCCGGCGTGGGGCATCGCGCGAAGCGGCGCTGAGCCTGTTCGGGCCGCTCTCGATGCTGCTGCTGTTTGTGCTTTGGGCCGTGGGCCTGATCGTGGGCTTCAGCCTGATTTATTACGGCATGGGCTCACCGATCACGATGAGTGAGCCGGTTTCCGGTTTCGGCTTGGATCTTTACGTCAGCGGCTCGATGTTTCTCACGCTGGGCCTGGGCAATGCCGTGCCGCACGGAGTCGTGGCCCGCAGCCTCGCCATGCTCGAAGGCGGCATGGGCTTTGGCTTTGTGGCGGTCGTGATCAGCTACCTGCCGGTGCTCTACTCCGGCTTTTCGCAGCGCGAAGCCAACATCACGATGCTGGATGCGCGGGCGGGCTCGCCCCCGGCAGCCTCGGAACTGCTGCGGCGGCACGCGGGCAATCTGCAGCAACTGGAGGACTATCTGGCGGAATGGGAACGCTGGGCGGCTCAATTGCTCGAGAGCCATATTTCGTATCCGGTGCTGGGTTTTTTTCGTTCGCAGCACGTGAATCAATCCTGGCTGGCGGCCTTGACCACGCTGCTGGATGCCTGCGCGGTGATGATCGCTGGCACCGAGGGGCGTTGCCACCGCCAGGCGCAGTTGACGTTTGCCATGACCCGGCACGCGGTTGTGGATCTGGCCCAGATCTACGTGCAGCGGCTGCCGAAATACCACCCGGAGCGCCTGAGCGAGGCGGGCTTTGAGCAGCTCAACACGACGCTCGCCAGCAACGGGCTGCACCTGCACTGGGACGACGCCAGCCGGCAGCGCTTCCAGCATCTGCGCTCCAGCTACGAACCCCAGGTCCATGCCTTGGCGCAGAGCCTGCATTTGACGGTTCCGGCCTGGATTGGCGATGCCGCAGCGCTCGACAACTGGCAACGGAGCCCGTGGGAGCGGGGAAAGGGCCGGGGCGAGCAACACTTTTGAGGTGGGAAGTGCGTGACGTGGGAGAAACAAGACGTGGGACGTGGGACGTGAGGAGTGGGCGGGCGCGGCAACCGGGACTTCCTACAGCGCCGAGCAGTGGCCGAAGGTAGTGCCGACGCAGAGTTATTTAGTGGACAGCCGGCGCCGGAAAAGGGAAAAGGGAAAAGGGGCCCGGATTATGAATTCAATCCGGACCCCTTTCCAGGTTGCGCCACTTCGTCTGCTATTAGGTAATGCAAGAGCCGTGCCAAACACTGCGGCGTGGTAGATCAGGAGTTAGCGGACAGGCATGGGTCAATTTCTACAGGGTAGGGCAGAATTTACGCGTCGCCAGTACCAGAGACGACAGGGTTAGAGGCAGGGGCAGCCAAGGGGCAGCGGGCGAAATTGGGCGGTCCGGAAGGAGAAACCAGAGCCGGTCCCCAGGACCGGTTTCGACCAGAAGCAGGGGGCAGTGGGGGTGCTGGGCCAGCCACTGGCGCGCGCGATGGGGCGAGGGGGTGGCCCATAAGCCGTTTAAATTGAGGGCCGCCGCCATCCCACGGGCCATTTCGATGGTGGCCGGATTGGGAGTGAGGATGCAGACTGAGTCGGGCGCGCCCCAACGGCAATGGCGGAAGCGGCACTTTTGCGGGAGCGCCAGGCGCTGGTAGCGGTGACGCGCTACGCCGATTCCCAATTCTGGGCTCCGGGGCAAGCACCACGAGCGATCCAGAGCAGTGGAAGTTCTGAGCTCAAGGGCGATATGGTTGTCCAAGGTCCAAGCCCACAGCCGGGCTTCCACCGGCGGCGACGTTGAGCCATTGGCGAGGGCGGATAGGCGCTCGAGCAGAGCTTCGAGCAGTTGGGTGGCATTGGTCTCAACCGGGGGGCAAAAGGCTACACTGGGGCGCAGCAGATGCAGGCGCGACGCGAGCCGGTTGGAGACCCAACGTTCGGTGAGGCGAATAGCGAGATGGTCGAGATGGAGTACCACCCGTAAGGGTGGATTGGATTGGGAAGGCGCGAAAGGGGTTGGGGCGGTAGGGCAGAAAATTTCCAGGCGGGTACCAATGCGGGTGGGCGTACGGGGGGTCGAGGATAGAAAAGGCCGCAGGGGTCCGCTCTGCCCGGTGACAGCGGCGCTAATGCTGGCTAGGCTGAAAATGAGAAGAAAGAGCCGCGATTGCGGAGGCGGAGGTAGCGGTCGGAAAGGAGCGAAGCGGGGCGGAGGAGGGACAGGTCGTTTAAATGCCGGGCGATAGCGTCACCGAGGGACTGGGCGGCCGCAGCCGGGTCGGCGTTGGCTCCGCCGTTGGGTTCAGCTACGACTTCATCAATTAACCCCAGCCTCAGCATGTCGGACGCGGTGGGCTTGAGGGCCTTGGCGGCGCGGGCCTTCATGTTGGCGTCACGCCAGGTGATGGAGGCGCAGCCTTCGGCGGTGATGACGGAGTAGATGGCATTCTCCATCATGAGGACGCGGTTGGCGACGGCGATGGCCAGCGCGCCGCCACTGCCGCCTTCGCCGAGGACGGTGGCGATCACCGGGACCTTCAACCGGGACATTTCGCGCAGGTTGAAAGCGATGGCCTCGGCTTGGCCGCGCTCCTCGGCGTCGAGGCCGGGGTAGGCGCCGTTGGTATCGACAAAGGTGAGGACGGGGCGGTTGAATTTTTCCGCCAGGCGCATCAGGCGCATGGCCTTGCGATAACCCTCCGGTTGGGGCATGCCGAAATTGCGGCGGATTTTCTCCTTGATGTCGCGGCCCTTCTGCTGACCAACGGCAAGGACTTCGCTGCCCCGAAAGCGGCAAAAGCCGGCCACAATGGCGCCGTCATCGCCGAAGCGGCGGTCGCCATGCAGTTCGGTGAAGTCGGTGGCGATGGCCTCAAGCCAGTCGAGGAAGTTGGGGCGCTGGGGGTGGCGGGCCAGCAGGACGCGCTGCCAGGCGTCGGAATCGGCGTCAGGAACCTCGGGTGCGGCTGGGGCCGGGCCGGCGGCGGCGGAGGTGGCGGGATCTGGTTCGTCAGTGGCCATGGGTTGCGCCTACGATCTCGACCGAGCCGGAGCCCAGAACGGCTTCCAGGGAGCGGCGAAACGCGGTCCCGCCATCCACATCGGCTGCAACTTCGAGGATCTGCTCGAATTGGTCCGCCGCGGAGCGGGCATGTACATGGATTTTAGCCGAACCCGAGGGCTGGGTGAGCAAACGCCCGAGGGCGGCCACGGCGTGCGGCGGTACGGCGTCCACGTCGAGGCGCAGGCGGAGGTGGCGGGGCGGCTGGACGGGAGCGCTGGCGAGATCGCCCAAGTCGAGCAACTGCAGCTTGACCTCCGGCTGGCGCGTGGCATCGTCGCCGTCCTCGCGCATCAGGCGCACGCGGGCGACGACGGGCTGGGTCAGGGCCAACGACGGTTGCAGGCGGCGATAGGCTTCGGCGAAGCAGAGCAGGTCGCAGCGCCCGGTCTGATCCTCGAGCACGGCCGTCGCCCAGTTTTCACCGCGCTTGCTGCGGCGGACCTGTAGTTGCGACAGGATGCCGGCAACCTGAATTTCGTCATTGCGCTCAAGCCGGAGCAAGGCCAGGGTTTCGAGCGGCAGGACGTGGAGATCTTCGAGGCGGTCGGCGAAGCGTTCGAGCGGGTGGCCGGAAACGAAATAGCCCAGGACTTCCTTTTCGCCGGCGAGGCGGGTGGCATCATCCCAGTCAACGGTGGCGGCGGAGGCCGGGGCGGGCGCGGCGACGACAGGCTCGAAATCGATGAAGAGGCCATGTTGGCCGGATTGGCGGGATTTTTCCGTCTTCTGGGCGTGCTCGAGGGCGCGCTCGGCGAGGGCGGCAGCGGCGGCGCGCGGCCCGAACGCATCGAGGGCGCCGCTTTTTACCAGGCTTTCGAGGACGCGGCGGTTGAGTGCCTTGGCGCCGATGCGCTCGCACAAATCGAACAGGTCACGGAAGGGGCCGGCTTCACGGGCGCGCAGAATGGCCTGGACCGAGGCGTCACCGACGTTTTTGATGGCGCTCAGGCCAAAGCGGATGTCCTGGCCCTGCGGGGTAAATGCCGCCTGGCTGACGTTGATGTCCGGGGGGGCGACGGCGACGCCCAGGTCGCGGCACTCCTTGATGTATTTGACCATGTTCTCGGTGGAGGCGATCGAGGAACTCAGCAGCGCCGCCATGAACTCCACCGGGTAATGAACTTTCAGGTAGGCGGTCTGGTAGGCGAGCCAGGCATAGGCGGCGGCGTGCGCCTTGGGGAAACCGTAAGCGGCGAACTGGGCCATCAGATCGAAGACGCGTTCGGTGGGTTCGGCGGGCAGACCGCGCCCCTTGGCGCCCTCCAGAAACCGCACCCGCTGGCTGGCCATTTCCTCGGCCTGCTTTTTCCCCATGGCTTTGCGCAGGATGTCGGCCTGCCCGAGCGAGTAGCCGGCGAGTTGGCTGGCGGCCTGCATGACGTGTTCCTGATACACAAAGACGCCATATGTCTCCGCCAGAATTGGCTCCAGTTGAGGCAGCAAGTAGGCGATCGGCTTGCGCCCGTGCTTGCGTTCGATGAAGTCATCAATCATCCCGCCTTGGATGGGGCCGGGGCGATAGAGCGCGTTGAGCGCGGTCAAATCGCCGAGGCGGGTGGGCTGGTAGCGGCGCAGGATGTCGCGCATGCCGGCGGACTCGAACTGGAAGACGCCGTCGGTCTGTCCATTGGAGAAGAGTGCAAACGTCGCCACGTCATCCTCGGGCAACTGGTTGAGGACAATTTTCTCGCCCCGATGGCGCTCAATCAGGCCCACGGCATCATTCAGGATGGTGAGCGTCGTGAGCCCTAGAAAGTCCATCTTGAGCAGGCCCAGCTTCTCCAGCCCGTTCATATCGAACTGGGTCACGATTTCTTCGCGGCTGGTGCGGAATAGCGGCACCAGCTCGGTGAGCGGGCGAGGGGCGATGACCACGCCGGCCGCATGCATGCCGGCATGCCGGCACAAGCCCTCGACTTTTTGGGCAACCTGGAGCAGCTCGCCGATACGGGCATCTTCGTCGGCCAGCGCGCGTAGCGGCGGCGACTGTTCGAGCGCTTGCGCCAAGGTGATGTTGAGCTGGTTGGGGACCAGCTTGGCAATGCGATCCACCTCGGCAAACGGCAGGTCCAGGGCGCGCCCGACATCCTTGATGGCGGCCTTGGCCGCCATGGTGCCAAAGGTGATGATCTGGCTGACGTTCTCGCGGCCGTATTTGTTGGTTACATACTCAATCACCTCGCCCCGACGGTGCATGCAGAAATCCGTATCAATGTCCGGCATCGAGATGCGTTCCGGGTTGAGGAACCGCTCGAACAGCAACTCCTGCTCCAGCGGATCGAGGTCGGTGATCCCCAGCGCGTAGCTCACCAGGCTGCCGGCCGCCGAGCCGCGTCCCGGGCCGACCGGGATGCCACGCTCTCGGGCAAAGCGGACGAAGTCCCAGACGATCAGGAAATACCCGGCGTAGCGCATGCCCCGGATGACGGCGATCTCCCGGTCGAGGCGGGCCTGATAGTCGGCGCGGGCGTAGCGGGTTTTGCCCAACCGGCGGCGGGTTTCAATCCAGTCCTCGCGCCCGGCCATGCCGGCGCGCGCCACAGATTCGAAATAATCGTCGAGGCTGACGCCGTCGGGCACCGCGAAGGCGGGGAACGGGTCATCCACTTTGCCCAGATGAGCGTCGCAACGGGCAGCAATCTCGGCGGTCCGGGCGACGGCAGCCTCGACGCCCGAAAAGGCTTGAAGCATTTCCTTGCCCGACTTGAGATAAAACTGGTCGCTGCCGAAGCGCAGGCGCTGGGTGTCGCCGACGCGCTTGCCGGTCTGGATGCACAGCAGCACGTCGTGCATGCGGGCATCGTCGGCGGTGAGGTAATGGCAGTCGTTAGTGGCCACCAGCGGGATATCGATCTGACGCGACAGATCCAGCAACCCGGACTGAATCTGGTGCTCCTGCTCCAGACCCTGGTTCTGGATTTCCAGAAAGAAGTTTCCTGCCCCGAACATGTCCCGGTACTCAGCCGCGGCTCGACGGGCGCCCTGGGCGCGCCCCTGCAGCAGCTCTTCCTGGACCTCACCCTTGAGGCAGGCCGAGAGTCCGATCAGGCCCTGGCAGTGCTGGGCGAGGAAAGCCTTGCTGATGCGGGGTTTGTAGTAAAACCCGTGCAAGCTGGCCTCGGAGACTATTTTGACGAGGTTGCGGTACCCGGCGTCGCTTTCACACAAGACAATGAGGTGATTGTAGGTATCACCCTCGGGCGGAGCGCGGTGGTCGGCTTTCTTGCAGATGTAGAGCTCGCACCCCAGGATGGGTTTGATTCCGGTGGCGCGGGCCGCGGCGTGGAAGCTCCAGGCGCCAAAGAGGTTGCCATGGTCGGTGAGCGCGACCGAGGACATGCCCTGGTGCTGGGCCAGCGCCACCAGTTTCTGGACATCGCAGGCGCCATCGAGCAGCGAGTAGTCAGAGTGGACGTGGAGATGAACGAACGGGTCCACGTGCTAAGGATACCGCGGGCGAGGGCGGCAGGAGAAGGGCGCGATTCCCGGCCCGCCTCTCCCCCGCCCGTTTCCCACCTCTCACTTCCCACTTCCGGCTTTGGTCTTTCCGCCGGCCGGGGCGCGGCGGGCAGCCTTGGCCGGGCGCGGCGCCGGCTTGGCCGGGGCGCGCGGGGCTGACGGGCGCCGGGGGCCGGGTGCGGCCTCGGCCGCGGTCACGGCCTGAGCGCGCGCGGCGACAGCGGCGCGCACGGCTTCGGCCAAATCGGCATCGCTGAGGGGCTCGCCCTGCAGCAGCCGCTGGAACAGCGGCGCCAGCAACTGTTCGGATTGGGCGGAGTGGGGCGCGGCACCGAGCGCGCGGAGCAGGCCGAAGGGGAGGCGCTGGCGCACTTGCGCCGCCGCAGTCTGGAAATCGCGCAGTTTGCGCGCGGCTTTGGGCTGCTTCGGGTCAATCGCGGCGCAGACGATGGCTTCCGGCGAGGTAACGGTCAGCAACTGATGCAAGCGGGCGGTCGCCGAGGCGGCATTGGGGATGGCGAGAACCTTCTTCTCGAGCGTGCGGGCATCGGCGAGCGCGTGCTTCCAGGCGGCGGCGAGGTACGGGCTGGGCAGGGAGCGGGCCAAGCGGGCTTGATCGGCGGCCGGCAGGGCGGCCAGGATGCAGGCGAGGGCGACCGGTCCGGGGTCAATGTGATAGCCGAGCTGCTCCCAGCTTTCCACCGCCGCCGGCATGCGGGCGAGGGCATTCAGATTCATGCGGGCGCTGCGGACGCCCTTGCCGAAAGCCGTCTCCAGACCCGGCTCGCGTTCGAGGGCACGCACCACGGCGGCCGGGTCGGGGCCATAGGCAATGGCTTCCAGTTCCTCGCCGCGCGCGGCCGGCGTGGCCTCAGTCAGGGTGTGTTCGTCCAGCGCCGCGTGGAGCCGCGTGGCGGTGCGTTCTTCCAGGGTGAACCCCATGCGCGTGCAGAGCCGGATGGCGGTGACCACGAGCATGGGCTGCTCCAGGAACGCGTGCGGATGATTGGCGCGGACCAGGTGGGCTTCGATGTCGGCGGCGCCGTTCATGGGATCGAGCGGCAGCCCATGCGAGGCGGGATTGAGCGACAGCCCAACGGAATTGAGCGTGAGGCCACGGCCGCGCAGGTCCTCGAGGATCGTGCCCGGCCGCCCCGCCGCCCGCGCCGCGCCCAAGCGCACCCGGCAACCGCGCAGGACCAGCGAGAGCGCGTGCGCTTCGGGACGCTCGCTGACGTGCTCGGCGCCGGCGCGCCGCAGCGTGGCTTCGAGTGTTGCCGGCACACCCTCGACAGTGCAGTCCAGCCAGCGCACCGGACGGGAGGCGAGCAGGTCGCGCATGCTGCCGCCGGTGAGGTACAAATTCATGCGGGCAGCCTGGCAGGCCTGCTCGAGTGTGCGCAGCACCTCCAACTGATGCGAACCCAGGCGCGTGTTGAGGAGGAAGTTATAGTCGGCCATGGTGGGCTAGATCAGGCGCGGGGATGATGGCGGCGATAGACAGCCTGCAGGCGGCCGGCCACGACATGAGTGTAGATCTGGGTGGTTTGAATGTCGGCGTGACCAAGCAGCATCTGGACGCTGCGCAAGTCGGCGCCGCCTTCGAGCAGATGGGTGGCAAAGCTGTGCCGCAACCGGTGCGGATAGAGCCCCTGGGGCAGGCCGGCGGCCTGGCCGCGGGCGCGAACCCGGCGCCAGATCAACTGACGGCTCAGCGGTCGTCCGTGGCGCCCGGGAAATAGCCATGGCGTGGCGCCCGAGGGGCGCAGCAGCCGCGGCCGGGTTACTTCCAGGAAATGCCGCAGCACCGCCAGGGCGGCGCGGTTTACCGGCACCAGGCGCTGCTTCTCCCCTTTGCCGGTGCAGCGGAGCACACCCGCTTCCAGATCCAACTGGTGCAGTTTCAGTCCGGCCAACTCGCTGACGCGCAGCCCGCAACCGTAGAAAAGGTGCAGCATGGCAAGGTCGCGTTCCTGCAGCGGGGCGCCGGCAGCCGACCGCGGCGCGGGCTGCGGCTCCAGCAGTTTGAGCGCCTGATCCGTGTTCAACGCCGACGGAATGGCGCGCCCCCAGCCCGGTGAACCGACGCCTTCGACCGGGTTGGCTTCCAGGCGCCCGGCATCAATCAAGTAACCGAAAAGGTTTCGAACCGCCGTCAGCCGCCGCGCGGCGCTGCGGGCGCCCAGGCCTGCCGCAAGCAGGTGGAGCAGGTAATCCTGAATATCGCTCCGCCGGCAGGAGCGCCAGTCGAGATTGCGGCCCTGATACCATGCGGCAAAATGCCGCAGATCGCGGCTATAGGCCGCCAAGGTGTTGACAGCCAAGCCTTTCTCCACCTTGGCTGCGGCCAAGTAGTCGCCCACCCAGTCGGGCCGCACCAAGGGGGCGCTCACCGGAGCGGCTCCAAGTGACTGCTGGTACAGGAGTTAAGAAAATGTACCGGCATTTCAGAAGGAATCATACTAGAGTTGGGCGGTGTGTTCCAGTCGAAATGGAGGGGAGTGATTCCGGCCAAACTGAAGTCGGCCGCGCTTCGGGTTCGGGGCTCCGGGTGGGCGGGGGGGTACCTCAACCCGGCGCTGCTGCCGACCGCGGAGCGGATCGAGACGCTCAACGCCGCGGGTCAGCCGCTCCAGATCGAGCCCGGAGACTTGATGGCGGTGCTGCTGCTGGCTGATATCCGGCAGGCCGACCTCATGGGCTCGGCAGGCGCCGCACGCGGCACGCGGATGCCCGGGTTGCGGGTCAAGGTGCGAACGCTGGACCATTATGGGCTTGAGGGTATACTGGCCACGAATCTGCTGGAACTTGACCGGGGGCTATGGCTGGACCCGCTATATAGTGGCAGCATTTGGCAGCGCGCATTTTTCCCCCGATCTGCGGTAGAGCAATTGCAGGCGGTGGAGATGACAAAAGCGCCACGGCGGCGGCCCAACGGGCGTTCGGTGCAGCAGTTTGGACTGTTCGAGACCAGCCAGGAGGAGGAAGGAACCTAATGCGATTGGCTGAATTGGCCCAGAAGCTAGGGTGCGAGTTGCGCGGAGACGGCGCGATGGAAATAGCTGGCATAGCGTCGCTTGGGCGGGCTGGTGGAGCCGACCTCTCGTTCCTGCTGGACCGGCGGTTCAGCGATGAGGTCTCCGGATCGCAGGCAGGAGCGATTCTGACGTCGGAGGCGCTGCAGGGCGCCGCAGACGCCGGGAGCAGAGGTTGGCTGATCAGCGACGACCCGGCCATGGCCATGGTCAGTGCGGTGGAGCTGCTGCGTCCGGCTTGGCGCCCCGAACCCGGCATCCACCCGACGGCGAGTATTGATCCCACGGCGGAAGTGGGCCCGGGCAGCCACGTGGGAGCATTTGCCGTGGTTGGGCCGCGGTGTCGCCTAGGCGCCGGCGCGGTGTTGCACCCGCACGTGGTGCTCTACCCGGATGTGAGCGCGGGGAGGCGGCTGCTGGCCCATGCCCATGTGGTGATCCGCGAGGGCACACGGCTGGGAGACGACGTGGTGCTGCAGCCCGGAGTGGTGCTGGGCGGGGACGGGTTCGCGTTCGTTCGCGAGCGCGGAGGGAGGCACCGAAAGATTCCGCAGGTAGGCGTGGTGGAGATAGGCAACGGGGTGGAAATTCAGGCCAATAGTTGCGTGGACCGGGCGAGCCTGGAGGCGACCTGCATCCGGGACGGGGCCAAGTTGGACAATCTGGTGCAGGTGGCGCACAACTGCGAAGTGGGCGCAGACGCGCTGGTGTGCTCCCAAGTGGGCCTGGCCGGGAGCGTGCAGGTGGGCGCGGGAGCGATCCTGGCGGGGCAGGCGGGCGTGGCCGACCACAGCGTGGTGGGGGCTGGGACGGTGGTCACGGCGCAAAGCGGCACGCACGGGCGGCTGCGGGATGGGGAGATGTATTCGGGCTCGCCGGCGATGGAGCACCGGGCGTGGCTGCGGGCGTGCGCGCTGATGCCGCGGCTGCCGGACATGCAGCGCGAGCTGCGGAGGCTGGCGCAGCAGGTGGCGCGGCTGGAGCATGAATGCGGGTGCTGATCTACAGCGACGTGCACGCCAACCTGGAGGCGTTGCAGGCGATGATCGAGGCCACCACGGGCCGCTACGACGCCAGTGTGTGCCTCGGGGACATGGTGGGCTACGGCGCCAACCCGAACGAGACCACGGCATGGGTCCGGCAAAACACCCCGGTGGTGATTCGCGGCAATCACGACCGCGCCTGCGCCTCGCTCGACGGCATTGGGGGGTTCAACGCGAGCGCGGCGGCCGCGGCGCTATGGACGCATGCGCAACTGGAAGCGGCGCACACCGAGTGGCTGCAGGCGCTGCCGGCCGGACCGTTTCCGTGGCACGAGCTCAGCCTGGTGCATGGCTCCCCGCTCGACGAGGACGAGTATTTGTTGCAGGTGGTCCAGGCCGCGGGCTCGTTTGCCGCCACCGTCGGCGCCCAGCAATGGTTTGGCCATTCCCACTTGCAGGGAGGGTTCACGCTGGCCGACGACCAGGTGCAACCCTGGCTGACGGCGGTGCCGGGCGAGAACCCGCCGCCGGAGGCCAAGGTCATCCAGGTGCAGTTGCAGCCGGGCAGCCGGTATCTGCTCAACCCCGGTTCGGTGGGGCAGCCCCGGGACGGAGATTGGCGCGCGGCGTTCGCCATCCTGGACGAAGGCAGCCAGCAGGTGGAGTTTCACCGCATTCCCTATGACGTGGCCGGCGCGCAGCGCCGGATCCTGGATGCGGGCTTGCCGGAACGGCTGGCGGCGCGGCTATCCAAGGGCCGGTGAGAGTTGAGGGTTGAAAGGTGAAGGTTGAGTGTAACGCGCCTCGCCGGCGGGCCAGCCCATACTCTCAACCCTCATCTGTCAACCTTCAACCTTTCTAGTTCAAGGCGCCGGCGAGTTGGAATGGGGCCCAGAAGAAGGGGTGGGGGTACTGGCGGCGGAACTCGACCGTCGCCGCTTGCAGCGCCTGGGCGGGGGTGCGCGGCGGAGCCCAGGCCTGGTAGAAGCACTGCATGAACTCGGCCGTCAGGCGGTCGTCCACGTCCCAGAGGCTGGCGAGGACGGCGCGGGCGCCGGCATAGAGGAAGGCGCGGGTGAGGCCGATCAACTCATCGCCGCCGGCAAGGTCGCCGAGCGCGGTGCCGCAGCCGCTGAGGACAACGAGGTCGGCGCGCAAAGGGAGATTGTAGATGTCGATGACATTCAGCGGACCGTCGGCGAGCTGGAGGGCGGAAAAGTAAGGGTTGTCGGCACGGAAGACCCCATGGGCGGCGATATGCAGCAGGCGCACGGCGCTGGCGCGCTGCTGAACGGCGGCAATGGTGGAGGCGGCGCCTTCGAGGAGCTCGGCGTTCGGGCAGCAGCGGCCCACGGCGCAAATCTCATCGCGCGCGGCGGTGGGCTCGGCCGCCACCAGGAGGGCGGCGGCGTGGGGGCTGGGCGGGCGCTGGCTGGCGAGCATGAACACCGCCGCGCTGGGCGCCATGGCGATGATGTGCTCCTCGATCAACGGCGGGGAGGCGACATCCGCTGAGTCGGCGCCCTCGTGCAGGGCGCCGAACGGCAGGGCATGCAGAACGCCATGCGGCACGATCAGAAGCTGCGGCTCGCGCAGCAGGTGGCGGAGCGGCCGGATCAGTTCCTGCCGCAGCAGGCGGAGGTGGCTGTCAGCGGCATGCTGGAAGGCGTCGGCATGGCGGCGAAAATGTCCGCTCTCCATGGCGCGCTTGCCCACCTGGAAGCGGAGCAGGCGGAGGGCGCTTTCGATGCCGGCGCGCTCGCCGGGAAGGCGGACAATGTGCAGCTCGCGCTCATCGGCCACGGCGGCGACAAACCCTTCGGCGGAATGGAAGTACTCGACCAGCGTGGTGTTGCGCAAGAACGGCCGCAGGCGTTCCAGGCTCACCCCGGCTTCCTGCTCGAGCAGGCGGTAGTCGTCGCTGGGAAGTTGGCGGATGGTGCGCAGAAGCTGCAACTCGCGCTGCTGGATAGCTTGCAGGATGGCGGCTTCCGACGCCGCGGGCGAGGCGGGCGGGCCGCCGCCCGGAGAACTGGCCGGATCGAGTTGGCGGTAATACCAGTTGAGTTCCTCGCGCAGGCGGCTGATCTCATGCACCACGCGGCTGCCCTCGCCCAATCGGGGCTGGATGGCGCCGAAGCCGCCGGCCATGATGCGGGCCAGCGAACGTGACTTGGCCCGCTCCATGTGCCGCCAGATCATTTCCGGTTCGGGCGCGGGCTCGGAGTCTAGCAGCAGGTCCATGTAGCGCTCGTAGACCTGGCTCTTGTCGCGCATGAATGAAATGCGGAGCTCGTCGAAGTTGATGTTGCCGCGCGTGGCCTCGATCTGGTCCATCGCCCGCTCGTAGGCTTCGCGCGCGGCGGCGGTGTTGCCGGCGCGTTGAGCCAGGATGCCGAGCATCTGCTGCAGTTGGGCGTGCAGCCAGGGGGCCTGGAGCGCGCCCAGCGTCCGGGCCGCCTGTTCGGCGGCGAGCCGGGCGCCGGCGACGTCCATGGCGGCGGCGCGGGCGCGGGCGGCGAGGATGCCGGCGTAGACGGCCTTAGTGCGGACCTGGCGCTGTTCGAAAAACAGGCGCGCGCGCTCGCTCAATTGCATGGCCTCGAAGCAGCGACCCAGTTTGAGCAGCACCACGCTGCGGTAGAGGTGGGCCATATGGACCCAGAACTCGTTGCCGGCGTTGGCAAAGCTGGCCTCGGCGCGGGCCAGCAGCTCGAGAGCGGCGCTGTCGCGGCCCAGGAACTGCTCAGCCACCGCCATGTCGGTGAGTGACTTGGCTTGCTCATAGGGCATGTTGAGCGCCTGAAACTGCCCCAGGGCGGAGTGGGCTAGTTGCAGTGCGTCCTCGAAGAGGTTGAGCTCGATGCACACGTCGGCCTGATCGAGGTCGCACAAGGCGGCGTGCAGTTTGTCGCCGTGGTGGAGGGCGGTTTCGCGGGCGCGGTCAAGCGCGTGGATGGCCTTCACGTACTGGCCGCGCAGGAAGTAGAGATAGCCGATGTTGTAGTCGGCCTGGGCGGCCAGCCCCGGCATTTGGTGCGCCAAGGCGTAGTCGCGGGATTGCTGGTAGGCCTGCTCGGCCTGGTCGAAGCGGGCCAGATTGATCAGCACCACGGCGCGGGTCACCAGCAGCGCCGCCCAGCCTTCGTGGTCGGTGCTCCCCTCGGGGCAGGCTTCAAGTCCAGCCTGGGCGCGTTCGAGTGCCTCCAAGGCTTCGAGAAAACGATCCTCGCGGAACCACACGCTGGCGAGATTGATGTCGAGGCGGGCCAGGCGGTGGGCGGCACCGCAGGATTCAAAGCACTCCCGCGCCTGGGCCGCGCAAGCGGCGCATTCCTCACGCAGCCCCAGCATGGCCAGCGGATGCAGCAGCGAGCTGAGCGTGCGGCCGCGCTCCAGCGCATCGCCGGCGAAGCCGGTCAGGGCGCGGCGGTAGTGCTCCACCGCCAGGCCGTAGTCGCCGCAGACGAACGCCACGTTGCCCCAGGCGCGATAGGCATAGGCTTCGCATACCGCGCAGGCGCTGGCCAGCGCCAACCGCACCAGGGTTTCCGCGGCGGCGGCGGCGGCGGCGGCATCGACGCGCGCCTCCTCCGCCAGGGCTTGGGCGGCGGCGGCAAAAAACGCCTGATCGGGCGCCCCATGGAGCTCGAGATAGAGGCGAAACTCGGTTTCATCCGAGAGTAACCGCAGCAGGTTGGCGGGCGCGGCAGCGGACATGGCAGCGGCTGCGTCCAGCATACCTTACTCTACTGCGAGCGCTCGCTGCCGTCGCCTTGGGGGCCCCGCGGGTCGGGCTGCGACCGGAATTCGCTTGGCGGCAACGCGCGCGCGCTCGGCTCGGTGAACGCGCCACCGGCGCCTTCACCCGTCCAAGTTGGCCTCGTCTGGCATGGTTTGAGGCTGGCGCAAAAACAGCTCCGCAGCAGCGATCGGGCCACGTCCCGAATGCGGCCGAGCAACCCGCAAAGCCGCACGATCCTACCGCTATTTTGATCCACCAACGCTGTTTTTGCTTTAATGCGCGGGCCAGTAGAGTTGATCGGCATTCCAGAGCAGGTGAGGCGGCAACAGCGCGACCGCAACGCCGGCCAGGCTGGGACGAGCGACGGCCAGCACGTCGGGTGCAATCAGCGGGATCAGCGGCAACTGGGCGTGTTCGGTGGCCTGGATCTGGCGATAGAGCTTGAGCCGGGCGGCCGGATCGGTGCACTGCAACTGGAGATGGAACCAGCGGGCGAGGTCTTGCTCCCAGGCCGGGAGCGGGTGGCCTGCGGGGGGGGCATCCCAGAAATGCGCGGCGCCATCAAGCGCCCACATGTTGCTTTCCTCGTTGGGGTCCGCGTCCAGAATTTGGAACCCGACCAACGCCGCCTCGAAGTCGCGGCGATGCATGAGGCGATCCACGTAGGAGTTGAAATCGAGCGGGACCACCTGAACGACCATGCCCAACTGCCGCAAGTCCTCCTGCAGAAAGACGGCCATGTGCATCCGCACCGCGTTGGTCGAGGGCACGATGAGGGAAAATGCGACCGGCCGCTGTTGCGGGTCCAGCAGGCGACCGCCACGCCAGCTATAGCCGGCCTGGCGCAGCAGCTTGCGGGCCGCGGCCGGGTCATGGCGGGTGGCCGGGGTGGGGTCGGCCCAACGGCCGGCGCCGGGGCTGGTGAGCGATGCCAGCGCATGGGCGTGGCCCTGGTAGACGTTGCGGACGAGGTTGGCGCGGTCAATGCCGGCCGAGACGGCCTGACGGAACGCCTGCTGGCTGAACCAGGCGTGGTCCAGGTTGAGCACCATGACCTCGCTGTTCAAACCGGCGCCGGCGTCGAGCGGCCGGCAGCAGCGGTTGTGCTGGAGTCGGGCAAAGTCATCGCTTGCGATCGCGCTCAGGCCATCCACCTCGCCGCGGACCATGAGATTGAGGCGTAAATTGGGATCGCTGACGACCGGCAGATGCAATTGGTCCAGGAACGGGAGCGCGTGTCCGGACGCGTCGTTCTTCCAAAAATAGCGATTGCGAGCGAGGCGCACGCCCCCGGCCGGGGTGAACTGTTGCAACTGAAACGGCCCCAGGCCGGTGATGGTGGCGGGGGAGGTGCCCGGTCCCCAGGCATTTTCGAGGTGTCCGGCGCGATAGGCGGCCTCGAGCCGATGGCGGGGCAGCATCCAGACGCTATCGAACAGGCGATCGCCCACCGCAACCGGGCCGGGCAAGTCGAGCTCGACTGTGCTTGGGTTGAGCGCCCGAGCGCGGATCGGCTGGCCGTCCATGGTCAACAACTGCCGTTCGGGCGCAGCGATTTTGGGGTCGGTATAAACCCCGAAGCTGAAGACCACATCGGCGGCGGTAAACGGGGAGCCATCGCTGAAGCGCACGCCATGGCGGAGGTGGAGGATCCAGCGCCGGGCGCTGACGTGGTCCACCGCGGTGGCGAGGGCGGGCTCGACCAGGAGCGTCCGCGGGTTGATGTGCATCAGGTCGGCCATGGTCAGGCTCGCCACCAACTGGGAGGCGCTGTCGGTGGCGAGCACGGGGTTGAAGGTCTGCGGGGCGCTCGCCAGCGGCACCGTGAGCTGGCCGCCGAAGCGGCCGCGGGCCGCGGTGGGCATCTGCTGCGCCACGCCCGGCAGAGCGAAGGCGAGCACGGCCGCCAGCAGCAATTGGGGTATGCTGACGCAGAGATGCGTGCCGGCTTGCGCTGGCGGCTGGCTTCGGCAGCGGCCACCGTCCTGATTTCGCTGCTGTTGTGCTTCGCCCTGGGGCAGCTCACGCCCGGCGATGCCTTCACTGCCCTGGAGATGGACCCCAGCGTTCCGCCCGCCACGCTGGCGCACTTGCGCGCGCTGTACGAGCCGCACCAACCTCTGTTCGAACGGCTGGGCGCCTGGCTGGCGGGGCTGGGGCGGGGGGAATGGGGGTATTCGCTGCAATATCACCGTCCGGTGCTCAGCTTACTACGGCATCGGCTGCCGCTGAGTTTGGAATTAATGGGGCTGGGGCTAGCGATGGCGTGGGCGCTGGGGTTATGCCTGGCGCTATTGCCGGCGTGGTTGGGTGAACATGCGCGCTGGCGCACCGAGCGCCTGCTGGAAGGATTGCTGCACGGCGCTGGCGCACTGGTGACCGGACTTCCCCTGGGCGTGCTGGCCGTGCTGGCGCTGGTGTGGGCGCCGGTGGCGTGGCTGCCCGCCGGCGCGCAACCCTCGCCCTGGCTGCCAGCGGCGGTGCTGGCGCTGGCGTTCCTGCCCACGATCTACTTTCAAGCAGCACACGCGCTCACCCGCGTCCGGCAGCGGGGATTCGTCCAGCAGGCGCGGGCCAACGGGCTGGGACCGGCGCGGATTGTGCTGCTGCACGTGCTGCCCAACTGCAGCGATGTGCTGGTGCCGATCGCTTCGCTGACGCTCTCGCAGGCACTGATCGAACTGGTGATCCTGGAACCGCTGCTGGGGTGGCCGGGCGTGGGCCAGTTGTCGATTCAGGCGGCCGAAAGCCGAGACATGCCGGTACTGGCGGCGCTGGTGTTGATTACCTCGTTGCTGGTGATTGGTTCGAACTGGGCTTCAGAGCTGGTGCAATACTGGCTGAACCCGCAACTGCAGTCGCGCCGGCAGTTTGCGCAGACAGCAGGCGCGGAATGAGCACGGGGCAGCGGGCCGGTGGCGCGCGCCGCGGGTGGACGATTGCGCTGCTGTCGTGGATCGCCATTGCGGCAGTGGGGCCGTGGCTTGCCCCCATCTCGTTTCGTGCCCAGGACCGCGCGGCGGCGCTGGCGCCTCCAGGCGTGGTGCGCACCGGCGGCGTCGGGCACCATTGGCTGGGAACGGATGAATTCGGGCGCGACGAATGGTCGCGGCTGCTGGTGGCCAACGGACTCAGCACGCTGCTGGGCGTCGCGATGGCGGCGCCGGCGCTTTTGTTGGCCGCGGGTGTGGGGCTGGCGTCGGCGCTGTCGCCGGGCGCGGCCGAAGCCGGGCGGATCGGGGGCGAGATCGGGCGCTCGCTGCCCTGGATTTTCGTCCTGGTGGCAGTGCGGGCGGCCCTGCCGCTCGATGCCGGCTTGGGTGCAATCGCACTGGCGCTGGTGGTGCTATTCGCCGTGGCGGCGTGGCCGGTGGCGGCCTGGGCCATCTATGGCGCGGCCCGCGACCTGGTGCAGCGCGACTTCGTGCGCGCCGCCGAGGGGCTGGGCGCGACGCGCTGGTACATACTCCGCCGCCATCTCTGGCCCAACCTGCGCGGTCTGCTGGCCACCTATTTTGCCCTGCTGGTGGCAGCCGCAATTGGCGCCGAGGTCAGCCTGGAGATGGTCGGGCTGGGGCTGCCCCAGCCCTGGCCCACGTGGGGCAACCTGCTGGAGCCGCTGCGCAATTTCACGCTCGCCACCGACTGCTGGTGGCTGTACACACCGCTGATCGCGGTGGTTGCCGTGCTGCTGGGGCTGACGCTGGCGGCCGATTACAGCGGGTAGAGGCGGGATCGGGGCGGAAAAGGCGGCAAACTGCAGCCAGACCCGGCTATAGAATAGCGGGATGCTGAGAACAGTTCCCTTCCCGCTACGCGTGCTGCTTGGCGGGGGGCGCGCTGACGTTGACCCTCGCCTCACAGAGCGGACAGCCGAATGCCCGCTATCTGAAAGCGCTGGCTGGGCCGCCTACGGCAGAAGCACAGTTGCTGTAGTCACCCGAACTGCCGAGTGGCGCCGGTCGGAAGGCTGCTGGTTTTGCCACACCTACGTTGATTCGGCCCTGGAAGGGGGCCGCACCGCTTCGTTTGCCGGGAGCGGGCCGTCAGTCGGGATTCCGCGGCCCTTCACGCCGATTTTGCCCGCAGTGCAAGCGGCGCGACTCCCGCGAAACGACAGCAGCCGTTCATCCATTACCACACGCATTTAACGGTCGGTGCCGAGCGGACTGCCGGCGGCGCGGCCCCGAGCCGAGCAGCACCTCAGGGCGTGGCGACGCGGCGGCCGGCGAGGCGGTAGCGGCCGCTGGCCACGAGGGCGATGGCTTCGGGGTAGAGGCGGTGCTCTTCGGTCAGGATGCGGGCGGAGAGGGCGGCGGCGTCATCGCCGTCGAGCACGGGCACGACGGCCTGCAGCAGGATGGGGCCGCCATCGAGGGTTTCGTCCACGAAGTGAACGGTGCAGCCGGAAAACTTGACGCCATGCTCGAGTGCCTGCTGCTGGGCGTCGAGGCCGGGGAAGGCCGGGAGCAGCGAGGGGTGGATGTTGAGGATGCGCTCGGGGAACTGGGCCACGAAGTAGCCGCTGAGCAGGCGCATGTAGCCGGCGAGGCAAACCAGCTCGACCCCGGCCTGGCGCAGGCGGGCGACCACGGCGCGGTCGTAGTCCTCGCGCTCGCGGCCGGCGCTGGGGAGCGCGCAAGTGGCCAGGCCCTGTCCGGCCGCCCAGGCGAGGCCGGGCGCCTGCGGACGGTTGCTCAGCACCAGGGCGATTTCGGCCGGAATCGCGCCTGCGCGCGCCGCGGCCGCGATGGCCTGCAAGTTCGAGCCGCGCCCGGAAATGAGTACGCCCAGCTTCATCGCTGAATCTTCACCCCGCGCCGGCCGCGGCGGATTTCGCCCAGCCGCACCGCGCGCTCGCCGCGCCGCGCCAGCGCGCGCACGACGGTCTCCGCCTGGCGCGGTGCGGCAACCAGGATCATGCCGATGCCGAGATTGAACGTCCGCCACATGTCGGCGTCGGGCACATCCCCGAGGCGCTGCAGGAGCTGAAACAGCGGCGGCCAGGTCCAGGCCTGGCGGTGGATGACGGCCTGGCAGCCCGCCGGCAGGATGCGCGGCAAGTTGCCGGGAATGCCGCCGCCGGTGATGTGGGCGAGACCATGGAGCTTGGCCAGCAGCGGGCGCAGCAGCGGCAGGTAGGAGCGGTGCTCGGCCAGCAGCGCCTCGCCCACCGTCTGTCCCTCGAGCCCGCGCGGCCGCGTGGCGGGCCGGTAGCGGGCGTGGTCGAACAGGATGCTGCGAGCGAGCGCGTAACCGTTGGTGTGCAGCCCGGCCGAGGCGAGGCCGAGCAGCACGTCGCCGGGGCGGATGGCGCTGCCGGTGATCAGATGGCGGCGTTCGACCGCGCCCACGATCGTGCCCGCCAAGTCATACTCGCCGGGCGCGTAGAAGCCCGGCATTTCGGCGGTTTCGCCCCCCAGCAGCGCGCAGCCGTTCTCGCGGCAGCCGCGGCTCAGGCCCTCGACCAGCGCCTCGACCGTCGCCGGCGCCATCTTGCCGAGCGCAATGTAGTCGAGGAAAAACAGCGGCGCGGCGCCCTGCACCAGGATGTCGTTGACGCAGTGGTTGACCAGGTCGCGGCCGACGGTGTCATGGATGCCAGTTTGGAAGGCCAGCTTCAGCTTGGTCCCCACGCCGTCGGTCGAGGCCACCAGCACCGGCTGCCGCAGGCCGCGCGGCAATTGAAACAGGCCGCCGAAGCTGCCGATCCCGGCCAGCACCTGGGGGTTGAAGGTCTGCTGCGCGAGCCGCTTAATGCGCGCCTTGGCGCGGTCAGCGGCCGCGATCGAAACCCCGGCGCGGGCATAGGTGTGGCGCGGCATGGCGGCTCGGAACCCTTACTATAGCCGGGCGCGCTAGTATTTGGGGACCGTTGGGTCCACCTCGTCGGACCAGGCGAGGATACCGCCCTTGAGGTTGCGGACGTGGCGGAAGCCGGCCTCGCGCAGCAGATGGGCGGCTTTCATCGAGCGGACCCCGCTGCGGCACTGGCAGACGATGGCGCGCGACTGGTCCAGTTCGGCGAGCCGCTTCCCTACTTCGCCCAACGGAATCAGCACCGCACCCGGAATATGGCAGATGTCCCACTCGTGCGGTTCGCGCACATCAAGCAGGAACGGCGGCGTGGCGCTCTCGAACTCGCGCTTCAGCTCCGCCGGCGTGAGCTCAGGTATCGGCGCCTCGCCCGCCGCCTCCGCTGGCGCCGCCTCCTGCCCGCGCCCCAAGCCGCAGAACTCCACGAAGTCAATCAGTTCAGTAATGGTCGGGCGCGGGCCGCAAACCGGGCAGTTGGGATCTTTGCGCAGCTTGAGCTCGCGGAAGCGCATCTGCAGGGCGTTGAACAGCAGCACCCTGTTTTTCAGCGGCTCGCCCATGCCGGTGATGAGTTTGATGGCCTCGGTGGCCTGAATCATGCCCATCAGTCCCGGCAGCACGCCCAGCACGCCGCCCTCGGCGCAACTGGGCACCAGCCCCGGCGGCGGCGGCTCTGGATACCAGCAGCGGTAGCAGGGGCCGTCCTCGAGCGCCAGCACCGAGGCCTGGCCCTCGAAGCGGTAGATGCTGGCATAGACGTTGGGAATGTGGCTGAGCACGCAGGCATCGTTCACCAAATAGCGGGTGGGGAAATTGTCGGTGCCGTCCACGACCAGGTCGTAATTGCGGAAAATCTCGAGCGCGTTGGCGCTGGTGAGCCGGGTTTCATAACCCTCGATTTCAACTTCCGGGTTGATGGCCTGCAGCGTTTCGCGCGCCGAGTCCAGTTTGGGGCGGCCGACGTCGGCGGTGGAATGGATGACCTGGCGCTGCAGGTTGGTGAAGTCCACCACGTCGAAGTCCACGATGCCGATTTTGCCCACGCCCGCCGCCGCCAGGTACATGCCCACCGGCGTGCCCAGCCCGCCGGCGCCGATGGTGAGCACGCGCGCCGACTTGAGCTTGCGCTGGCCGGCGATGCCGAACTCGGGGATGATCAGGTGGCGGCTGTAGCGCAGGATTTCCTGCTGGCTGAGCGCCGGGGGAGCGGTGAGTGTCGCCATGGTGGTTGTCTCGGTCAGATCACTTCGAGCGGCTCGGGGAGAAACGCGCTGCGATCCTCGGCCAGCTCGAACGCATTCGCCTGGTCCGGCGCAGCCTTGCCTCCCGCCACAGAGATGATGAGATAAGAATAACCCGGCCAGGCCGCCAGCTCGAGGTCCGTGCGCGAGGGGCGAGCCGGATGATCGGGATGGGAATGGTAGAAACCGACCACGCCCAGCCCGCGCTCGCGCGCGGCGCGCTGCGCCGCCAAATGCTCCCGGGGATCGAACTCGAAGCGGTTCTGAGGCGAGGCGGCGTGCGCGTTGCGCATCGGGAACGCCTCGGTGGCCCGGCGTTGCCCCGGCTCAAGCGCCTGGCCGAGCAGGAGCCCGCAGCACTCATGGGGATAGTCGCGTTCGCCGTGACGCAGGAGGGCTTCGAGCGCCGGTCGCGCGATTTGCAGGGCCATCCCTTATTTTAAGTTGAGGGTTGAGGGTGGAAGGTCAGGCTGGGCAGTATCAGCGGACGGTGCGACAGCGCGGGGAGGCCCGCGCATTGGCTAACGGCTAAGGGCTAACGGCTGATGGGTAATTACATATTTGACAAAATACCGAGGCCCGAGCACTGAGGGACCATTGAACGCGAACCCAAGACCCCTCAGGAAGCGGCGCGGTACTTTTCCGAGCCAGCCAACTGCCGCGATTACCTGCTGAAGCGCCGCTGGCGGAGCGGTGTTGCAGCATCCCTGTTTCTGCTATAGTGTCCACAAGCTTTACCACGAGAGCCTCAGAATATCCGCATTGTGGCGCCTGCCGCAGCGCGCCGCCACTAGATAGACGCCGGAAAGTGTACTGGCACCATGAGGACTCCCTGCTCTCCCCCACAGATCCCCGGCAAGACGGAAGCTGGGCGCACGGACAACGCGCTCAGGCGCACCCTGACCGTGCCCAAGGCCGAATTCATCCGAGAGGGAGCGCCGCTCGGGAACACCCGCAAGGGCCGCAAGCGGGGTGCATGATGAGACGCTCCCTACGGCGCTGGGATTGGCTGTCCATTTGGACCTCGCTGGCCATCGGCGCCGTAGTCGGCATCGATGTGGCAAACGGATGGCGCTGGCGCTGGAGCGCGATCCCTGCCGCTTGCGTGGTGATTTCCGTCGCCCTGGTAATTGCAATACTCGCCCGCAGACGGACGAGGAACGGCCCGCTGTAGCCTCTGGTCTGTCGCGCCGCGCTCAGCGCAGCTCCCCGGCAAGCGGGAAGCGGCTCACCTATGAAGGCGCCTGCATCCTGAGCCTTAGACAGTGGGCGAATCGCTGGAGAATTCAAACATCTCGCATCGCTGTTTTCTTTGAAGATGGCGACCAATTCCGGGGACGATTGGAGAGTGACATCCGGGAGCACTTCGGAATGGGCCCGGTTTTCCTGCCCAAGTCCAGGTCTGTCGCCTTTCAGGCCGCCGACATACTGGCCTACGAATACTTCAAAGCAGCCAAACTCCTGATGGAGCCGGTGGCGGTTGTGCATGAGGACGATTTGCGAGAGCCGTTCCAGGAGCTTTCGAGAATTCCTGGTGGTCGCGATACTGATTGCGGAATGCACAGGGAAGCCCTGATGCGAGCACACTGCGAACAAATCGGCATTCCGCGACGGCAGCGTGCCGCAGGAGTAAACCCGCAAAATGAGGAAGCCGACCCCGCCCCCGGAAATAGCCGCAGGACGGATTCTGAACGCCTAATGAACCTGGGCCAAACCGCCTTTATGGCGCCCGACGCTCCAGCCAAGCCGAAGCATCGCACGCCTCCAAAGAAACGCCGACGCGCTCGCTAAAAGCCTCCCAGTATCGCGCCCGCGACCGGCGACTTGTGCGTCAGCTTGTTTGTTACCGGCTGATGGCTAGCTTGCTATACTGGGTCGTCATGGGACGCCGACCGAAGCCGACGACGTTTGCCGAGGCCAGCGCCAAGCTGGCTGACCTGAAGTTCCGGCTCACCACGTTGCGGGATGGCAAGTTGCTGGTGCGCAAGTACGACTGCGCCGCGATCATGGAGCCGGCCGGCGGCGGCGTGGACTTTGCCGCACAACCGGGACGGGTGGTGGGGGGCGAGCTGGCGCGGTTGGTGGACCGCGGCTACCAGAAGTTCTTCAAGACGGCGAAGCAGGAAGTGCCGGCGCTGCCGGAGACCATGGCTGAACTGGCGCGATTCGAGGACGAGGTGCGCTACGCCTGCGGCATTCCGACGCTTTACAATCAGGGGTTGGGCTCGGTAAGCGACCGCTACCTGTACGACCGCATCTGGTACCGCGACGCCGGCCGCCAGCCGAAGGCCTGGGAAGAAGACGCCGCGGCCGCCCTGGCCTGAGCGCCGCGATGGCCTCGACGGCCAAACTCGTCATTGCCATGAACAGCGCCAGCCCGGCGAGCATTTGGCGCTGGCCAGCCTCCGCCACGGCATCGCTGCAGGCGCAGTTCCCCGAGGTCGAATTCGTCGAGTACCCGCGGCCGGTGGACCAGCCCGCCACCCCGCGGGAATTGGATGCCGATGCCGCGCTGTTCGCCGAGGCCGACGCCGCGCTGGCCTGGCGGCTGGACCCGCGCCTGCTCGCGGTCGCGCCGCGGCTGCGCTGGATTCACTGCCCGGCGGCGGCGGTGCACCAACTGCTGTCGCCCGAGCTGCGCTCCAGCGCCATCGTTGTCACCAATGGGGCCAGTGTCCACGCCGAGACCGTGGCCGAACACGCCCTGGCGCTAATGCTGGCGTTGGCCCGAGGGCTGCCGCAAGCCGCCGCCGACCAGGCGGCGCGGCGCTGGCAGCCGCAGCCGTGGCTCGATCAGCTATCAACCCTGGCCGGCGCGACCGCGCTGATCGCCGGCATGGGCCACATCGGCCGCGCGCTGGCGCCCAAGCTCGCCGCGCTCGGCATGACCGTGATCGGGGTTCGCCGCCGGCCGGGGCAAGCTGTGGGCGGGGTGAGCGAGATGCACCCGCCGGAGGCGCTGGAGACTCTGCTGCCGCGCGCCGACTACCTGGTGCTGGCCCTACCGGCCACGGCGGCGACCACGGCGCGCATTGGCACGGCACAACTGGCGTGCCTGCGCCCTTCGGCGCGATTGGTCAACATCGGCCGCGGCACGGCGCTCGATGAGCACGCACTGGAACAAGCCTTGCGTGAGCGGCGGCTCGCGGCCGCCGCAGTGGACGTGCTCGCCGAGGAGCCGCTGGCGGCAGCTTCTCCGCTGTGGCGCGCGCCCCGGCTGCTGATCACCCCGCACATGGCGGCCTTTGTGCCGGACACCTGGCAACGCCAGGCCGGACTTGTAGCCTCGCATCTGCGCCGCTTTCTCGCCGGCGAGCCACTCACGCCCACCGTGGACAAAGAGCTCGGCTATTAGTTGTTGGCGCGGGCCGCATTGGTGGGCGCGGGCCCCTGCCCCTGCTCGGCTGAGACGCTCGCAGCGCCGGGCCCGCACTCGAAGAGCTGTGGAGCGCCGGCCCGGGGCCCGGCGAGCCCAAGGGGCGCGAGCGGCCTTTGGCTACGGCAGAATCACGGTTGCTGTGGTCATCCGAACTGCCGCGTGGCGCCGGCCGGCGGCCCAATGCCACTTGGTTAAGGTGGAGGCGCACGGATTATGCCTCAATGGCGGTTGCCCTGCGGACTGAATAGCCCTGCGGCTGGCGCCAGACTTCGCGGGGATAAGCGGGGCGAGGTTTTGTGCGACGAGGAAGCTTGCGTTGGCTCTCGCCAATTCAGCCCCAACCTCGTTTTCAGCCCGTCAAAGCATGTTGGGAGACCCATTGCTCCCAAAAGCTCAAAGGCTTCGTTTGCAGCAGCAGGAATGCGCA
>JBOGKJ010000008.1:0-6391 GCA_050745565.1 Terriglobales bacterium | reverse complement strand
AGCAACTAGCAACTAGCAACTAGCAACTAGCAACTAGCAACTAGCAACTAGCAACTAGCAACTAGCAACTAGCAACTAGCAACTAGCAACTAGCAACTAGCAACTAGCAACTAGCAACTCCCGCATTGCGCCAGCAATGCGGGCTAGAAATCCAGATGCAGCCCCAGCTCCACCAGCCGCGGCGCGTTCTCCTGGCTGCGCACCACCCCGAAACTCTGCGGCGATTGCAGGTTCATCGAGGGATCGGCGAACTGCACGTGGTTGAACAGGTTGAACACCTGGGCATTGACCGTCGCGCTCAGCCGCTCGGTCACCTGCAGCTTGCGCGCCAACGCCACATCCGTGTTCCACTGCCCCATGCCGCGTATCTGGCCGCCCATGCTGGTCGTATCCACCCCCAGCACCACGGGACGGAAATCCGCGTACACCGCCGCCGGGTTCGCAAACAGACTCAGCCCGGTGCCGCCCTTGCTCGGATCCCCGGTCGTCCCAATGCCCCCCGAGCCCGCCACCCCCTGGTGCAGGTTGTGGCCGAAATCGTTGCCGGCAGTCAGAATGGCGTCGGCGCCAACCGCGCTCGTCTGCCCCCACTCCTGCCTGCTGCCATCGCTCACGTTGATCGGCAGCCCGCTGTACCAGCTGAAGATGGGCGACAGAATCCAGTCCCGCTCCAGACGGTGGGCGAAGCTGTTGTCGCCCTTGCCAAAGGGCAGGTTGTAGCTCCCCAACACATTCAGTACCAGGCGGCGGTCGAACACCAGCGTCCCGTAGTCGTAGTTGGGGTCGAACGAATTCGACAGCGCCGTGTCGTCGTCCTGGTCTTCCGACTTGTTCCCCAGCGCGTGCGACCAGGTCAGATTGCCGTCCAGCGTCAGCCCGTGTAGGTTGCGGATGTGCAGCGCCGCAAACCCGGCGTTGTAGTTCGAACGCGCCTGGTTGGACCAGAAAAACAGGCTCTGCACCTGCGTGTTCGACGCCGTCACCGGCCCCATCGCGAACGACGGTTGAATGGCGTTCCACAACGAGGTCACCTTCTGGTTTTGCAGGTCTGACCCGTACTTGGCCGCCACCCCCGCCGTGCAACTCGCGCCCGCGCACAGCTTGCTCCCCGCCAGCGCCGTCTCAAACCAGGGCTGCGGCGTCACCGCGCCGCCGGCCGCAACGTTGGCCGCCAGCCCGTCCCAGGCGGCGGCGAAACTCTGCCCGCCTTCGGTCATCATGTAGGGCACCTGGTTGAGCTGCACCGGCGCGTAGAGTCCGCTGGCGCTGCGCCCGATGTAGCCCAGTTCCAGCACCATGTTGGCGTTGATCGCGCGCTGCAGCGTGGCGTCAAACTCGTTGCTCGGCCCCGGCTTGTAGTTGGGGTCCATCTGATACGTGGTGGGCGCAAACGAGGTGTTCGCCCCGGCCACCGTGCCCGGTATCAGCGGCGCCGGCACCGACGTCAGCGCCGGTATCGCCACCGCCGCTCCGTCGGTCCCAATGCGGAATGCCGTCGTCGGGTCCGCCCCCTGCTCGCCCGCGCAGCCTCCGCTCGAAGTCGGCCCAATGCAGGTCAGCGTCTGGCTGAACCCCAGCCCCTGCAGATTGTTGATCGCCTTCTGCTCCCCCACCAGCCGGTCGTAAACCCGGGCGTAGCCGCCTCGCAGCACCGTGTGGTCGCCCCCAAATAGCGACCCCAGCCAGCCCCCCCGAATGGTCGGGTTCCAGGCCAGCGCCAGCCGCGGCGCGAAGTCGTTGTAGACCGGCTTCCACGGATAGTTCAACCCCGTCTTGCCAATGGGTTCGAATCCCAGCACCGGGTTGTAGATCTGGCCCTTGCTCGCCGCCTGCTCCCGCGCCGCCAGATACGCCGTCGGTGAAATCACGTTGTTCGTCGCCGCGTCCACCATCAGCGCCTGCTTGCCCTGCGCCTCCGTCGGCGGCATCTCCACCGACCAGTTCAGCCCGTAGTTCAGCGTCAGGCTCGGCCGCACATGCCAGGAATCGTTCGCGTACAGGCTGGTGTTGTTGTAGGTCTCGGTGTCGAATAGATACGTCCCGATCGGGTTGGGCGCGAAATTGCCGCTGCGCGTCCCCAGCACCGTCCCCACGTCCACCATCCCCAGCACGTCGGCATAGTCGCTGTTCCAGCTTCCGGCCTGGCTCGAGGGCAGGCAGCTCGCCTTCACCGTCGCGCTGCACGTCGGCGGACGAAACGCCGCCGGCACATTGATGCCCGCGTTCGAGGTCAACTGGTACACCGGGTACGTCGAGGAGCCTGTCTGCCCGTCGTTGCGGTTGAACTGCACGTAGGAATGGCTCAGCGAGGCGCCCAGTTGCATCAGGTGCGTCCCCTTCAGCCAGCTCACATCGTCGCGGATCGAAGTGTTGTGGTCCAGCCAGGCGCGCATCCGCATGTCCCCGGTGTCTATGTTCATCGGGATCAGCGCGTTGCTGCTTTCCCCCCCGATCTCCAGCGCCCCATCCGTCAGCCCCGGAAGCTGGATCGGCGCCCCCAGCGTCTCCCAGTCCCACCAGTCCCGCAGGTAGTCGAAGTGCAGTTGGTTGGTCAGCGTCGGACTCAGTTGCCCCGTCAGCCCGGCCACAAAGTAGCGCGGCTCCCGCGGAATGCTCGACACCGACACCGGCGAGCCCAGCGTGTCGCCCGCAACGATTCCGCCTATGTCAATCTGCCGCGTCGAAGCCGCCGCCTCGCTGAAGTAGCGGTAGCTCGCCATCAACTGCCAGTTCTGCCCGAAGGAGTGGTCGACACGCGTCACGATGAATTGGTCGTTGATCGGGAAGTTGGCCGCCTGCGTGAACCCTGTGGTGTTCAACCCGTCGCCGATCGAAGCATCGTTGCCCTCGGGCTCGTACTTGCTCCAAATCGTGTGCACCAGCGGGTTGAGCCCGAGCGCCCGCGGGTCGCACGCCCCCGTGCCCGTCGTGCCGCAGCTTTGCGCCGTCCCCAGGTTGTATTGCTGCACCGCCCCGTTGCCGTCCCGGAACTGCAAAATGCCCTGCCGCATCGTGTCCGTCGGCACCGTGCGGCTGATCAGTTGGTTATTCGAGTTCCACCGCCCCTCCCAGTTGATGTAGAAGTAGGTCTTGGCCTTCGCCGGCAGTCCCGGGAAGTAGCCCCCCAGGCTCCCCCCCACCCGGTTGTCTTTCGACACCGGCCGCTTCTGGCTCAGCCGGTTCTGGTTCCAGCTGTTGGCGTCCAGCACGTCGTTCTGCAGGTACCAGTACGCCGAGCCGTGATAGCTGTCGCTGCCCCGCTTGGTCACCAGCATCACCTCGCTGCCGCTCGCTCCGCTGAAGCTCGCGTTGGGGTTGTTGGTTGAGACCTTGAATTCCTGCAGGCTCTCAACCGGCGTCGGTATCGAGCCCTCCGGCGCGCCGGTGAAGCCGGTGAAATAATCCGAGTTCCCCGCCGTGGTGTTGCTCACGTCCCCGCCATCGAGCGTGATCGTGTTCTGTTCGCTGCCCGCCCCCGCCACCTGCCCGCCCGCCCGCGAGCTCTGGTTCGGCGCCTGCTGCGGCATCGATGCCGGCTGGTACAACAGCAGACTCGTCGCCGAACGCGTCAGCGTCGGCAACTGCAGCAGCGTCTCGCCCCCGATGGTCGAGCCCACCGTCGAGTCCATCGTCTGCAGCTCGGCCGTGGCCACGTCATTCACCTCCACCGTCTGCGTCGCCGCCCCCAGCTGCAGCTTCAAGTTGATGGTGTAGCTCTGCCCCACTTCCACCGTCAGCCCCGACTGCTGCGCCTTCTGAAACCCCGTCGCCGCCGCCGTCACGCTGTACACCCCCGGCGCCACCCCCACGAACGTGTACCGCCCCCGCGCGTTCGTGCTCGTCGCCCGCACCTGGTGCGTCGCCTGGTCGGTCAGTTGCAGCGGCGCCCCCGGAATCGCCGACCCAGTCGGGTCCGTCACCACCCCCTGCACCGTCCCCGTGTTGGCCGTCTGCGCCACCACCGGCGCCGCCCCCAGCAGTACGCCCCCAGTCATCAGCACTAACGCAATGAAATACTTCCGCATGGCCCCCCCCTTTTCACGTAGCAGCGCAGCCATTATGCGCCACTCCGCATCGCCCGCCATCAAAAAACTTTCCGCCCCCGTCCGATCGCGGGCGCACCGCAAGGCCGGCACAGCGCCGCCCCAGCCTCCGGGGTCGCCTTAAAACCGGCCCTTCAGGGTCAGTTCAAAACCGGCCATTAAACGCGCGATCAGGACGAGTTCATTTGTACCTTGCTTCGGCGGTTTGAGGCAAGCGCGGTGGTGGGCGCGCGCCGGCGCCCCGGTGTGGAGGCGCGTCAGGGGCCCCGGCCCGCGACGTTCGCAGACACGCATCGCAAGGTCGCGGGCCGGCGATCGCGCGGTGCTGGCCCGCGCTTGCCGGGGGCGGTCATGAGTTGGCCACCGGTGCTTTGGTGCGCCAGTTGCGCGGCCCGCACGTGAGCACGTGGCCATGGTGCAGCAACCGGTCGAGCGGGGCGGTGACGGCGGCGGTGTCGCCGGGCAGCTTCCCCCAGTCTTCGACGGGGCGGTTGGAGGTCAGCAGCGTGCTGGCGCGCTCGTAGCGGCGCATGACGATCTCGAGCAGGTCTTCGGCGGAGGATGCCGGCAGGCGGCGCATGCCGGGATCGTCGACGATCGGCAGCGGCACGGTGACGAGCGTTTCCATGCATTCCTTGCGCGTGCGCTCCACCGCCGCCGCCGCCAACTCCTCAAGCAGCACGTGCGCCTCGCGGTACAGCACGCGATAGCCCTGCTGAATGGCGGCTCGGCCGATGGCCTGCGCCAGGTGGCTTTTGCCGGTGCCGGGCGGACCGGGAAACAGCGCGCCCTCGCGCCGCCGACACGATCCAGTTGGGAATTGTGCCGCCGACACAGGCCGGTTATGTCGGCACGAAAATCTCCTTCACTTGGATTCCTGAACTGGCAGAGTTTTCGGAGTAGCCGCGCGAACGGAAAGCTGTAACAACCCCGCTCCTATTCCGGGTCGCCCCATCCGGCGGCGTAGCGTAAGCCGTGTGCAATCTCGACGCCGTAACCATCCGGATCGCTGGCCTTGAGCCGGAGCAGCTTATAAACCTTGTCGGCAGCGTTCTTCATAATGAGCTTCATCTCGTCTTCAGTAATATGAGACACGTCGGGCTTGCCGCTGCAAACAGGACAAGACGTGTCGGCGTGCACATTTTCGATGGGGCCGTTGCGAAATGCCAGAGCCACGATGGCCTTCGCTTCCCGCGCAAGCTCCTGATCGGAATTGTTCGTCATGCCGCGCACGTCCGTTTGGAAGCGGTCTTTGACAAATAGAGCTCTGAAGAGCTGATCCGATTTGGCAAATCCCTTCTGCGTCAGAACGACGGACTTGTCCTTGTTAACCGGGTCTTCGATGAACCCTTCCTCGTGTAGCCGGTTCAGGGAATTCCAGTCGAGGCCTTTCCAGGCTCTGGTGCCATCGTGCAGGGTCAGGCGCAGCAGCGCCAGAATCGTCTCGTCGATCTTCTGTTCGTCTGGTTCCACGGTGGGCCTCCCTGCGCCGTCAGGATACAGAAATTCTCCACTATGGGCCAGACCCGGAGCGTGCTCCGGCGGCATGCCCCGGCTTTACGCAGTGGCCGTATGCGATTGGTCGCTCTGATGAAGTCGCTTGGCGCCATCGCTTCGGCCTGGGCCTGGTGCAGGCGGGTTTCGAGCACGGCGGCCATGCCGCCGAGGCGGAGCTGCCGCAGAGAGCGGTCGAGTTCGATGAGATTCATGGGTTCACCTCACGGGTGCGTTGCTCGATCAGGTCCCGGCAGTGCACCCGCTCCCGGATGAGCGGGGCGATCGGGCGCAGGCCGAGCGGCAGTTGGATGGTGTGCTCGAGATAGCGGCGCACGAGGCGGTAGTCGGCGACGCCGGCGTCGAGCGCCAGCGCGCAGGCGTCGTCGGTGGCCACGGCGCCATGCTTGCGGGCCAGCGCCAACACCCCGAGCAATCGCCGCACCGCCTCGGGCTCGCCGTGCCGGGCGAGCAGGCGATGGCACAACTGGCCGATATAGGGGCCCGTACTCTCGGCCCGCCCCAGCAACTGTAGCGTGCGGGGCGGAGTGCGCCGCGACCGGTCCCGCTCCTCGATGCGGTGTCCGCCGCGGTGCTGGCGCAGGTGTTCGCGCAGCAGTTGCCCGGTGCGCGGATCGAGCAGGCGCACGTTACGCTCGTCCCACTGCACCTTCACCTGCCAGCCGATCCAACCCGGCGGCGCGCCGTAATAGGCCGCTTCGACCTCGACGCAGCCGTCCAGGTGCACCGTGCGCTCACCGTAGCGGTAGTAGCGGAACGGCTCCAGCGGCAGCGGCAGAAGCGCCGGCTTCTCTTCGGCGAACATCGCCGCCACCGGGCGCTTGGTGGTGCCA
>JBOGKJ010000007.1:0-5541 GCA_050745565.1 Terriglobales bacterium | reverse complement strand
TCCTCGTTCCCCTCCATGCCCGCCAGGCTGGCTATCGCGTCGTCTACGAACCCGAGGCTTGGGCCTGGGAATTTCCCGCGCCCTCGGTCGGAGGCGAGTTCCGCCGCCGCGTCCGCCTTGCCATTGGCAGCTTCCGCGCCTTGAGCACGCTGCTGCGCGCCCGCGTGGATGCCGCCACCCGCTGGGCGCTGATCTCGCACAAGCTGCTGCGCTGGAGCGTCCCCTTCCTGATGCTGGCCGCGCTCGCCGCCAACCTCGCGCTCTGGCCGCTGCCCGCCTACCGCTGGCTGTTGCTGGCGCAACTCCTCGGCTATGGCGCCGCCGGCGCCGCCGGCAGCGGCCTCGAGCCCCTCCGCCGTTCCCGCCTCGCCCAGGGCCTCTACTTCTTCCTCGCCATGAATGCGGCCTTCCTCTGGGGCTTTGTGCTCTTCCTGCGCGATCGCGGCGACACCGCCTGGCAGCAAGTCCGCTAATCTGGCGTTTCGTTCCTGCGTGCGCTAGTCTGGAACGAACTGTGGCGCCGTCCAGGGAACTGCGTTGAAAATTGTCAGCATCGTTGGGGCTCGCCCCAACTTCATGAAAATTGCTCCCCTCGCAGCTGCGTTGCAGCGCGCGCCCGGCATCGAGCACGTGCTGCTCCACACCGGCCAGCATTATGATGATGCGCTCTCCGGTTCCTTCTTTCGTGATCTCGGCATTCCCCGGCCGGACATGAATATCGAGGTAGGATCGGGAAGCTAGGCTTGGCAGGTGGCGGAAACCATGAAGCGGTTGGAGCCGGCGCTGCTCGACGCCCGGCCCGATCTGCTGCTCGTGGTCGGTGATGTCAATGCCACCATGGCGGGGGCGCTGGTCGCCTCCAAGCTCGGGATTCCGATCGCTCACGTCGAGGCCGGACTGCGCGGTTTTGACCTCAGCATGCCGGAGGAAATCAACCGCAAAGTGACCGACGTGCTCTCACAGTACCTTTTCGCCAGCGAAGAGAGCGGTGTCGAGAATCTGCATCGCGAAGGCATCCCGCCTGAGCGGGTGTTCCTGGTTGGCAACGTCATGATTGACACGCTGCTGCGCCACCGCCAAGCCGCGGCCGCCTCAACCATTCTCGATCAGCTCGGGTTGTTGGATTCTGCGGGTCAGCCCGCCCCTATGCCGTGCTGACCCTGCACCGCCCCGCGAACGTGGATGGCGCGGAAACCTTGGCCGGCCTGGTGCGCGCGGCGCGCGAAATCGGCGCGCAGCTTCCAGTCATCTTTCCCGTTCACCCGCGCACCCGGGAGCGCATGCGGAATATGGTCGCCGGCGGCGATGGTGCCCTGCGTCCCATTGCTCCCCTCGGTTATCTCGATTTCCTGCGCCTCATGGATCAGGCGCGGCTGGTCTTCACGGATTCGGGCGGCATTCAGGAGGAAACCACCGTCTTGGGCGTGCCCTGTCTGACGCTGCGGGAAAACACCGAGCGGCCCGCCACACTGCGCTACGGCACCAACCAACTGGTGGGCACCGATCCCGCGCGGATCGTCACGGCAGCCAGGGAGTCGCTGGGCGCGGGCCGACGCAGCGGCTCCCTCCCGCCCCTATGGGATGGCCACGCCGCGGAGCGTATCGCGGACCTGCTGCGCCAGGGCCAGGCAGCGGTCCCCGTCTCGCCAGCGCGGCCAGCCCCCGAACGTCTGGCCGAGTTCCGCGCTCTCTACAAGTGCTCCCGCGAAGCGGCCATCCGGCGCGCTTGCCGCTGGTCGAGGCCATACTGGCGCAGCTTCTGCAGAAGCGACTTGTAGCTGATGTTGAGCATGCGTGCGGCATCCTTGCGCACGCCCCGCGCCTGCTCCATGACCTCGGCGATGATTTCTGCCTCCGCCTCGCCCTTCAGCCCCCGCACCAGCGATTTCAGGTCGCGCGGCGTCCGTGGCCCGTCCCCGCCCTCGCGCGCGCCCCGGGCGCGGGTGGCGCGCTGGGGCGGCTTCGGCCGCGGCTGCGCCACCTTCTGCTGCATCTCCTCCAGCACCAGCGACTCGTCCGCCAGGATCAGGTAGCGCTTGACGAAGTTCTCCATCTCGCGCAAATTCCCCGGCCAGTCGTAGGCCACGCAGGCGTCAATCAACGCCGGCGAAAACGGCAGCGCCGGCCGTGCGAAGGTCTCGGCAAAGCGCGTCATGAAATGCCGCAGCAGCACAGGGATCTCCTCCCGGCGCTCGCGCAGCGGCGGCAGCTCGATGGTGAACCCGCTCAGGCGGTAATAGAGATCGCTGCGGAAGCTCTGCTCCGCCAAGGCGCTGTGCAGGTCAATGTTGGTGGCGCTGATGAGGCGGGCGTCGGTGGTGGACGGCCGGGTCGCCCCCAGGCGGGTGAAGCTGCCATCCTGCAGCACGTGCAACAGCTTGGCCTGCAGCGTGGGCGGCATCTCCCCGATTTCATCCAGGAAAATCGTCCCCCCGCGCGCCAGCTCGAACTTGCCCGGCTTGGCCTTCACCGCCCCGGTGAACGCCCCCGCTTCGTAGCCGAACAGCTCGCTCTCCAGCAGCTCGGCCGGCAGCGCGGCGCAGTTCACCTTCACGAACGGCCGCTGCGCCTGCGGCGAGCGATGATGCACCAGTTGCGCCAGCACCTCTTTGCCGGTTCCGCTCTCGCCCAACAGCAGCACCGGAACATTGAGACTCGCCACCTGCAGCACCTGCTGGTAGGCCGCCTGCATTTTGGCGCCCGCCAGCACGCAGATGCGATCGCCGAAACGCTCCTCGCCCGGCTGTCCCGTCGCCGGTTCGTTGTTCAACAGCGGCTTGAGGCGCAGCAACGCCGCCAGCTCCACCGTGCGCAGCGGCTTGGTCAGATAGTCGGAAGCGCCCAACTGCGCCGCCAGCACCGCCTTGCGGGTGTCGTTGACGTTGCTGACCATGACGATCTTCAGCCCGCTGCGCGCCTGGCGCAGGCGCTCGAGCGTCTCCAGCCCGCCCATGCCCGGCATCACCATGTCCAGTAGGATCAGGTCGGGCACCGGGTCCTGTTGGATGCGCTGCAGCGCCGCCAGCCCGTGGAGCGCGACTTCCACCTGGCAGTGATTGGCTTCCAAGCCTGAAATCAGATAGTCCAGGCTCTCCGGCTCGTCATCAACTATCAACACGCGGCTGCTCATGCATTAGTCCCCCGAAGGGGCAAGGCAGAAGTATACACCGGCTATTGGACGGCTTTGTGCAAAAGATTGCACATAAACGCGCCAGCCGCGCCGGCTCAGCCCAGCGGGCGCAGCGGCAGCATCAGCGAAAAAGTGCTGCCGCGATGTAACTCGCTCTCCACCCAGATCTTACCGCCGTGCCACTGCACCAGCCGTCGCGCCACCGCCAGACCCAATCCGAGGCCCAGACCCGGCGCGGAGTCGTCGCGCCGCCGGCGGTGGCGGTTGCCCGGCGCCACCGACGCCACCGGCGCCACGTCGCCGCGGTTCAGGCTCACAAAGGGCTCGAAGATT
This sequence comes from Terriglobales bacterium, assembly GCA_050745565.1. Taxonomy (GTDB): domain Bacteria; phylum Acidobacteriota; class Terriglobia; order Terriglobales; family SCQP01; genus SCQP01. The sequence continues at coordinate 2,078 of JBOGKJ010000007.1, read as the reverse complement.
TCCTGCTGGTTCTCGGGCGCGATCCCGGCCCCCGTGTCACGTACGCTGATGCAGCAGGCATTCGCCTCGCGCGGCTGCGACTCACCGCCGCCCCGCATCCACACGCATGGCTGCCAGAGTAGCTCCACCTGCCCGCCACGCGGGGTGAACTTGAGCGCGTTCTCCAGCAGAATGGAGACTACCCGCAGCAGCTTGTGCGCGTCGCAGGCAAAGGGCTCCACCCGCCCCTGCGACCCGGCCTTCAGCCGCACATCCTTCTTGGCGAATGCCGGCGCCCACGCTGACGCCAACTCGAGCATCAGCGCGTCGACATCAGCGACCTCGGCGTGGAAGGCCAAATCGCCATTTTCCAGCCGCCCGTAGGAGAAGCAGTCTTCCACGATGCGCTGCATGCGCACGCAGGTAGCAGAAATTTGGCAAACCAGCTTGGCTTGGGCAGCGTTCAGGGGGCCGTGCGAGAGCTCCTTGAGCGACTCCACCTCTCCCAGCAGCCACGCCAACGGCGAGCGCAGCTCGTGCGCGGCCGTTAAAAACGCCTGCAGCGGCGGTGGCGGAGCGAGCGCGCCCCGGGTTACCATCCCCTCTGCCATGCCCCACCGCTCTGGGCCAATCACCGGCAGTCCTGTCTCAGCCGGCATCGTACCCGGCATGCTTGCCGAAACTTCCGGCTGGTTGATAGCTGCTGGTGACGGCCCGCCCATCTGCTCTCACGCTAGCCGGGCCCCACCCGCCTGTCAAGTCGAACTTTAATTAACCAGTAACCAGTTGGCGACGCCTCCACTCCCAGCCCGCCAGGCAGGCCAAGCCCCCCAGCAGCAGCAAGAGCGTCGCCGGCTCCGGCACCTCGGAAATGAACTCCTGCGGCGTGCCATCGTTGCTCGGCCAGCCACTCAACGGCGTGTAGATCACAAAATTGCTGAAATCGAAGTTGGTGAGATCGGCGCTGCCCGCCTGATTCAGCCAGAAGACCGACGAGGTCATATCCAACGGACTTGAAGCATTGAGCGTCTGCGCGTTGGCGTCGAACAGATCCCACAATGCGAAATTAATCGCTGCCCAGTCGTTGCTGTTGACGCCGGGTATAGTCGGGTTGGTGAATTGTTGGTCCAGCCATGCCGCCTCGCGATAGGCCTGCAATGTGGAAATGTTGTTGTAGGTCGCGTACCCCGTGGGGGGTGCGTTCAAAAACAGCCCTCCCGTCAGGCCTGTCCCCTGCGCATCCGTGAACGTATTCACCGTCGCCAACCAGCTCTCACCCGGGTTCTTCACATAGGTGTTGTTGTAGTAGTCGTCGCAGACCACGCTGATCTGGCCGCCACCGTTCACCTGCAAAAAATACGGATAGTAGTAAACTCCCTGGGTCGGACCACCCAGTCCGCTGTACGAATTGGTGAAGGTGATGGTCACCGGACTCGCCGCCGCAAGCCCCACCGAGCCCAGCACGGCCACAGCCGTGAGCATCATTTTCTTCCAGTTCATCATTCGGAGTCCCTCTGACCTTTCCCGTGTCGGCGAAGCGCAGCGTTCCCCGCTCACCCGCCGGCGCTGCCTAAGCACCTGCATTTGAAGCTCCAATCACAGTCTGTTGTAAACAATGGACTTGCGCAACATCCCTTGGTCGGCGGATGTGCAACTTGATGCGCATTACCGGCCACTACCTTCCACCATCGGCGCACCGCCGTCATGCTACACTGACCCGGTCGGACTCGGTTATTTGCCTCCCAATATGCCTTGTCGCTATCTCATTACCGGCGTGGCCGGCTTCATCGGCTCCGCCCTCGCCAGCGCCCTGATCGAGCAGGGGCACGCCGTCCGTGGCATCGATAACTTTGCCACCGGCAAGCGCGAAAACCTGAGCCGCGCCCCTGGGATCGACTTCCTCGAAGCCGACCTCAATGACCCCGCGGCGGTGCGCACCGCCTGCCGTGGCGTCGAGGTGGTCTTCCACGAAGCCGCCATCCCCAGCGTCCCGCGCTCGGTCGCCGATCCGGTCGCCAGCAATCACGCCAACGTCAATGGCACCGTCAACCTCCTCGTCGCCGCCCGCGATGCCGGCGTTCGCCGCCTCGTCTACGCCG
>JBOGKJ010000006.1:0-8395 GCA_050745565.1 Terriglobales bacterium | reverse complement strand
AGCGAAGCCCGCCGCCGCGCCGACATGGAGCTGAAGAGCCTCGCTCCACACAAAAAGTGAACAGCGGGGGGAACTGCAGGCGACAGTGACGGGCGCGGGCCCCTGCCCCTGCTCGCTGAGACGCTCGTAGCGCCGGGCATCCCGCTTGGGCTCGGGCCGGCCCCGGCCCGGCGAGCCCAAGCCGGCGCGGGCCTCGCAGGCCTTCGCGCCGACTTTGCCGGCCGTGCAAACGGCGCGACTCCCTCGAGATGATTGGCGCGGGCCTTCGAGCGCGGCTTCGCCGCGGTTGACCATTCGCTTGGCGGCAACTTGCGCCCGCTCTGCTCGGTGAACGCGCCAGCGGCGCGTTCACCCGTCCAAGTTGCCGCGTTCGCGCATGGAAGCCCGCCGCTTTTGTATGGGTTCGCTGTCAGGGGCCCGAGCCGGCGCGCTGTTCTATAGCAGAAACAGGGATGCTGACTCCAAGCCAAGCGGGGGGGGCTGGACCAGCCGGCGGTCGGCTAGCGGGTCGGCGACCCGCCCCACATCAGGCATGTGTGATTTTGGTCTAATGGCCTGCTGTGCAACACACTACCGGGGGGGTGGGAGGGATGCCTTGGGTGGGCGGGGCGGTCTGGCCCGGGGGCAACTGCTGGCCGGGCAAACCCTGGCCGGGCAGGCCTTGCTGGCCGGGCAGCATTGGCGGGTTGATGATGATGGGCGACTGGTTGGGTTTGGCCGAAGGCGGGGGCGCGTCGCCGGGGCGGCGCAGGGTGGGTTTGGGCTCGCTGGCTTGCTGTTCGCGCTCGGCGGCCTGCTGTTGCTGCTGGGCGGCGGCGGCGGCCAGCGCGGGCAGCGGGGTGGTATCAACCGTTTGGGTGCCGTTGGAGTGATACACGGTCACGCGCACGACGCGATCGGCGATGAAGCGGACGAAAGTGACGTTGCCGGGCGGGTTGCCGTAGATCCAATCCTCGTAGAGCTGGCCCTGGGGATTGGTTTCGCGGTCCTTGCGGCCGGTGCGTCCCAGGGCGGCCACCACCATATCGGTGTTCATCCCGACCAGCACCGTATGGGCGTTGATGGCAGCCTTCACCGGCGGGGGCAACTGCTTGACCATCTCCTCGGCCTTGGCGGGCGGATCCCAGTCAATCAGCGGATTCAGCTCCTTTTTGACGTCCTCGGGCGTGAGCGAGGGCACTCCGTTGGCGTAGCGCAGGGTGATGACCGCGCCGTGGGGGCCGGTCTGATCCGGGGTGACGCCGCTGGTGCCGGCGCCCATGCTAATGGAGACGTGGTTGTACCAGTGGGTTTTGTGGGGGCCACCGTTGATCTGGAACACGATGCGGTCGCCCTTGAACACAATCGAGGTGATGGCGACGCGGGCGCCGAGCTTGGCGGCGGGGCCGTGATCGTCGAGGGCGGAGGCGACCTCGCCGGCGTTCATAATCGCGCCGGTGGAGGCAGAAAGCTCGACGCCTTTCTTGTCCTGGGGCAGGGCCCGGCGGGCGATGCCGACTTGCGCGATGAGGCTCTGGATGATGGCGATGCGCTGGGCTTCGCTCAGGCGTGGGGAGGAGGCCGCGCTGGAGCCGGCGGCAGCCAGGAGCAGCAGGGCGGCAACGATCGCCGGGATGAAGCGTCGGCGGGCCACGGCTTTAATTATATTACTGATGCGCCAGCTTGACTTGGAGATCGTTCAGCACGTGGGCGGATGCCCAGCCGTCCTTTTTGGCCACCGCGCGGGCAACCTCGGTGGCGACGCCCTTGTGCTCGGCGGCATGGATCTCACCGGAGAGGCGAATCTCGTCGCCGCTAATGGTGATTTCGATCTGGTCAGCCTGGAGCGGCAGCTTGCCGAGTGCGGCGGCCAGATCCTGGTGCAGGTCGGATTCGGATTTGGGGCCGGTGGGGGCGGCTTGCGTGGCGGCGTGGGAGTGCTGGGTATGGGCGGCGCGCTGCTGCGAGGGGGCGGGCGGAAACCACAAACCGGCAAGTAACAAGGTGGGCAGAAGCATGAAGACGACTGGGTTAAGGGTACTACAATAGGCGCATGGATTGCGACGTTTTGATCGTCGGCGCCGGTCCGACGGGGTTGGCGTGCGCGCTGGAGGCGGAGAAGGCGGGGCTGCGGGCCGTGGTGGTGGAAAAGGGCTGCCTGGTGAACTCGATTTTCAACTATCCGATCAACATGGTGTTTTTCACCACCTCGGAGTTGCTGGAGATCGGCGGGATTCCGTTTCCTTCGGCGCAGGCCAAACCCTCACGCCTGGAGGCGTTGGCCTACTACCGCCGGGTGGCGCTGCATTGCCGGCTGGACGTGCGGCAGTACGAGCGGGTGGAGAGCATCGGGCGGCGGGAGGGGGGCTTTGCGGTCACGAGCGTGCGGGACACGGGCGAGGCCCAGAGTTACCGGGCGGGCGCGGTGGTGATAGCGACCGGCTATTACGACCTGCCCAACTTGATGGGCCTGCCGGGGGAGAATTTGCCGCAGGTGCGCCATTACTTCAAGGAGGCGCACGCGTTTGCCGGGCAGCGGGTGGCGATTATCGGGGGCAAGAACTTCGCCGCCGAGACGGCGCTGGACCTGTATCGCCACGGCGCGCATGTGACCCTGATCCATCGCCAGGCGGCGCTGGCCGCGAGCATTAAGTACTGGGTGCGGCCGGACATCGAGAACCGCATCAAGGCGGGCGAGATCGCCGCCCGGCTCTCGACCCGGGTGCTGGAATTTCTGCCGGGGGCGCTGCGCCTGGCGGGGCCGGAGGGGGAGCAGACGCTGGCGGCGGACTTTGTGTTTGCCCTGACCGGCTACCATCCGGATTTTGAGTTTCTGCGCGCCGCCGGGGTGCAACTGGACGCGGCCATGCGGCCGGTATGCGACCCGGCGACGTATGAGACCAACGTGCCCGGCCTATATCTGGGTGGCGTGGTCGTGGCCGGCCGCAACACGTCGGAGATCTTCATCGAAAACGGGCGCTTTCACGGGCAGGTGATCGTGGCCCACATCCTGGCGAAGCGCGCCGCCGCCGCGCTGGCGCAGCGATGAGGGCTCAGGCGGCGATTCAGGGCCGCAAGCGGGGCAAGTCCGGGCCAGGGGCGGCGCCGAGGGCGGCGCGGCCGCCCTCTTCTGGACGCCCTCCGGTTGCTTCCACTCCAAGGCGCAAGCGCCTTGGGGGCCCCGGTGGCCGGGCTGCGGCCGGAATGCGTTTGGCGGCAACGCGCGCCCGCTCTGCTGAGGGCGCGTCCACGTTGCATCGAAAGGAAACGATCCTGGTCGTGGCCTGCAGCGTGGACGACTGCTCGCCCCAGATCATCGGCTACGTGCTGGAGCGGGCGCTCGAGCTGGGGGCGCTGGACGCCTACGCTACGCCGCTGCTGATGAAAAAGCAGCGGCCCGGGGTTGAGGTCACGCTGCTCGCCCGGCCGGGGCAGCGCACGGCGCTGGTGGCGCTGCTGCTGGAGGAGACCACAACGCTGGGGGTGCGCGTGGGGCGCTGCGAGCGCGTGGTGGCCCCCCGCCGGATGCTGGAGGTGGAGACCGAGTACGGGCGCATCCGGGTGAAATGCAGCGGCGACAAGCTCGCCCCGGAATACGAGGACTGCCGGGCGGCGGCGCGGCGTGGCGGGGTGCCGCTGCGGCGAGTGCAGGCGGCGGCCATCCGGTCTGCAGCAGGCTATGTTGATAATGTCATCATACGCTGACGAGTTTCAATAAGTAATTGACATAGGGATAGCTGCGGCGGTATAACCGGAGAAGCCGAGCTGGGGATTGCGTCATGGCGCGGCACATCTAAGGAGGCAACGGTATGGCAGGTTGTGGATATGGAGCGGGACGGTGGGCATGGGGGATGGCGTTGGCGGTGGGACTGGCGCTGCTGGGCGGAAGCGCGGGGCTAACCGCGCCGGCGCTGGCGCAATCACTGACGACGGGGGCAATATCGGGGGTGGTGACGGATCCGACGGGGGCATCGGTGCCGGGGGCGAAAGTGACCGCCACCAACCCATCCACGGGCGCCAGCCATAGCACCCAAACGCAGGTGAACGGCAGCTACCTGATTCCGCTGCTGTCGCCGGGCCAGTACACCATGACGGCTTCGATGACCGGCTTCCAGACCGCCAAGCAGGCGGGGGTGGGCGTTGCGGTTTCGACCACGGGCTCGCTGAACTTCAAGCTCCAGGTGGGCGCCTCCAGCCAGACGGTGCAGGTCACCGGTGAGGCGGCGCTGCTGCAGCCGCACAACGCCAACACCTCGACTTCGCTTGATACCGAGGCCATTGCCAACCTTCCCAACCCGGGCGGCGACATCACCATGCTGGCGCAGATTTCTCCCGGGGCGGTGATGGACGTGCAGGGCGGGGGCGGCACCGCCGGGCTGAGCTTCAACGGGGTGCAGGGCAATGCGGTGGAGTACACCAACGACGGCATGGACGACAACGACCCGTTCAACAACGACAACAACAGCGGACCGAGCAACATGCTGCTGGGTCAGAACGCGGTGTCGGAAGTCACGGTAAACACCAACGCCTACTCGGTGGATCAGGGCCGCATGGCCTCCGGCCAGGTGAATTACACGAGCAAAGGCGGGGGCAACCAGCTTCACGGCGACGCGCAGTGGCAGTGGAACGGCCGCGCGCTGAACGCGCACGATTTCTTTGACAAGTCCACGCCGGTGTCGCTGGGCGGCCCGGTGCCGGAGAAGCCGTTCGACAACGTCAACAACTGGGCCATCGGCGTCGGCGGCCCCATCGTGCACAACAAGCTGTTTTTCTTCTTCGACAGCGAAGGCACGCGCATTGATCTGCCGGTATCGTCCAATTTCAAGGTGCCCACGCCGGCGTTTGAGAGCGATGTGTTGGCACCCGCGGGGAGCGAGGATTCGATCCTGACTGGCGGCTACGACACCAGCAATTCGGTCGGCATCAGGGGCTCGCATGGCGCGCCCACCACGTACCGCTACCTGCCGGCTGAGCCGAGCGAAGTGCCGTGGATGACCAACCTGTTCAAGCTTTACGGCAACGTCGCCCCCGGCACCGTCGGCGGCACCCAGATCTCGACCAACACCAAGGGCCAATTCGGCTGCAACCTGCTGGCCGGCGGCGGACTGGATGGGAGCTACAACCCGCAGGTGATGCCCAACAACAGCGCGACCCTCTCCGACGGCGTCACCCCCAACCCGGCCTACAACCCGATCCCCAGCGACCCAGGCTGCTACAACAACGGCCTATTCGAGGGCACCGCCTCGACGCCGGAGACGCTGACCAACTTCCGCATTGACTGGAACGTGAACGCCAACAACACGGTGTGGGGGAAGTACCTCGACGACCAGGGCACGCAGACCACCGGCACCAACCCGGTCAATCCGGTCTTTGACGAGGACTCGTTCCAGCCCGACCACCAGGGCGTGCTCGACTGGACCCACATCTTCAGCCCCACGTTGACCAACGATTTCTCCACCGGTTTCTTGTGGTACAGCGCGATTTTCGACTTCAACACGCCGGCGGCGGAGCACGCGGCCATCGGCGGGTTGGGAGAGATCAACGCGAGCCCATTCCAGTCGCTGGGCTCGACCAGCTTCCCGCAGGGCCGCAACGTCACGCAGTACCAGTTCATTGACAACATGACTTGGGTGAAGGGCACGCATTCGTTCAAGATCGGCGAGAATTTCCGCCGCGAGATAGTGAACGACCATGACCTCTCGATCCGCAGCTTCGGCGAGGTGGCGACGGGCAGCAACGACTTCTCCGAGCTGATGTACGGCGCGGCGCAAATCGGGCAGCTGGGCTTTCCGATCACGGACGTCGAGCAGTTCCGGGATTTTTCGCTCGACATGTACGCCGGCGACACCTGGCAGCTCACGCCGAAGCTGACGTTCACCTACGGTGTGCGCGCGACGCACAATTCCAACGCGGTGGATGCGCAGCCCTATCTGGCGCAGTTTGCCGATTTCACCACCTTCAGCCACAGCCTGACCACCTCGCCGGTGGCGCCCTACACGGCGTCATCGCAGTTGTGGAGCTCGGTGCCCTATGAGATCTGGCAGCCTCGCGTTGCGCTCGCCTGGCAGCCGCGGACCAACACCCTGGTCAAAGCCGGCTGGGGCATGTTCAGCCAGGTGGCCACCGCCAGCGCGGCCGAAACGCTGGCGCGCAGCGCCCCGTTTGACACCCTCTACGTCGGCGGCTTCGGCAGCGGCCGCGTCGGCGCCATCGGCCAGGCCGCGGGCTGCGGCATCGGCAGCGCCTCCTCGGGCCAGTGCGGCTACCTGCTCGATCCGGCCCAGTCCGGCAGCGCCATTGGCGCAGCCATCGCCGCCAACGCCCAATTCCATGCCAACTTCGGGGGTGGCGCCCTGAGCTGCCTGGCTCCCGGCGTTAGCGCCACCGCCTGCGTGCCGCCGGCCTCCATCACGGCGATGCCGGCCAACGGCCTGACACCGGAAATCGTCTACCAGTACAACTTCACGGTGCAGCAGCGCCTGGGTCGCAACACCTCGCTCTCGGTCGGCTACGTTGGCAACCATACCGAGCACAACTCGTACACGGTGGATGACAACGGCTACGAAAACGCTTGCGCCGGCTGCTTCTCGCCGTTGCCGTACGCCACCAAAGCCCTCAATTCGCCCGATCCGCGTTACCTGGGCTACAGCCAGACTCGCTATGACGGCTATGGCCGCTACGATTCGATGCAGGCGGGCGTAACCCAGCGCTCGATGCATGGGCTTACGCTGAGCTTCAACTACACCTGGGGGCACTGCCTCACCACCGGGACGCCTTACTACGACGGCCCCGGCATGGCGGGCGACCTGCAGAACACCTACGTCAACTGCGGGAACGACATCCGCCAGGTGGCGAACGCGAGCTACACCTACAAGCTGCCGTTGCACAGCGGCAATGGCTTTATTGGCGGCATCATCAACAACTGGCAGATTTCCGGCGCCACCTTCAGCGAGGGCGGCACGCCGCTGTTCCTCTCCCCGGACGGCGGCAGCAGCTTTGGGGGCGTCACCGTGCAGGCCACCGGCCCTTCGCGCGGCTACGTGGCCGCCGGCGTGGATCCCTATTCCAAGAACCAGGCGATTCCGGGACTAACCTCGCCCGGCAACGTGCAATGGCTCAACCCCAGCGCGCTGCTGACGACGTATGACCCCAATACCGGCAACTGCTTCGTGCCCGGCACGCAAACCGAGCTCGACGCTTCGGCTTCGGCTTCCACCATCGTCTCCGACTGCCAGTTCGGGCCGAATAACGGCACCGCGCTGCGCGGCCCCACCTTCCAGTGGACCAACCTCGACGTGGCCAAGACCATTCAAATGACCGAGCGTATCGGCCTGCGGCTGGACTTCCAGGGCTACAACGTTTTCAACCATCCCAACTTTTCCAACCCCGACACCACCGCCGCCGCCGGCACGGTTGACTTGGCCGGCAGTGACGCCATTAACTCGATGGCGGCCCCCAACAACGGGCTGCTGGGGCAGAACGGCGGCGACAGCGCGCCGCGCATGCTGGCGTTCCAGGCGAAGATCATTTTCTGATCGCAGCCGGGATGGTGCGATTCCTGCGGGGGCGCTTCGGCGCCCCCGTTTTTTTTGCTTGGGGGGCGATTACGGCAGGATCACGGCAACAGCGATTAGCGGTTAGCGATTTAGCTTTAGCTTTTGGGCGGCCGGGGCGATGCTTGCGCGCTGCAGCGGGGGAGCGCGCGCGGGTTATTCTGGGAGGCGGAACAGTGGATGCGAGACTTGGCCGCGGGGGGCGGGTTAGAGGCAGTGTGGCCTCTCATGGCGGCAAGAATGCGTTGGGGCGGCTGCGCAGCCGCAGGAATTTCCGGGCCAGCCATACATGACGACAATCCGCGTATCTCACTCTAAACGTTGGATTTATGCTGGCGTTGCCGCCGCCATCGCGGTGCTGGTTCCGGGGTTGTGGGGCCAGGCGCGGACGCCGCGCATCGAATCGGCCATCAGCAATGCGCGGCGTTTGACACTTGCGGGGTCGGTGCGTCCGCTGGCGCGGGCGCAATTTGACGCTGGCGCGATGCCTGGCGCCACGCGACTGCAGGGCATCAGCATGGTGTTCAACCTTTCGGCGGCGCAGCAGGCCGATCTGGACAGCCTGCTCGCGGAGCAGCAAGACCCGGCATCGCCGCTCTATCACCAATGGCTGACGCCGGTTCAATTCGGGGCCCGGTTTGGTATGGCGAGCGCTGACCTGGCCAAGGTGGAAGCGTGGTTGGAGCAGGAGGGCTTCCAGGTAGACGGGGTGGCGCCGAGCCGCAACCGCATCCGTTTTTCGGGAACCGCGGCCCAGGTCGAGGCCGCGTTTGGGGCGCCGCTGCATTACTACCAGATCAACGGGGAGCGGCACTTTGCGCCGGCGAGCGCACTGTCCGTTCCCGCCGCGCTGGAGCCGACGG
>JBOGKJ010000005.1:0-4365 GCA_050745565.1 Terriglobales bacterium | reverse complement strand
GCGCACCGACGCCACCGAACAGCCAGCACGGGCCCCGGCGGAGGGCAAGAACGAATCCGCGCGCCAAATCGCCGACCTGCTGCGCGCCGGCCAGGAGATCCTGGTGCAAATCGCCAAGGAGCCGATCGGCAAGAAAGGGGCGCGCATCACCAGCCACCTGGCGCTGCCCGGCCGCTTCCTGGTCTACATGCCCACCGTGCACCACGTCGGCGTTTCGCGCCGCATCTCCAGCGACGAGGAGCGCGCCCGCCTCAAGCGCCTGATCCAGGAAAACAGCCAGGATCTGCCGGGCGGCTTCATCGTGCGCACCGCCGGCGCCGGCGCCAGCGATGAGGCCATCAAGGCCGATATCCGGCTGCTGGCCAACGTCTGGGCGGACCTGCGGCAACAGCTCGACACCGTCCGCGCCCCGGCGCTGCTGCACCACGACCTGAACCTGGTCGAGCGCACGCTGCGCGACCAGCTCTCCGACGAGTTCACGCACATCTATGTGGACAATGAGGAACAGTATCAGCGCGTCGTCAAGTTCGTCAGTTACTTCATGCCCCACCTGGTGGAGCGGGTGCGGCTGTACACGCGCGACGAATCGCTGTTCGAGCACTTCGGCATCCAGGAGGAGATCAACAAGGCGCTCAAGAGCCAGGTGTGGCTGAAGAGTGGCGGCTACATCGTCGTCAACCAGACCGAGGCGCTGGTGGCGATTGACGTGAACACGGGCAAGTACGTGGGCAAGTCCAACCGGCTGGAGGACACCATCGTCAAGACCAACGTCGAGGCGATCCGCGAGATCGTCCGCCAGATCCGGCTGCGCGACCTCGGCGGCATTATCGTGATTGACTTCATTGACATGGACGAGCGGCGCAACCGGCAAAAGGTGATGCAGGCGATGGAAGAGGCGATGCGGGCCGACCGCGCACCCTCGAAAATCCTGGCCTTCAACGACTTTGGCCTGGTGGCGCTGACGCGCAAGCGGGTGAAGCAGTCGCTGGAGCGGACGCTGGGCAGCGCCTGTCCCTACTGCACCGGCGTGGGGCTGGTGAAATCGCCGGTGACGGTGTGCAACGAAATCTACGCCGAGGTCAAGAAGCTCGCGCCGGCGATGGAGCGCGAGGATTTTGTGCTGCGTGTGAACCCGGAAGTGGCCAAGGCGCTGAAGGAGAAGGGCGGGCAGCGGCTGCTGGAGATGGAGGAGCTGACGCGCAAGGCGGTGTCGGTGCGGCCCGACCCGCAGGTGCACCAGGAGCGGTTCGAAATTTACTGAGAAAGGCGGAACACGGGCATGTTCATTGACAAGCTGGAGCCGGAGGCGGCGCGGCAGGCGATTGCCGGGGGACGCCAGGCCTATGAATGGAAGACGAAAGATCCGCACCAGTTGCCGATCGTGGGCCCGGGCTACGACGACCACCCCGGGCGCAACCGCGCCCGGCGCGAGGGCCGCTACGCCGAAACGCTGGAGCAGGCGCGGGAGGCGGCGGCTAAAATGAATACAGTGATATCGCAGGTATTTTTCCTCACGGAGTAGAGCCATGGACGCGAGCACGCTGAGACTGAAGACGGGGCTGGCGGAGATGCTGAAGGGCGGGGTGATCATGGACGTCACCGACGCCGATCAAGCCCGCATCGCCGAACACGCCGGCGCGGCGGCGGTGATGGCGCTGGAGCGCGTGCCCTCGGACATCCGCAAGGAGGGCGGCGTGGCGCGCATGGCCAACATCCGCAAGATCCGTGAGATCATGGCGGCGGTCTCGATCCCGGTGATGGCCAAGTGCCGCATCGGGCATTTCGCCGAGGCCCAGATCCTGCAGGCGCTGGGCGTGGACTACATCGACGAGAGCGAGGTGCTGACGCCGGCCGACGAAGTGCACCACGTGGACAAGCACGCCTTCACGATGCCGTTCGTGTGCGGGGCGCGCAACTTGGGCGAGGCGCTGCGGCGCATCAGCGAGGGCGCGGCCATGATCCGCACCAAGGGCGAGGCCGGCACCGGCGATGTGGTGCACGCCGTGCGGCACATGCGCACCATCGTCGAGGAGATGCGCGCGTTGACGGTGCTGGAAGAAGCCGCGCTCTATGCCCGGGCCAAGGAGTTGGCCGCGCCGGTCGAGCTGGTGCGTCTGGTGGCGCGCGAGGGCAAACTGCCGGTGCCGAACTTCTCGGCCGGCGGCATCGCCACCCCGGCCGACGTGGCGCTGGTGATGCAGTTGGGGGCGGAGTCGGTGTTCGTCGGCAGTGGCATCTTCAAGTCCGAGGACCCGGCCGCGCGCGCCGAGGCCATCGTCCAGGCCGCCACCCATTTCCGCGATCCCCAGCGCCTGCTCGAAGTCTCCGAGCCGCTGGGCGAGCCCATGCGCGGCATCAACGCCGCCTCCATCAAGCTCGAGGAGCAACTGCAGACGCGCGGCTGGTAGCCGCGGCGCGCCGCGAACCACGGCCATGCGCATCGGCATCCTGGCGCTGCAGGGCGACTTCGCCGCCCACGCCGCCGCCTTCGAGCGGTTGGGCTGCCAGGTCGAGCTCATCCGCACCCCCGGTCAGTTGGCCGCCGCCGATGCCCTCGCGCTCCCCGGCGGCGAGAGCACCACCATGCTCCATTTCCTGGACTGCGGCGGCTTCGGCGACCAGCTCCGCGCCGCCTGCCGCAGCCGGCCCACCTTCGCCACCTGCGCCGGCGCCATCCTGCTCGCCCGCGAAGCCGCCCGGCCCCCGCAGCCCTCACTCGGCCTGCTCGACCTCACCGCCGTGCGCAACGCCTACGGCCGCCAGTTGGAGAGCTCCATCCAATTTGCCACCGTCGAGCCCGCCTTCCAGCCAGCCCTCGGCGCCGCGCCACTCGAAGCGGTGCTCATCCGCGCCCCCAAATTCGAGGCCCTGGGCCCGGCGGTCGAGGTGGTGGCCCGCGGCCCGGGGGGCGAACCCCTGCTGGTGCGCCAAGGCTCGCTCGTCGCCGCCAGCTTCCATCCCGAGCTCTCGGGCGACCTGCGCGTGCATCGCTGGTTCCTGTCGCTATAACGGTGAACGGACCGATCTGGTGTTATACTGCCCGCCATGAAATGTCCGGCGACGGTGGTGGCGATTGCCGTAATTGACTTTGTCGGCTGCGGCCTGCTTGTGATCATGAGCGGGCTCATCCCGGTGGTGGGTTTGGTGCGGTTGCCGGCGGCCACGGGCGCTGGCACGCCGCCGGAGGAGGTCATGCTGGGCATGGCCGCGGTCTACCTGCTGCCGGCGGCGTGGGGCATCCTCACCGGCATCGCACTGCTGCGGATGCGGCTTTGGGCGCTGGCTTCGACGCTGGTATTCGGCATATTTCTGCTGGGCGGGGGCGCCGGGCTGGGCGTGGTGGCGGTGCGCCCGGAGCTGCCGGCGCCGGCGGAGATGGCAGCGGCGGTGCGCGCTTTCCTGCTGGTGACGGCGCTGTGCGTGGGGCTGCTGGGGCTGTGGTGGGTGGTTTACTGCAGCCGCCGCCGCGTGCGGGCGCAGTTCCTCGGGCGCGGTGGCTGGGAGCGGCGCCCTTTCAGCATTTCGCTACTGGGATGGGCGGCGGTGATCGGGGGTTGCTGCTGCCCGCTGGCGATGCTGGCGCCACATCCGGCGGCGACATTTTTGGGCTGGTCGGTGGCGGCGGGGACGGCGCGGGTGGTCTACGGAGTGCTGGCGGTGATCGAGTTCGCGGTGGGCCTGGGGTTGTTGCGGCTGCGGCCGTGGGCGCGCGGGACGGGGCTGGCGCTGTTTGCGCTGTGGATTCTGAACAGCATAGTATTGTGGGTTTTCCCGAAGGCGATCCAGCACACCCTGGACGCCGCCGTGGCCAGCAACCCGGCCGCAGCCGCCGCGGCTAATGTCCCGGACATGCTTTTCGGGATTATGCTGCTGAGCACGGTCGGCGGAGCCGTGACTGGCCTGTTCTGCCTGTATTTCCTGTGGACGCGCAGGCCGGCCTTTTATCCGCCGGCCACGCCCATGGCCGACGCCACCACGGGATGACTTAGTTGGCGCGGGCCCCAGCGCGGCTTCGCCGCCCCCGCACCCGTTCTCAGGCAGGTCGGACTGGGGACCCTGTGAGCCCCAGTCCGGCCTGCGCGTCGCTGGGACCGCGCCTACTTTGTTTGCAGGGTGTGGTGAATATACTTCACGCACCCTCGCCATTGCCTTGATTGAATTCGCGGGCTGCGCAATCCTCCCGAACCCGGCGGATCTCGAAGTTGGCCGCCGTGGAATCTGGCGAATTTGGGAAAAGGGGCAAGGTGAAGGAGGCCCCGGGGAATTGGCGGGCGTGCCCAACATGCCTAACGGCGCCGGAAGCGTCATGCGGCGGTACGATAGGAGCGTGGCGGATCTCAGGATCACGATGCGGTGTCCGGAGTG
>JBOGKJ010000004.1:0-2881 GCA_050745565.1 Terriglobales bacterium | reverse complement strand
GCCCGTCTAGAAAAATGGGCGGCGCAGCACCTGCCCTGGTGCCATCGTCCTCCAGACAGCGCCTCCTGCTCGCCGTTCGATATCGCCGCCCATTTTTTAGGGCGCGCCGCGCCTGGATGCGAGCTTCGTGACCTGACTGTGAGAAATGCGGGCTAGTGTAGTGCCCCCGAAATACCGATACGTTCCCACTCGTCCCGTGTGCCACTTTTCCCCAAGAAAAGTCGCATCCCCTTGCCAGCACTCCCACCATTTCCTCGGGGGCACTACACTAGCGCGGCGGCGCGAGGCTGCGGCGGATGGCGCTGTTGATGGCCGAGTAGGCCTCGGTGGCATTGTGCCGGAACCAGCGCACCACCTGCTCGCCGGTGGGGTCGTCACAGCGGTGGATGGCATGATCCTCGGGGTGAACGGTTGAGTCCACCACGACCAGGACATCCCCGGCACGCAGTGCCGGCGCGTCGTCCACCACCTGCCGCACCGCCACGTTGAACACCAGCGACCGCGCGGCCGCGCCGACCCCTTGGATCGGCGCATGGCAATATGGGCAGCGGAACGAGGCGTCAACCACGTCAGTGGTAGATGGTGACTTGGGATCGCGGCGGCTTGAGTTTGACATGGACGCTCTCGTCGGCCTTCTTCATGATAAACGCCTGGCCGTACGTTTGATAGCCGTGCGCGATAACCTGCACCAGCACGACGCCGGGGGCGAAGCCCTGGACCGTGGCCTTGCCCTGGTCATCGGTGTGGATCTCAACGTTGAATGGGTGCTTGCCCATGCGGCCGGTCGCGACGCGTTCCTGGGCCATCACCACCCCGGCGTTCTTGACTGGTTTGCCCTTCGAGTCCAACACCGAGACGGTCACGCGGACGGTGGTGACCGCGGGATGTGCCGCCGGCTTTTGTGCCCTGGCGGGTCCAGGCGCCAACAGCGCACTGACCGTCAGCGCCAAGGCTCCCAGGATGGACGCGCGCTGGGCGGGGCGCACCAACCAAATCAGTCGCATGGCTTCAGCCTACGGCTTTGTCATGGCGCAACGCAAGCGATGCGGCCATGGCTAGTGTAGTGCGTCACGCGGAGTGACGGCGGCGGCGATGCGCATGGAGCGGGAGCGTACCCTCTGAGCTAACCGCCGTGCCCGCCGGGCAGCTCCATCCGCCTGCCGTGCTGCTGCCGGCCAGCTACGAGCTCCGCTACGATCAGCAAGGGCGCGAAAGGGCGCGAAAGGGCGTGGCCGGTCGCGGCCGCGCCGCAGCGAGCGGGCTATAATCGAAGCCGTCGTTCTACTCTCGCCGTGAAGGAATTTTCCCGCTGTGCCCAGTCTTGACGCCACGCCCTCCCACCGCTTCCGCACCGTCATCGTCATCATCGTCATTTTGCTGATCGCCGCCGGTGGCTTTGCGCTGCTGCGCGGCGGCGCGCCCACGGTGGCGTTCGAGGCTGTGCCCTCGGCCATTGGCGCGCAGAAGTTCCTCACCGTCAGCCTGCAGTCGGGCTCGGGCGTGGCCGGCGTCGCCGTCAGCTTCGAGCAGAACGGCCAGCAGATCCCGGTGGTGCGGCGCACCTTCGCGCCCCGGCGCTGGTTCACCAACGGCGCCGCGCCCGAAGTGGTGCATTTCGGCTTTCAGGCGGGCCAGGCCCAGCATCCGAACCTGAAGGACGGCCCCGCCGAGCTGGTGGTGACGGCGCGCTCGGCCAACCTGCGCGGCTCGGCCGCCACCGTGCGCAGCAACGTGACCATTGACACCCATCCGCCCGCCGTCTACGGCCTCACCGACATGGTCTATGTGACCCAGGGCGGCTCGGCGCTGGTGGTCTACCACGCCTCCGCCAACGCCGCCCGCAGCGGGGTCGAGATGGACAACCTGTTCTTCCCCGGCTACCGGCTGCCCAACGCCCGTCCCGCGGGCGACGGCCAAACCATGTTCTGCCTGTTCGCCTTTCCCTGGGACGCCCCCGCCGCCTCGACCCCGCATCTGGTGGCCAGCGACGCGGCCGGCAACCAGGCCATGGCCAACTTTCCGGTCAAAACCTTCCCCAAGACGTTTCGCGAGCGCACCTTGACGATTGACGATAATTTCATCTCGCGCGTGGTGATGCCGATCATCGCCCAGACCCCCTCGATCTCCGACCAGCACGACCCGGTGCAGAACTTCCTGCTGGTCAACCGCGGTCTGCGCCGCACCGACACCCAGGACCTCATCAACGCCGCCGCGCAAACCACGCCGCACTTTCTCTGGCAGGGCGCCTTTACGCCGCTCTCCAACGCGGCGGTCGAGGCCGCCTTTGCCGACCGCCGCGCCTACAGCTACCACGGCCAGATCATTGATCACGAAACCCACCTCGGCTACGACCTGGCCGTGGTTCGCCACACCCCGGTGAAGGCCGCCAACACCGGCCGCGTGGTGTGGGCCAAGTACTTTGGAATCTACGGCAACTGCATCCTGCTCGACCACGGCTACGGGCTGATGTCGCTCTACGCCCACCTCAACGATTTCGAGGTCAAGGCCGGCGACCAGGTCCGCAAGGGCCAGCTCATTGCCCACTCGGATTCGACCGGTTTGGCCGGCGGCGACCACCTGCACTTCAGCATGCTCCTCGATGGCGTCCAGGTGAACCCGATCGAGTGGTGGGACCCGCACTGGATCCACGACCGCATCGCCACCAAACTGGCGGCGTTCACCACCGGGCCGGTGAGCGTGGCCGCCCCCGCCATGGACCAGCGCTAACCAGGGCGAAGGCGGACTAGTCCGCATTTCTCACCAACCCAGCCGCTGCCACGCGCGGCATAGCGCGCCCGTCTAGAAAAATGGGCGGCGCAGCACCTGCCCTGGTGCCATCGTCCTCCAGACAGCGCCTCCTGCTCGCCGTTCGATATCGCCG
>JBOGKJ010000003.1:0-6383 GCA_050745565.1 Terriglobales bacterium | reverse complement strand
GCCGGCACGCTAAAATACCTGTAGTGGAGGCATGGCAATGAACAGCTTTGGGGCGCGGACGGCGTTGGGCGGGGACGGACCGGATGTTTACCGGCTGGATGCGCTGGAGAAGCAGGGCGTGGGGCCGGTGTCGCGGCTGCCGTTCGCGATGAAGATCCTGCTGGAGAACCTGCTGCGGCACGAGGACGGGCGTTTTGTCACCGCCGAGGACATCGCGCGCCTGGCGAACTGGAACCCGAAGGCCCCGGACGCCGACGGCGAGATCGCGTTCACGCCGGCGCGGGTGCTGCTGCAGGACTTTACCGGGGTGCCGGCGATCTGCGACCTGGCGGCGATGCGGGACGCGATGGCGGCGCGGGCGTCGACGCCCGGCGCGGGCGCGATCAACCCGCTGCAGCCGGTGGAGCTGGTGATTGACCACTCGGTGCAGGTGGATCGTTTCGCCAACGCGGGCGCGTTCGCCTTCAACGCCGAGCGCGAGTTCGAGCGCAACCGCGAGCGCTATCTGTTCCTGAAGTGGGGGCAGGCCGCGCTGCAGAATTTCCGCGTGGTGCCGCCCGATACCGGCATCGTGCACCAGGTGAACCTCGAGTATCTGGCGCGGGTGGTGATGTGCGTGCGCCAGGGCGGCCGCCGGCTGGCCTTCCCGGACACGCTGGTGGGGACCGATTCGCATACGCCCATGGTCAACGGCCTGGGCGTGATGGGCTGGGGCGTGGGCGGCATCGAGGCGGAGGCGGCGATGCTGGGGCAGCCGATTTCGATGCTGCTGCCGGAGGTGCTGGGGGTGCGCTTGCTCAACCGGCTGCAGCCCGGGGTGACCGCGACCGACCTGGTGCTGACCATCGCCGAGACGCTGCGCAAAAAGGGCGTGGTGGGGAAATTCGTGGAATTTTTCGGCGACGGCGTCGCGCAACTGAGCGTGGCCGACCGGGCGACGCTGGGCAACATGTCGCCCGAGTACGGCGCGACCATCGCCATCGCGCCGATTGACGACGTCACGCTGCATTACCTGCGCTTCACGCACCGCGACGAGGAGCGCGTGCGGCTGGTGGAACGCTACGCCAAGGAGCAGGGCCTGTTCGGGGCGGCGACGCCGGCAGAGAGTTACAGCGACGTGCTGGATTTCGATCTGGCCAAGGTCGAGCCGTCGCTCGCCGGGCCCAAGCGTCCGCAGGACCGGGTGGCGCTGGGGCAGGCCAAGCAAGGGTTCGCGGCGGCGCTGCCGAAGCTGCTGCCGGCGGGCGCCGCGGCGGCGCCGAAGGGCAACGGAAACGGGAACGGGCTACATCACGGCTCGGTGGTGATCGCGGCGATCACGAGCTGCACCAACACGTCGAACCCGACCGTGCTGGTGGCGGCGGGGTTGCTGGCGAAAAAGGCGGTGGAGCGCGGGCTGAAGTCGCAACCCTGGGTGAAGACCAGCCTCGCGCCGGGCTCGAAGGTGGTCACCGAATATCTCAACCGCGCGGGACTGACGCCGTATCTCGACCAACTGGGATTCCAACTGGTGGGCTACGGCTGCACCACGTGCATCGGCAATAGCGGTCCGCTGCCGGAAGAGGTGGCCAAGGCGGTGGAGGCGGACAAGCTGGTGGCGGTCGCGGTGCTGAGCGGCAATCGGAATTTCGAGGGCCGGATCCATCCGCAGGTGCGCGCGAATTATCTCGCCTCGCCGCCGCTGGTGGTGGCCTATGCGCTGGCGGGGGACATGAACCGCGACCTGACGCGCGAGCCGCTGGGGCGGGGGCGGGACGGCCAGGACGTTTACCTGAAAGACATCTGGCCGGCGCCGGAGGAGATCACCGCGACCATCGAGCGCTGCCTCGAGCCCGCCATGTTCGCGCGTGAGTACGCCGACGTGTTCACCGGCGACGAGCACTGGAAGAGCCTGGGCGCCACCGCCAGCGAGCTCTACGCCTGGGAAGCGGATTCGACCTACATCAAGAAGCCGCCGTTTTTCGAGGGGGTGACCGGACCGCCGGCCGCCATCCGCGGCGCGCGCGTGCTGGCGCTGCTGGGCGACAGCGTGACCACCGATCACATTTCGCCCGCGGGCAGCATCGCCACCAAGAGTCCGGCGGGCGAGTATCTGATGGCGCACGGGGTCGAGCCCAAGGACTTCAACTCCTACGGCTCGCGCCGCGGCAACCACGAGGTGATGGTGCGGGGCACGTTCGCCAACGTGCGGCTGCGCAACCAACTGGCGCCGGGCACCGAGGGCGGCTTGACGCGCCGCCTGCCCTCAGGCGAGGTGATGACGATTTTTGCCGCCAGCGAGCTGTACAAGCGCGAGAAGACGCCGTGCCTGATCATCGCCGGGGCGGAGTACGGGTCGGGCTCGAGCCGCGACTGGGCGGCGAAGGGGCCGCGGCTGCTGGGCGTCGAGGCGGTGATCGCGGTGAGCTTCGAGCGCATCCACCGCAGCAACCTGATCGGGATGGGGATTCTGCCGCTCGAGTTCGCCGAGGGCGAAAGCGCCGAATCGCTGGGGCTGACGGGCGAGGAAACCTACGACCTGCCGGGATTGGACGGCCTGAAGCCGGGCGGGACGCTCGAGGTCACGGCCCACGGCGCGAACGGGGCGGAGCGGCGCTTCAGCACCACCGTGCGGCTCGATACGCCCATGGAGCTCGCCTACTACCGCGACGGCGGCATCCTGCCGTACGTGTTGAACCAACTCGGCAGCGAGCATGGGGCGGTCACGGCAGGGCAGGTGGAAGAGGCCTAGAGGGGCACACGGCAGACCCATGAACGTGCTGATCGCAGGCGGGGCGGGCTATATCGGCAGCGCCATGAGCGAGGCGCTGCTGGAGCGCGGCGACGCGGTCACCGTCTACGACAATCTCTCGCACGGCTACCGGGACGCGGTGCCGGCGGCGGCGCACTGGGTCGAGGGCGACGTCGGCGATAGCGCGAAGGTCGAGCGGGTGCTGCGGGAGCAGCGCATCGAGGCGGTGATCCACATGGCGGCGTTCATCGAGGTGGGCGAGTCCGTGCGCGAGCCCCGCAAGTACCTCGACAACAACACGCTGCAGGCAGTGGGGCTGCTGGAGGCCATGCAGCGCGCCGGCGTGGACCGGCTGGTGCTGAGCTCGACCGCGGCCGTGTACGCGCCCAGCCGGGAGCCGCTCACCGAGACGGCAGCGCTCGCCCCGGCGAGTCCCTATGGACTGAGCAAGCTGTTTCTGGAGCGGCTGCTCGCCTGGTACAGCAGCCGCGGCCTGCACTATTTCGCGCTGCGCTACTTCAATGCCGCCGGGGCGACGCCGGGCAGCCGCGAGCGTCACCAGCCGGAGAGCCACCTGATTCCGCTGGTGCTCGAGGCCGCGGCGGGCGAGCGGGCGGCAATCGCCATCTACGGCGACGACTATGCCACCCCGGACGGCACCTGCATCCGCGATTACATTCACGTTCGCGACCTGGCCGGCGCCCACATCATCGCGCTCGAGGCGCTGCGGCGCGAAGCGGGTGGGGGCGGCATTCCCGAATTGGCCGAGCGCGCGTTCAATCTCGGGCACGGCACCGGGTTTTCGGTACGCGAGGTGATCACCGCCGCCGAGCGCGTCTGCGGGCGCCCGATTCCGGCGGTGGTACAGCCGCGCCGCGCCGGGGACGTGGACCGGCTGGTGGCCAGCTCCGCCAGGATGCGCGCGCTGGGCTGGCAGCCGCGGCATGAGGGGTTGGAAGAGATCATCGCCTCCGCCTGGGAGGCCAAGATGGGCGCCGCCGCCGCGCGGGGCTGAAGCGCGCATGCTGGGGCCCCCGCGCGCCGGCCCGCGGGCTCCGTTCGGTCACCTTTTTGTCACTCAAACGCTGCGGTTCTGCGGCTCACCATTTCTCCCGGACCGGTATCCAACTTTGGTTAGGCGGACGCCCGAGGTCCGCCAGCTGCTTCAGGAGCTATGTGAACTGCCGCGTCAATCTCGCCGCCATCGTCGCAGTGACCCAACCCCCAGGCTGTCTCACAATGGCTGGTACCAAAAAAGGGGCAAGGCCAAAGGCGTTCCAGCCCTTTTTCTCGCCTTTTCAATCACTTGCAAGGCAAAACTGGACACCTGGAAAAACGTCGGAGCGGACTGCACCCCAAAACTGAGACACGAAACCATGCGACACTCGCGCATCCGCCTGGACCGCAGCCTAAGCGGAGATGTAGCGGGCGTAGAGGGAGCGGGCGAGCGCGGTGTCGGTGGTGCCGGCGATGAGGGCGCGGCCGTCGGGAAAGACGGTGATATCCACGCCGGCGGGCGTGCGCGGACGGAAGCGCAGCGCAAAGGCGGTGTCGCGCACGGCGCCGTGCGGACGCAGGCGCTCGGCCAACTCAGCGAGCGCGAGCGCGCGCCGGTGCTCATGGATCTGCACCGTGTTGCGGCCGCATAACGTCAGCACCGGGCTATGGTCGCCGCGCAGGTGGACGAAGTCGCCCCGGCCACAGCAGCGGCACTCGGGATCGGCCTTGGGGCCCGCCAGCGCGCGCACGTCGTTGCTCCACAGATCGGCGGTGAGCAGCGACCCGCGCAGGGCGTCGCGGGCGCCGGCGAGCAGCTTGACGCACTCGGCCACCTGCTGCGCTGCCACCCAGGCCACCGCCCAACCCAGCACGCCGGCGGTGTCGCAGGTGGGCATGGCCGCGTCGCCGGCCGCATCCGGGAACAGGCAGGCGAGGCAGGCCGTCTCGCCCGGGCGGATGGTGAAGGTCATTCCGCGCGCGCCGACCGCGGCGCCGTAGATCCAGGGGCAGCGGTGCGACACGGCCCAGTCGTTGATGAGGTAGCGGGTCTCGGCGTTGTCGGTGCCGTCGAGCACCACGCTGGCGCCGGACAGGAGTTGGTCGCAGTTCTCCGGGGTGAGGTCGGCGACGACGCCCTCGATCCCGATCGTGCTGTTGATGCGGCGCAGATGCGCCTCGGCGGCCACCGCCTTCGGGGTCGCGGCGGCGGCATCGGCTTCGTCGTACAAGGTCTGGCGTTGCAGGTTGCTGGCCTCAACGTAGTCGCGGTCCACCAGGCGCAACGCGCCCACTCCGGCGCGGGCCAGCAGCTCCGCCTGCAGGCTGCCCAGCGCCCCGCAGCCCACGATGGTGACGCGCGCGGCCGCCAGCCGGGCCTGGCCCGCCGCGCCCAACGGCGGAAACAGGATTTGACGCGAGTAGCGCTCCGTAGCGGCCGCCATGTGCTTATTCTGCGCCGGTATACTGAGGAGAGCAAAGCAGGACTTAACCGCTGTATGGCGAACCGCTCGACTCCACCGCCATCCTATACGTTCAGCGTCCCCGGCTTCACGCGTGCGGTGAAGGTGCTGGTGATCGCGACCAGCGCCGTCTGGGTGCTGCAGTTCGTGAGCCGCAGCCTGGATTTCTGGCTGCGCGGATGGTTCGCGCTCTTCCCCGCCCTGGTGCTCCACGGCCAGGTTTGGCGGCTGGCCAGTTACTTGTTTTTGCATGCCAGCCTCAGCCACTTGTTCTGGAACATGTTCGCGTTGTGGATGTTTGGCGTCTGGGTCGAGGAGGAGATCGGCAGCCGGCGCCTCTATCAACTTTATTTCGTGTGCGGCATCGGCGGCGGCCTGGTGGACGCACTGGCGCACTGGTGGCTGATGCCCGGGCAGCCCAGCTATACGATCGGTTGCAGCGCGGCGGTCTACGGCATTTTGCTGGCGGTGGGGCTGCTGTTCCCGGACCGCGAGGTCTTCCTGCTGCTGCCGCCGGTGAGCATCAAGGCCAAATGGCTGGTGCTGGGTTACGGCGTGCTCGAGTTTCTGTTTACCCTCCATGGCGCCGGTTCCGACGGCGTGGCGCATTTTGCGCACCTGGGCGGCATGCTGTTCGCGTTCCTGTTCCTGCGCATGCAGATGCCGCAGTTGCGCCTCACCGCGGGCTATGGTCGCTGGCGGCGGCGGCAGATGCAGAAACGCTTCGAAGTTTATATGAACCAGCGCGATCGCCGCCCGCCCGGCGGCTGGAAAAATTAGCCCGCATTTCTCACGAAATGCGGGCAGCGATTAGCGATTAGCAATTAGCGGTTAGCGATTAGCGATAAGCTTGGCGCCGCGACTGCGGCTGCGGGGCCGCCTGGGGGGTGGGGCGTTGGGTACAATGGCGGGATGAGAACCGCGTTTCTGTTGTTGGCCGCGGCCGCGAGCGTGGGACTGGCGGCGCAGACGCCGGCCACGCAAGCCGAAGCCAGCCCCAATGCCGCCTGCCGCACCTGCATCCAGGCGCATGAGAACTTCTTCGCCAGCGACGCGCTGCGCGGCCGCGGCAGCGGCACACAGGAGGAGTTGATCGCCGCCACCTACATCGCCAGCCGCCTCGAAGCCTATGGCATCGAGCCGGCGGCGGTGGGCGGCGGCTACATTGAGATCGCGCCCGACCCGGCGCGGCC
>JBOGKJ010000002.1:0-7525 GCA_050745565.1 Terriglobales bacterium | reverse complement strand
GCCGCTGCCACGCGCGGCATAGCGCGCCCGTCTAGAAAAATGGGCGGCGCAGCACCTGCCCTGGTGCCATCGACCTCCAGACAGCGCGTCCTGCTCGCCGTTCGATATCGCCGCCCATTTTTTAGGGCGCGCCGCGCCTGGATGCGAGCTTCGTGATCTGACTGTGAGAAATGCGGACTAGCCCGAGGCCTCACAACGAGGCAACTTGCACCTGCCCTGAGCAGAGCGGGCGCGCGTTGCCGCCAAGTAAGTTCCGGCCGCAGGCCGACCAGTCGGAGAACGTCCAGAAAAGGGCGGCGGTGCTGCCGCGCCCCTCGTCCATCTTCGGTTCGCGGGAGTCGCGCCGTTTGCACTGCGGGCAAAATCGGCGCGGCGCTACCTTGCAAAGCACGCTCCTGGCATCCGATTTCGTGCACGTGCTGCCGGAGGGATTCCTCTCCCGCCAGCAGCAGTTGCAATACCTGCGCAGCCATCCGGACACCTTTCACGGCACGCGCCGCTTCGCGCGGCTGCAAGTGCGGGTGTACGGCGACGTCGCCATCGCCACCGGCATTGTGCTGTCCTCCCCCACGCAGGGCCGAGCCACTCGCTCGCTGTTCACCGATGTCTTCGTCCTCCGCCACGGCCGTTGGCTGGTGGTGAACTCGCAGGAAAACGCCGCCACCACCGGTTGAGGAGGCAGATCCGGACATGGACCCGCGACAGGGAAGGCCACGGCTGATCGCGGGGGGTCGCACCTTTTGCACCGTGGGCAAAGTAGGCGCGAAAGGCCGTGCAAGTCCGAAGGGATGAAAGCGTTACTGGCGCTTTCGCCGCCCCCGGCAAACGAAGCTGGCGCGGCCTGCCTAAGAACGGGTGCGGGGACGGCGAAGCCGCGCTGGGGCCCGCGCCAAAAAATGACTTGAGCTAACCTGTCGGGATGGGATACCTCACTGCGCAGGAGTGGCGCTACGCGCTGGCGCTCGCCGGCAGCCACCTGCTCGCCGCCTACCTCTATGGCGTCCCCGCGCGCGATCCGCTCACGCTCGCCGGGGTGGCGTTGCTGCTCGCCGCCGCCGGCATGTGGTCCGCTTATCTGCCGGCCCGCCGCGCCGCCCAAGTGTCCCCCGTCGAGGCTTTGCGGGTAGAGTAGCAGCCGTGCCGAATTTCTACGGGGTGCTGATCGGGGCGGTACTCGCCGTGCACGCCCTCTTCATTCTATGGGTGATCTTCGGCGCGGCGCTCACCCGCGGCCGCCGCGGCCTCGCCCTCGCCCACCTCGCCTGCCTCGCCTGGGGGGTGGTGATCGAGGTGGCGCCCTGGCCCTGCCCGCTCACCCTGCTCGAACAGTCGCTCGAGCGCACCGCAGGCCGCACGCCTTACCAGGGGGCGTTCATCCTGCATTACCTCCGCGCCTTCGTCTACCCCAACATTTCCGGCTCGCTGCTGACCGTCGGCGCCATTGCGGTTGCCGCCGTCAATATCGCCATATATGCCCGCCGTCGAATTTAAACCAAGTAGCGCTAATTTGCGGAGACGGAGTTGCCGATGGGGGTTGCAGAGGCCAGGCAAGGCCCGGGGAGGCAAACAATATGGCGACGGCGGGCATCTCTAGCAGCGGACTTTTCAATTACGGCAATGTGCTGAGCGAGGCACAGAAACTTCAGGCAGATTTCCAGCAAGTGGGCAAGGACTTGCAATCCGGTAACCTTACCGCGGCACAGTCCGACCTGTCCGCGTTCAATCAGGATGCGGCCACCTTCACCCCGAGCGTGGGAACGCAGGGCGGAAGCAGCCCGATTGACCAGGCATTCCAGCATCTTGAGCAGGACGTGCAAGGCGGGAACCTCTCGGCCGCGCAGCAGGACTACGCGACGATCCAGCAAGATCTTCAAGGGGGCACGACGCCCAACGCGGCCCCTCCGGTGGCATCGCTGGGAACATCGCCGGTGACGCCGCCGGTGACACCGCCGGTGACATCGCCGGGGGCGACATCCGGTCCTGGGGGGCAAGTGCAGGGCGCACCCACCGGCGTGCAAGGCTCGGAGCAGAGTCAAAGCGACGCCACGCAGGGCCCGGGAACCCATTGGCACGGACACCACCACGGGCGCCATCATGGCGGAGAAGCCGGTGGCGGGAGCGGGGAGGGCGAGGTTGCCCAGCTCATGGGCCAGTTGGGCCAGGCGCTGCAATCCGGCAATTTAGGTGCCGCGCAGCAAGCCTACAACTCCCTGAGCCAGGACTGGGGGCAGAACAGTCAGGGCGGCCAGAGCGGGCAGGGCGGCGGCCAATCCACGCAGCCGCCGACAACGCAGGCGGGCACGAATGGCACGACAGTGAACGCTTTCTATCTAAGCGTTAACATCGACATTACCGCTTAGACGAGCAGACACCGCTTGGGGCTGCAGGGCGCCCAAGCCGGTGCGAGCAGAAGCGTGGCGCACGGCGGAGCCGCGCGGGGCCCCGCGCCAGCCAATCGCGGGAGTCGCGCCGTTTGCACCTCCGGCAAAATCGGCCGCGAAGGCCCGCGGAATTCCAACGGGGTGAAAGCGCCAGTGGTGCTTTCACCGCTCCTGGTAAACGAAGCGGCGCACCCCCCTTTCCAACCATGCCGCTCGCGCCCCCCTTGGGCTCACCGGACCCCGGGCCGGCGCCGCCCTTCGAGTGCGGGCGCGGCGCTGCGAGCGTCTCAGCCGAGCAGGGGCAGGTGCCCGCGCCCGTCAAATGTGATTTTGCTCTAGTGGGCGGCGGCGATGGCAATCAAGACCGAGGCCGCGATCAACACCACGGTCGCGGTCCCCAGCCAGCGGCCGCCGGTGTTGCCCAGGTTGAAGGTATAGCCCAGGCCGTAGCGCTTGGGCACCAGGATCGCCGGATCATTCGGGTTGCGGTAGAAACCGAAGTACCAGTAGTTGCCGTTGTCGCGGTCAACGGTTTGCGCCGGCGCCAACTCGGTTGCTGGCGTCCGGGGCGGGGTGGCGCGCCAGGCGGCGATGCCGATGGCGGCGACGATGAGCGGGACCAGTGCGGCGAGCCATGGCGTGGGGGCGGCGAGTTTATGCCGGAACGGCAGCAGCGAGACCAGGGCGAAGACCACCGCCAGCAGGTAGCCGACCGCGATGGCAACCCATGCCGTCAGGTGCGACTGCTGGCGGGCATGGGCGGTGTCGTGGGGCGCGAAGTGCAGGGTGGACCAGGCGAGCAGCGAGCACAGAACGCCAACGGATGCGGCGATCAGCAGGAAGCCGTAGACACCGAGGAAACTACGCGTGCCCCAGCCATTGGCCACGCCGCTGGCGCTCCAGTGAATGGGGAAGCGGGCAGGAATCCGGCTCCAGTTGGCCTGCAGGTAGATGGCGGCGGCGACCAGGATGATAAACGGGCCGGCGGCGGCGGCGCGCATGGGCCAAACCTGCGGTTCCGAGTCGGCGTCGGCGGGCATAGCCGACAGGCTAGCATGGCGGCGTGGGCGAGGGGAATGGTAACGTGGAAGAAGCCGGAGAGGTGGCCGAGCGGTTGAAGGCACCGGTCTTGAAAACCGGCGCGCCCGCAAGGGTGCCGTGGGTTCGAATCCCACCCTCTCCGCCACGTATCGGGCTGATGTCGGCTGTGGCTGT
This sequence comes from Terriglobales bacterium, assembly GCA_050745565.1. Lineage (GTDB taxonomy): Bacteria > Acidobacteriota > Terriglobia > Terriglobales > SCQP01 > SCQP01. The sequence goes on along the minus strand of JBOGKJ010000002.1, from coordinate 3,929 downwards.
GACTGCGCCACGCCCTACTCGCCGCGGCGTGACGCCCGCGGCTCGCATGGCAGGCAGTGGGGCATGGCCGACTAATCGCCGCACTCGCAGATTGAGAACACCATTTTCAAGCCCGGGATGCCGGTGGTCGGGTTGAAGGCGACGATCGAGTCCTCGAAGCCGTCACCCCGGTAGGTTGACGTCAGCAGCAGCGCCCGGCCATCGGCCAAAGGCGCCACGACCACTGGGGCGGTGTCGTCGCCGGGGACACCCACACCCCATCCGAGAAACTTGCTCCGCAGGGGTTTCAGGTCGAGCTTGACCAGGCGCGGCGAAGCGGCCGCCGTGAACCACGCTTCGAGCGAGGCGCCGACGCCGCGGTTGTCAGGGAAGTTGCCGGCACACCGTCCAGGGCAGGGGGTGTACCAGTCGGCGCGAATGTAGTCGAAGGCCGCGCCGGTGGAGAATCGCACGCGCCTTGCATGGAGCTTGAGGCCTGAAGGATGGGAAACGACAGCGTCGGCCATTTCACCAATTCGATCCTCGAAAGGTTTACGTCCGCGCGCCTGAAGGCTGCGATTCTCTTCCGCCGTACTGCGGGCCTGTCGCGCGACCTCAGAGTCGCGCCGGACATGGGCGAGCGCGCCCGCCAGCCGGGCGTCGAGCTGGGCAGCGATCGCGGCCGTGGCGGCGGGCGCCAGCGTAATGGCGCTCACGCCCGCTACGCCGGTGGGGCCTAGATCCGCAGTGGCGGGAAGCACGAGCAGGAGATTGATGACGTCGCCAGAGCCGGCGATGGGCTTGGCGAGTTGGACGTCGGCATAGATGCTGGCTTTGCACGCCACGGCCGTCGAGATAGTTGCGAGGACGGGGTTGCCGATGCGCGGCACGAGCTTCAGCCGGGCGCCGGCGGCAAACGGCGCACCGAGGCCGAGTTTGCGCCCGATGGCCGCTGCGCGCGCCGGCGGAGGCGTCGAGCACCCGCGGCGGGCGCCATCGGTATCCAGGCGGAAAGTGACGCGCGCCTTCCCGCTGCCGCGGGCGGATTCGGCCACCCAAGCCGCCGGTTTGGGCGGCGGGGCCTGGAGCAGCAAGGCGAGGAGGATGCTGGGCGGCAGGAACACGACGGCGCCTCAAGGGGTTTGGGGCAGGGGGGCGGCGAGCTGCTGGACCAGCGGGGGCGGCAGTTGATTGGAGTGGGCGAGCAGGACGCTCAGTTGCCAGCGCTGGGTGTCGTTGAGGATGGCATCGAAGGCGGGCATGCCGCTCAGGCGGATACCGTTGGTGACTTTCCAGTAGGTTTCGCCGGCGGGATTATCGGAGACGCCGGTGCCTGCGAACAATTGGGTGGGCTGCGGGAACATGGTGGCGAAGATTTCGGCCTGTTGGTTGGGGAGGCCGTGGCAGACGGCGCAGTGCTGGCGATAGACGGGGACGGCCGCGGCGTAGGTGGCGGCATCGGCGGCGACCGGAACAGTGGTTGGCATTTGCTGGTGGATGCGGGCGTTGAGCGCGGACTTGGCCAGCCAGGTTTCAAACAGTATGGGCGATTCGGCGGGGGTGACCGGGGCGTGGCCACCGATGAAGTACCAGCAGGCGCCGCCGCCAATCACGACCAGGGTGACGATGATGCCGAGCACGAAGTTCCGCATGCGGCGATGATAGCACCGGGGGAGTGTCTTGATGGCTCGGTTCGGCGCGGGATCACGCTAACGCCGGGCGCTCTATCGCGGCGGCGCCACCGCCCGTCGCAAAGCCGAGGCGATTAAGGTCGCCGCAAAATGCTCCATCTGGATGGTAGCCAAACTTTCGAAACGCGAGCGCGTGCAGGAGCCACGCGAAGCAGGGGAATTCATCGCAGAGGGCATCGGCCACCGGATGGACCCGTCTTTGCAAGCGTGGAACATTTGCGACCGGCCATGGTACGGAAACTTGCCGGAGTAAATATGGTGATTTGACCAGGCGTTCGCGCCCCCCAGCCTTGGTGGGCGCCGGCCTCCCGCGAGGCCGCCGCTGCCCCGGCGCAACGACGCGATCGCAGCCAGGCCACATCAGGCTTGCTCGTCGGGGCCATTCGACGAATTCCGGTCGCGGGAGTCGCGCCGTTTGCACTGCGGGCAAAATCGGCGCGAAGGGCCGCGGAATTCCAACGGGGTGAAAGCGCCAGTGCCGCTTTCACCGCTCCCGGTAAACGAAGCGGCGCGGCCCCCCCTCCAACCATGCCGCTCGCGCCCCCTTGGGCTCACCGGGCCCCGGGCCGGTGCTCCGCAGCCCTTCGAGTGCAGGCGCGGCGCTGCGAGCGTCTCAGCGAGCAGGGGCAGGGGCCCGCGCCCGTCAAAAGGGCCAGGCTGTCGGGCACGAGCGAGAGCTCTTTCCCGTACCAGTGATCGAGATGATCCAGCTCGATCTCGAACGTTAGGGCGCTCGGGGAGATGAGGTTGTAGGCCATGGGCGCCTGGCGTTGTCGTTACAGATGAGGGGGTTTATGCCGACACGAGATTCCGCAGCGGCGATCATACCCCCCGCGCATGTGACCGACCGGCATGGCAGCGTCCGCACTGCGGCCGTTGAAATCCCCGCGCGGGCTGGCGTTAGGGCTGAGCCTGGATGCAGATCTGGTCGCCGAGTTCGGTGCGGGTGCGGGCGATGGTGCCGTCGGGGAGTTCGAGGACGCTGGAGGCGTCGGCGCGGATGGCGGCGACTTGCCAGGGGCGCAGGTGGGGGTGGACATGCACGACGCGCTGCTGGCCGTCGAGGTAGACGGCGTCAATGGGGTAGCTCATGCCGAACATGTGGACGCCTTTGCTGGGGGTGATCCAGAGGCCGCAGCCGGCAGCGAAGTCGCGCCGGCGGGTGAGCAGCAGGCCGCGCAGGCGGGAGAGGAAGCGATTGGCGCAGCGCAATTCGGTGGCGAGGAAGACCTGCTTGGTGCGGTTGAGGGCGAAGGCGGGCAGGGGGTGGGCGAGGACGGCAGACATTGGCGCTCCATCAGGGGACGAGGGCGGGGCCGAGGTTACGCATGATGGCGAGGGCGGCGGGGCCGATGACGACGATCATGACGGCGGGGAAGACGAACATGGCGAGCACGGGGAGCATTTTGATGCTGAGCTTGGCGGCGGCCTCTTCGGCGCGCTGGCGGCGTTCGGTGCGCAGGCAGTCGGAGTGGACGCGGAGGGCTTGGGCGATGCTGGTGCCGAAGCGCTCGGTTTGAATCAGAACCGCCGCTAGGGCGCGCAGGTCATCAACGGGGCAGCGCAGGGTGAGGCGCTTGAGGGCTTCGGCGCGGGAGACACCGGCGCGCATTTCGAGTCCGAGCAGATCGAACTCGCCGCACAAGTCGGGGTGGGCGAGCCGCAGTTCGACACAGACGCGCTGCATGGCCTGGTCGAGGCCGAGGCCGGCTTCGACGCAAATGACCATGAGATCGAGCGCATCGGGAAGGCTAAGCCGGATGCGGTGGGCGCGGGCCTTAATGCGGCGTTTGAGCCAGAGGCGGGGCGCCATCCAGCCCAGCACGGGGAGGCCGACGAGCAGGGCGGGCAGGCGCGTGGCCTGACCCAACACCAGCACCACGAGGGCGGGGGCGATCACCAACACGGCCCGGAACCCAAAAAACAGGCGGACGTGGCGGTCTTCGCGCAGGCCAGCCTGCGTCAGCATGCGCCGGGTGCGGGCCATTTCCGCCGGCGACGTCGGCAACAGTTTGGCGGCGGGCTGCAGCGCGCGCTGCACGGTGGCGCCGAGCGTGGGCTTGACCGTGGGCGCGATGCCCAGCAGTTGTTTCAGCCGCAGGGCGGAGCCGGAGTCGCGCGACATCCAGAGCGCGCCCAGCGCAAACAAGACCAGCGCCAGGGCAAAGAAGATCGCACCAACAAGAAGAATCTGGGTCATGGGCTACACCTCGATGTTGACGATCCGGCGCAGCAGGAAGAGGCCGATGATCTGGAGGC
>JBOGKJ010000001.1:0-6248 GCA_050745565.1 Terriglobales bacterium | reverse complement strand
TGAGCGCTCGTACTCCTCCGGGCTCATGCCCCATTATCGCGCCGAACGCGGCAACTCGGCCGCGCCCTGTTCGCGGGAGTCGCGCCGTCTGCACTGCGGGCAAAATCGGCGCGAAGGGCCGCGGAATTCCAACGCGGTGAAAGCGCCACTGGCGCCTTCACCGCTCCCGGCAAACGAAGCGGCGCGGCCCCCCTTCCAGGCAAACTAGCAGCCTACCGACCGGCGCCACCTCCCGTGTGGGGCGGGTCGCTGACCCGCGCGCCGGCCGCCGGCCGGCGCCACGCAGCCGTTCGGTTGACCACAGCAGCCGTGATTCTGCCGTTCGCGGGAGTCGCGCCGTTTGCACTGCGGGCAAAAGCGGCGCGAAGGGCTGCGAAAGACCGGAGGGCGGCCCGCTCCCGGCAAACGAAGCGGTGCGGCCCCCCCTCCAACGACGCCGCTCGCGCCCCCTTGGGCTCGCCGGGCCCCGAGCCGGCGCTCCACAGCCCTTCGAGTGCGGGCACGGCGCTGCGAGCGTCTCAGCGAGTAGGGGCAGGGGCCCGCGCCCGCCAATACAGAGCGGGCGCGTGTTGCCGCCAGGCGAATTCCGGCCGTAGCCCGACCCCCGGGGCTCCCAAGGCGCTTGCGCCTTGGGGTGGGAGCCCCGGGGCTCCCAAGGCGCTCGCGCCCTGGGGTGGGAGCAGCGGGAGGGCGTCCTGAGAATGGCGGCCGTCCCGCTCGCGGGGGATGCGCGGCGGTGCGGGCGTCTCCTCAAAGCACGCGCAGGGGCCTGCGCCAGGAAACGTTATTCCTGCCGCAACGCGCGAACCGGATCCACGCGGGTGGCGCGGAGGGCGGGCAGGTAGCTGGCTGCGGCGGCGGCGGCGAGCACGGCGGCCGTGGCGCCAGCCAGCACCGCCGGGTCATGCGGATGAACGTTGTAAAGCAGGCTGGCGGTGAGCTGCGCCAGCGGCCAGGCGGCGGCCAGGCCGAGCGCGGCACCGGCGAGCGCCAACGCGAGCCCGTGCCCGGCGACTTGGCGCAGCAGCGTGGACGGGCGCGCGCCCAGCGCCATGCGGACGCCCAGCTCGCGCGTGCGCGCCGTCACCGCAAACGCCAGCACACCATAGAGACCGATCGCCGCCAGCGCCAGCGCCAGCAGCGCAAACAGCGCCACCAGGCGCGCTTCGAAGCGCGGCCGCGCCAGCGCCTGCCCGACGACTTCGGCGTACGGGCCCAGATTGCTGACGCGGGCATTGGGGTTGAGCTCAGCCACGGCGTTGCGCAGCGTCGCGGCGTTGAGTCCGCGGCCGCGCACCACCCACCAGGAAGCCCAGCCCGGCGCTTGCGCCGCCGGCACGTAGACCGTTAGCCGCGCCGGTTCGCCGAGCGACTCGATTTGGGTGTCGCCGGCGATGCCGACGACGCGCAGCGGCTTGGCGGCAAGATCGGCATCATAGACGTTGCTGCCGATGGCGCCCAGGCGTACAGCGCCGCCAAGCGCGCCCGCCGTTGCGAACCACTGGCGGGCGAGTTTGGCGCCGACAACAGCGACCGGGGCGGCGGCGGCGTCATCACTGCCGAGGAAGTTCCGGCCGGCGAGGAGCGGGATGCCCATGGCGGAGAAGAAATCGGCGCTCACGCTGCGGTATTCGACCGCGCTGCCAAGCGCCGGGCGAGCGAGTGGCTCGCCGGGAATGTTGCCTTGACCCTCGAGCGGCAGCAGCGAGGCGGAGGCAGCCTGTGCGACACCCGGCAGCGCCTGCAACCGTGCCTGCAATTGTTGCTCGAACTGCCCGGCCGCGGCCGCCGAGGTGGCGGGCGCCGCCGGCAATTCGGTCTGAAAGATGACGCGGCCGGCGGGGTCGAAGCCGAGCGGTTGTTGCTGCAGGCGCCAGAGGCTTTTCAGCAGCAGGCCGGCGCCGACGAGCAGCAGCAGCGACAGCGCCACTTCGGCGACCATGAGCAGGTCGCGGGCGCGCCCGCTCTTGCCAAAGCGCGTGACCGCAAGCCGGGGGCCCGATCCTTGCCAAAGCCCCGCGAGCGCGACGGTGAGACTGGTGGCGAGCGTGAGTGCGACGGCGAAGGCCAGTACCCGGGCGTCGAGCGCGAGCGGTGCCGCCAGCGGAATGTCCCAGGGCAGGCGAGCGGCGAGCGTGCGCAGTGCGAGGGCCGCGAGCCCCACGCCGGCGGCGCCGCCAACGACGCCCAGCACCAGGCCCTCGCTCAGGAACTGAACCCATAGTCGGCCGCCGCCGGCGCCGAGCGCGCGCCGCAGGGCGATTTCTTCCCGGCGCCCGAGCGTTTGCGCCAGCACCAGCCCGGCGACATTGGCGCAGGCGATCAGCAGCAGCAGGCCGACAGCGGCCAGTAGTAGCCAGAGGCTGGAGGCTACGTCGTGGCTTTCGAGCCCCTGGTAGCGGCTCGCGCCGATGCCGCTCAAATAGCGCGGCAGCAGCCCCTGGCGTCGCAGGGCCGCGCCTAGCTGTGCGGTTTCCTGGGCGGCCGCGGCGATGGTTATGCCCGGCCGCAGGCGGCCGATGGCGGCGGTGTTGGTGCCGCGGTTGCCGAGGCCATTGCCGGCGCGGATGGCGATATAGATGTCGGCCGGTTGCTCCTGGAATACGAAGGCCTTGGGCAGCACGCCCACAACCCGCGTGGCCTGGCCGGCGAGCGTGACGCTTTCGCCGATGGCATCCGGAGCGCCGCGGAACGCGCTCCGCCACAGCCCGTAGCTGAGCACCGCGACTCGAGCGGCGTTGGCGCTGGTGTCGGCACGCGCGATGCCGCGCCCCATCCAGGGGCGGATGCCCAGCACGGCAAAGAACCCATCGGTCACCTGTTCCTCATTCGCCCAGGTCACGGCCTGGCCGTGCAGCATGCTGGTAACGCCCACGCCGCGGTAGCCGGCTACCGGCGCCAGCGTGCGCGTGTGGTCGCGCAGGTACTCGATTTGTGCCAGCGTCAGCCCGCTTTGAACCCCGCCGGGGGCGAGGTGGTTCTCCAGGCTGTAGGCGACGATGCGGTCGGCCGCCGGGTAGGGCAGCGGGTGCAGCATCACCGCCTCCACCACGCTGAAGATGGCGGTCGAGGCGCCAATACCCAGCGCCAGGGTGAGGATCGCTACCGTGGCGAAGCCCGGCGCCCGCCGCAGCCGCCGCGCGCCCTGCCGCAGGCCCTGGCCCAGAGCCTCCAGCCACGGCCACAGCCACACCCCGCGCGCTTCCTCACGCCGCGCCAGCTCGTTACCCCAGCCCGGTGCGCTCGCCGCGCCGCCTGCCAGCCGCGCCCGGTGCGCGGCCATCTCTTCGGCCAGCTCGCGCTGCTCCCGCCGCCAGTGCAGCCAATAAGTGAGTCGCGTCAGAATTCGGCGCATTCGAGCACCCCCCGGATGGCCGCGACCATCTGCTCGAACTCGACCCGCTCGCGCTCCAGTTGCCGCCGCCCGGCCGGTGTCAGCGTGTAATAGCGCGCCCGTCGGTTGTTTTCCGATGGCCCCCACTCCGCCCTCACCCAGTCCCGCAGCCGCAGCCGCTGCAGCGCCGGATACAGCGAGCTCTCGCCCACCTGCAGCACCTCGGCCGAAGCCAGCTTCAAGCGCTCGGCAATGGCATAGCCATGCGCCGCGCCCGTGCGCAGCGCGCGCAGAATCAGCAGGTCCAGCGTGCCGGGCAGAAGTTCCATCGCTGCTCCCATCGCCTTTCGATGGGAACAGTCTGCCTCCGCCCAACGACCGTTGTCAAGTGCGGAATTAGCTGGGCTTGGTGCCGCCGCCGTTACGCGTTATGTAGCGCTCGACCACGACGATGAAGGCATCCAGGCGCTGCCCAATCGCATCCACGCGCTGCGTGAGGGTGTCCACGCGTTCTGTCAGCTGGTCCATCCTTGCGATAACCGAGCCCAAGGCTTCCGTGATGATGGCGAGCCGGCTGTCAATCCGGTCCATCCGGGTCTCGAATGCGTCCATGCGGGCCTCGAAGGCCGTCTGCCGGGCATCAAAGGCGGCCTGCTGGCGGACCAGGAACTCCAGTGAGCGCTCGAAATCCTCCGGCGTCATGCCCCCATTATCGCGCTAATTATTGCCGCCCCCGGGGGCCGCCGCCGCCTTCTTGCCGGTTTCGGCCACCTCGCGCTGCAGCATATCCATATCGGCGTCGTGGGGTGAGGCGCCGAGCAGATACTGGCAGAAGTAGTCGGCCTTGCGCCAGAAGAAGTACTCGGTGTCGCTGGAGTAGCCATGGCGTTCGCCGGGCAGCACCACCAGGTCGAAGCGCTTGTTGGCGCGAATGAGGGCGTTTACCAGGCGCATGGTGTTGCTCATATTGACGTTGTTGTCCATGTCGCCGGTCGAGAGCAGCAGGTGGCCCTTGAGGTTGGCGGCGAGGGCGACGTTGGTGTCCACCTTGTAGTCGGTGAAGGTGGCCTTGCCGTCCTTGCCGTCCACCTCCTCGATGCCGTTGTGCTCCTCGCTCCAGGTGTTGTTGTAAATGTTGTTGTCGTGGTTGCCGGATTCGGAGACGGCGACCTTGAAGAAGTCGGGGTATTCGAGGATGGCGGCCGTGGACATGAACCCGCCGCCGGAGTGGCCGGTGATGCCGACGCGGTTGATGTCAATGAACGGATACATCTGCGCCAACTCCTCGGCGGCGCGCTTCTTGTCGGCGAGTCCGTAGTCGCGCAGGTTGTGGTAACCGTAGGTGTGGTACCAACTGTCGCGCTCCGGGCTGCCGCCGCGGTTGCCCACCTCGATGACGATGAAGCCGAACTGCGCGAGCTGCACTTGCGCGCTTTTGGGATTGAAGGTGCTCTCGACGCTTTCGGTCTGCGGACCGGGATAGACGTACTCGATGAGCGGGTACTTCTTGTGGGCATCGAAGTTGAACGGCTTGAACATCACCCCGTAAAGGTTGGTGATGCCGTCAGCGGCCTTGACGGTGAAGGGCGTCGGGTACTGGTAGCCGGCGGCCTTGAGCGCCGTCACGTCGGTGGTTTCGAGATGAAGCAGGCGGCCGGTGTCGCCGTCGAGGTCGGAGGTGGGGGCGGTGTCGACGCGCGAGGAAGTATCCACGAAGTACTTGCCGTCGTCGGAGGCGCTGAGGGCGTGGGTGGCGCTGCCGGCGTCCAGAGCCTGCATGCCGGCGCCGTTGTAGCCGATGCGGTAAAGATGGCTGTCGTAGACGTTCTCTCCCGACTTGAAGCCGTAGGCGCCGAAGTAGAGCGCCGCGGTGGCGTCGTCGGTGGAGACGATGTTGCCGGCCACGAACTCACCCTTGTCCACCTGATGCTTCAGCGTGCCGTCGGTGCCGTAGAGATAGTAGTGGCCCCACCCGTCGCGCTCGGACCAGACCAGTAGGTCCTGGCCATGGTCCACCAGGCGCAGCGGCTTGGTCATGATGTAGACATTCTCGCGCTCCTCGATGATGGGCTTGACGGCGCCGTCGCTGGTCGAGACCGTGCAGTAGTCCACCTTGTGCATGTCGCGGCTGATGCGTTCGACGTAGAGCGAGCCGTTGGCGCCGCCCAGCCATACCGAAGCTGCCTGCTGGCCGGGTGGCAGCGTGTCGCGCTCGCGGTTGGTGACGGGCGCGGTCTGGATGCTGAGGCGCTGGTCGGGGAAAGCGTCGGCGGAGGCCTTGAGGCCCTTCTGGCTGGCGACATCAAAGATCCAGAGCTCGTTTTCGGTCACGTTGGCGTCGCCCGGCATGGCGTACTTGTAGGTCTCGAGCGTCGGCCGCGGATTGTGCAGCGAGTGGATGACCCACAGGAATCCGACCTTGCGCTCGTCGCTGCGCTCCAGGGCGAACTTGCTGGAGTCCTTCGACCACACAATCCGCACCGCCGGTTTGCGCGGGTATTTGCTGGTGTCGCGCTGGGTGTTGGCACTGGCGCCCGCGGCGCCGCCGCGCCCGCCCCGGCCCGCTCCCCGCCCGCCCCGCCCCCCGCCCGTGGTGCCGAGGTCCTCGCCATTGCCGAAATTCTGGTCGCGGCCGTAGCTGTAGTACTCCGCGCCGTCGGTGGTGAGTTGCGTTTCTTTCACGGCGGGGTCGTTGGGGTTCTTGAGCGCCAGGGCGTAGCTGGCCGCGTCCATCATGTAGAGGTTGTGGTTGCGGCTGAACACCACCGTCTTGCGGTCCGGCGACAGTTGCGCCCAACTGGGCTGGCGCTGCGGCGGCGTGAAGTTGGGCAGCATTTGCGCCTGCTGCGTCGCCAGGTCGAGATGGAAGTAGACGGTGCGGGTGCCCGGCGGCGGCGCCGCCGCGGTCCCGCCC